>NZ_JALKAK010000015.1:0-118488 GCF_023015645.1 Pseudohalocynthiibacter sp. F2068
AAAAACTGTCGCGGGATGGAGCAGCCCGGTAGCTCGTCAGGCTCATAACCTGAAGGTCGTAGGTTCAAATCCTACTCCCGCAACCAAAATTTATCATTATATAACAGTAATTTAGCGACCGTCCTTGGGTGGCCTTTTGCGTTGGCAAAATCGCCGCGGAAGCACGCGGCGAGGCAGGTGAAAAAGCCCTTGTCTTAGCTAGGATGTTACCCCGGACGGCTGGGCAGCCCAGGGTAGGTTTTTCGTTTCGCGATTAAAGGTTACCCTTGTTCATTTCACTGGCGATATGATCGGCTTGCCGAATAGCAAGCGCCACAATCGTCAGAGTTGGGTTTTCAGCCGCACCGGTCGTGAACTGGCTGCCGTCCGAGATGAACAGGTTAGCGATATCGTGAGTCTGACCGTGTTTGTTCACGACGCCATCTCTTGGATTCTCCGACATTCTGTTTGTGCCAAGGTTATGCGTTGACGGGTAGGGTGGTGTCGGGAAGACACGCGTTGCGCCAACCGCGTCATAGACCGCCGCACCTTGCTTATAGGCATGGTTGCGCATGGCAATGTCGTTGGGATGATCATCAAAATGCACATTTGGTGCTGGCAGGCCGAACTGGTCTTTTACCTTGTGGTTCAGCGTGATGCGGTTTGTTTCCTGTGGCATGTCTTCGCCCACGATCCACATGCCAGCCATGTTTTCATAGCCGTCCAACGCGGTCGTAAATTCGCGACCCCATGCACCGGGATCAAGGAATGCGGCCATAAAGGGCAAACCCAACCCCAAGGTTTCAAGTTCATACCCACCAACAAAACCGCGGGACGGATCGTGGCGGGATTCGTCCTGAATGATGCCTGCCATGGTCGTTCCACGCCACATTTTTACGGGTTTGTCGAACACCGCGTAGACCGATCCGGTCATGTGTCGCAAATAGTTGCGTCCAACCTGACCGGAACTGTTTGCCAGGCCGTCGGGGAACATGCTGGACGCAGAATTCAGTAGCAAGCGCGGACTTTCGATTGAATTCCCAGCCACGCAGACAATGCGCGCCTTTTGCATCTGCTGGTTGCCGTCCGCATCCGCGTAAAGAACGCCGGTAATCTTTCCGGAGTCATCATGTTCGATCTTCAGAACATGTGCGCGTTCTCGTACTTCAAGGTTGCCGGTGGCTTCCCCCCTTGGGATGTCGGTGTAGGCGGCAGACCATTTTGCCCCCCATTTACAGCCCTGAAAGCAAAAGCCTGTTTGTTGGCACGCCATTCGGTCATCGTAGTCTGCCGAATTGATTGCCATGCGGCCAGTATGCACCTCTTTGTAGCCAAGGGCTTTCGCTCCAGCTTCAAAAACCTTGAAGTTGTTGTTGCCCGGCAATCCAGCCCGGTCACCAGTACGGGTGACGCCCAGCTTGGTTTCGGCCTTTTCATAATAAGGCGCCATTTCCGCGCCATCTATCGGCCAGTCCAGAAGGTTTGCGCCCTGTACGTCACCGTAGTTGGTTTTCGCTTTCCATTCATGGTCCTGAAAGCGCAGCGAAGCGCCAGCCCAGTGGGTTGTTGTGCCGCCGACCGCTTTCACGATCCATGCGGGCAGGCCCGAAAAATCATTGGCAACGCGCCAGTCACCTGATGTGGTGCGGGCGTCGAGCCAGGCTAACTGGCCAAAACTTTCCCACTCGTCGTTGATGTAATCTTCGGGCAGATATCGCCCTCCGGCCTCAAGCGCGACAACGTTCACGCCTTTTTGCGCAAGCTCGTTTGCCAGAACACCGCCGCCAGCGCCGGTTCCGATTATGACGACAACGCTGTCGTCGTTCATGTCATATGGTGCAGCCATTGTTATGTCCTCCCTCAGATCCAGTTGATGTCGTCAAAGCCACGGTCGATGTAACCGCCTTTGCTAAAGCTTTCGCCCTCATAACCAAACAACGGCCAAACGGCTTTTTGATTGTAGAGCCCGGTTACAAGACCGCCGCGTACGGTTTGGAAAAAGCCGCTGTCTTCCATGCCGCGCAAAATGTCGACGCGATCACGCTCCCAACCGGTATCGACGTAACTGGCGAAACCCATCCCAACAGCAGCGGCGTTCAACGCGGCGATGCCGGATTCGACGGTTTCTGCACTATCTGCGTTGTCATAGCCTTTGACCGCCGCTGCATAGAATTCGTCAGCCACGTGATCATGTGGGTAGATGTCGCGTGCCATCTGGATCAGGGTTGCCATTGTTTCTGGTTGAAGGTGTTCAACCTCCATAGCCCAGGCGGCTGATGTGCTCGCCACATAGCCGGAACCTACGACAAAAGCAGCACCTGCTGCCACACTGTGCGAAAGTAGGTCCCTTCGGGTCAGTGTTAGTTTTTTTGATCCCATAGTCATGGAGTCCTCCCTATCTTTAGTTTGAGTCAGTGATAGCGTCCGTGCCTTTGCAGCACTTCGATTTGGTAGCCGTCCGGATCCTGCACAAAGAAGAACCGCGCCAGCAAACTGCCGTCTTTGTTAAATTCTACGATCTTGCGTGGCGCATAACCTGCATCGTTGAAGCGCGTGTGCTCAGCATCCAGATCTTCAACACAGAACGCTATGTGACCGTAGCCATCGCCAAGGTCGTAAGGTTCAGTTCTTGCTTTGTTGATTGTGAGTTCCAGCTCAAAGCTGGCTTCGGGGTTGCTGAGATAGACGAGCGTGAAATCGTCAAAATCCATCCGCTCAGCAGACGTAAGCCCAAAGGCATTTTCATAGAAAGAGACCGAGCGATCTTCCTCCAGGACGCGAATCATTGCGTGGATTGCTTTTGCCATTGGCACCTCCCTAACCCGAACAACTGCATGATCTGGTAAGGGTAGCGAACCAATTTAGGGCCTTGGTAGTAACGAGGTACTACACCTGAAATTTATTCAGCAGCGATCGATTCTGGTGCTGACGACAGATGGTGCTGCCGTATCAGGCAGGCACAGCGAAGCAATGAGGTGAAATTAGGAGCTTCTCCTCTAAGCTCAAGGACTTCGGAATGGAGCTTGGACACAAAAGCAGGTGTTGTGAGCCCCTCGTTCTGCGCTATTCCGTCAACGATTTCCCAAAAAGATTTTTCCAGGCGGATGCTTGTGCTCTGCCCGTTCAGGCGCAGACGCCGCGTTTCGGGCTGATAATCTTTAGGGTCTTGTCCGGCAAAAATCTGACACATGACTTGCCTCCCAAACAGTCATTAGAATTCTAATTTTGATGTGAATCCACAAATTAGCAAGTTTTTAGATTTTTGGCTCAAATCCCGCGATGAGCTGGCGCAACCCGAATGCGGCACCAATAACGATTGCTGCGAGCGTGACGGGCGCGCTGAATGCCAATAGTGAAAACGCTGACAACCCCTGGCCAATGCTGCACCCCATAGCAACAACCGCGCCAAACCCCATCATGCAGGCTCCGAGAATTTGCCTGCGCAATTCCCGCGGATCTTCACATGCTTCCCACCTGAAATGGCCTTTGATCAGACTGCCGATAAATGAGCCCAACAATACCCCAAACACAGAGCTAGTACCGAAGCTGACGGAACTTCCGCTGGAGGTCATGGCGTAGAGCATTGTTTCACCGATTGGGGCAGAGAACGTATGCGATACGATGGGAACCACGTCAAAGCCGTGGCGCGCGACCCATTGCGTGCCCGCCCAGCCGCTGACGATCGCCAGGCCGACGACAACGCTCCAGAACAAGGCCTCTTTTGAACGGCGTATATTTGGGGACATAAGCGCAAGAATAAGAACGAGAAGACCGATGCAAAGGCCGATCGGGATAGCCGACAGCCCTGTTTGCGATGCCAGAGAATGCGCGAAACCGGGCGGGGTTCCAACCACGGGTTCGGACGGAAAAATTGTTATGCGCAGCTTGGCAAGCGGACCGGACAGCATGACGTAAGATGCCAGCCCCATGACCAGTACAATCACAAAAGACCGCATGTCCCCGCCACCCAGACGCGCGAGCGCACCGAAACCGCAATTGCCAGCAAGCGCCATGCCGTACCCAAAAACCAAACCACCAATGATACTGGCAAGTGGGCTCCAGGTCTGAGACAGGTAAAAAGCCTGTTGTGTCTCAAGTAATCCGAGACCCGAAAGAGAAAAGGTGCCAAATATTGCTACACCAAGCGCGACGAGCCACATGCGAATTCGCAGATCGTCCCCGCCATAGAGCAGGTCCTCGATCGCACCTAACGTGCAAAACCGTCCAAGGCGCGCAGCGAGCCCCAAGGCGACACCGCCAAGCAGCCCAACTATAGCGACAAGCATTGCGTCACTCATAATTTCCTGCATCGTTTGACCTCCTCCTCAGGTCAAAACCGGAAGGTCATAGCAACCGATCAGCGGTTACTATTCATTCGGACTTGCAAAACAAATCATAGACAACTTCCATGATTTGGCGCGAACGGTCATCTGTCAAGCTGTAGTAAATTGTCTTCCCGTCGCGGCGTGGGCTTACGAGTCCTTCGTGGCGCAAACGGGAAAGCTGCTGTGATACGGCTGCCTGGCGTGCGGATAGAAATCTTTCAAGTTCGGTAACCGATTTTTCGCCGGTTGCGAGGTAGCAAAGGATCATCAGGCGGCCCTCGTGGCCAAGTGCCTTTAGAAAATTCGACGCTCGGGTCGCATTTTCGTGCATCAAGCTCATATCGTCTTTGGATAAGGTTTCATCAAATACTGGCAGCGCCATCTTTTTCTTCCCGAGGTCGTTTTATCCGATTGTTCGCAAATACCCTTGTTTTAAGGGTCGCGTCAAATGCGGTACTCGTTTCATTGCTCACAAGTTTGTGCAAGTCCTTTGCCTCTTAACCTGCGATGTTTGTAGTTGCTCCCCTGATGGGTATCCTTTGAAAAAGAACTCCGAGAAGACCCCAAAAGAAATCTTCTCCCGGATAGCCTTCGATGCGCCCAACTTCTATGCCGTTATCCATCAGGATAAAAGTTGGTGTGAAACGGACCGGAAGCTTGAACGTGAGATCAGACGGTTGCGGGTCATGAAGATCGATACGCCGTAGCGGAGCGTGCGCGCCTTCTTCGGTTTTCGGATAAATCGGTGCAATTTCTTCGTTCCAGCGTATACACCATAGGCATCCCTGTTCTTCAACCATAATCAAATTAGTTCCGGCCCAGGCCGTTGAAAACATACTTAGAAAGCTGAAAGTCAGCACTAGAGATTTTAAGAAACAAGACATCGTTGAACCACTCGAATGCATCAGATCATTTGACGACCAGACAACAAACAACATAATTTGAATATTTGAATGAATCAAGAACTGGGTCAGCACATGTTCGATATCACCTATACCGGCGCTATAATAGCGGGGCTCCTATCGTTTCTTTCCCCCTGTGTTTTGCCGATCGTACCGTTCTATCTCAGCTACCTGGCCGGAGTTGGTATGAACCAAATCTCCGCAGACGCGGTTATTTCGGTTTCCGTCCGTCGGCGCGCGGTTTTGTCCGCGCTCCTTTTTTCTTTCGGAGTGATTACGGTCTTTATGGCCATGGGGGTAACGGCGACTGTTTTTGGCCAGTTGGTTCGTGAATGGTTTGACGTCCTTCGCTGGATGGCTGCCGCATTGATCATCGTCATGGGTTTGCATTTCCTTGGTGTGTTGCGAATTGGGTTTCTTTACCGGCAATTCAGGGCGGATGCAGGGGATACATCGAACCTCAGTTTTTTAGGGGCCTATGTTATTGGGCTTGCCTTTGCTTTTGGGTGGACGCCCTGTGTGGGTCCGGTTTTGGCGACAATCCTGTTTACCGCAGCGGGCGCAGAAACTGCTGGGCGCGGGGCCGGGTTGTTGTTCGCTTATGGTGCAGGGATGACATTGCCGTTTGTGATTGCGGCAATGTTCATTGCACCTTTCATGCGCTGGATGGCCCGTTTTAGGCGCCATTTGGGTCTGGTTGAAAAACTGATGGGCCTGTTACTGATACTGTTCGGGCTTCTGATCGCAACAAATTCAATCAATTACATAGCTCAATGGATGCTCGATACCTTTCCTGTTTTTAGTCGCATTGGGTAATCTGAAAAGGAGAAACGACCATGAGAATTTTTCTTACCTTCCTGGCAGCAGCGTTTCTTGCGTCATCTTCCTGGGCTGTGGAACTTGGTGATGATGGTCTGCACAAAACTGCGTGGATGCGGGATACGTTTAAAGACCTGAACGAGGATTTGGCTGAGGCAAATGCAGAAGGTCTGCGTCTTGCATTGTTTTTTGAACAACGCGGCTGCGTCTACTGCACCTCAATGCATGAAGAGGTTTTTCCGCAACCCGAAATCGCCAGCTATATTGAAGAGAATTACTTTGTTGTTCAACTGAACTTACATGGTGATCTTGGTGTGACGGATTTCGATGGCGAAACGCTTTCGGAAAAAGATATGGCCAGAAAATGGGGAATTCTCTTTACGCCAACCATTTTATTCTTGGCTGAAACGGTGGAAGATGGTCAATCAGCACAGCAGGCATCTGTCGCAATGATGCCAGGTGCTTTCGGTGCAGGGACCACCCTAGACTTGTTCACATGGGTCAATGAAAAACGGTACGAGTCAGTGGATGACGAGGATTTTCAGCGCTATCACGCCCGGCGGATTCGTGAACGAAACGATGGAAGCACAGACTAAACAGGCAGAACGCAACAATAAATTCAAATAATCGAATTTATTGTTGCGTCGACACAAAGCAGTGCGCTACGTTTAACCCGAAAGACAAAAAGAAAAGTTTTCAAGTCTTAGGGAGGACACATGAAGCGAACCATATTATTCGCAGTCGGGCTTATCGCTGCTTCGACGGTCGTGATGGCGGGAACAACAGCACCGTCTGATGTTTCTTTCGACGATCAGGGTGCTATCGCCAATACACTCTCCGGAGCGGCAGGAGACCCGGAAAGTGGTAAGACGATTATGAGAACGCGCGGGCTCGGCAATTGCATAGCCTGTCACGAGGTCAGCGAACTTTCAGACTTCCCGTTTCACGGCGATATCGGCCCTTCACTTGACGGAGTTGCTGGTCGTTGGTCTGCAGAAGAGCTTCGCGGCATTGTTGCAAATGCGAAGATGACATTCCCAGACACCATGATGCCGGCGTTTTACAAAACCGATGGCTTTATCAGGCCCGGCAACGGTTTTACCGGTAAGGCCGCCGAAGGAGAGCTGGAGCCATTGCTCAGCGCTCAACAGATCGAAGATGTTGTCGCATATCTGCTCACGCTCAAAGAAGAATGAGCACGGCATTGTTTAAGGAGCAATCATGAATTTAACACGTAGAGACACACTATTGATGGCCATCGGCGGCGCTGTTGTTGCAGCATTGCCAATGCCGGTATTTGCCGCTGCGACTGAGGACCAGATCGCCGAATTCACTGGCGGGGTCGAGCCCGGAACAGGCGGTATAACCCTCACCGCACCCGAGATTGCGGAGAATGGCAATACTGTTCCGATCGAAGTCGATGCGCCAGGCGCGGTATCCATCATCATCCTTGCAGCAGGCAACCCGAACCCGGGTGTGGCAACCTTCAACTTTGGTCCGCTTGCCGGATCTCACGTCGCCTCAACCAGAATTCGTCTGGCTGGTACGCAAGATGTGGTTGCTGTTGCAAAAATGGCTGACGGAAGCTTCGTGCAGGCCTCGCAAGAGGTGAAAGTCACAATCGGCGGCTGCGGCGGCTGACAGGAAGGGATTGAGACATGGCAGAAAATGTTAGGCCTCGCGTACGTGTTCCAGCAACCGTCGCGGCAGGAGAAACGATTACGATCAAAACCTTGATCAGCCACAATATGGAATCTGGTCAGCGTAAAGATGGCGATGGAAATGTCATTCCTAGATCGATCATCAACCGCTTTACCTGCGATTTTAACGGTCAGAATGTCATTGATGTGACGCTTGAGCCAGCAATCTCGCGTAACCCATTTTTTGAGTTTCAGGCAACGATCTCTGAAAGCGGCACATTCCAGTTCACCTGGTATGACGATGATGGGTCCGTCTACGAAGAACAAAAAGAAATCGCCGTAGAATAAGATGACGCGACTGGGAGGAAGATCAATGAAAGCATTGGCTCTTAAGGGAGTAGCCGCAGTATCGGCGCTGTCGTTTGTGGCTGCGTCTGCTTTGGCGGACGAAAACGCAAATCTGGTCGTGAATGGTGAAATCGACATGACCATTCGCGCACCTGCGCCTGATCATATGGAAAACATGAGCGAGGTTATGTCTGGCTGGCTTTTCCGATCAAGCGAAACGCAAGCCCTGCAATTAGACGACTTCGAAAATCCGGGCATGATCTGGGTTGATGATGCGCGTGAAGTATTTGCCAGTGAAAGCGGATCGGGCGGGGAATCCTGTGCCTCGTGTCATGACAGCCCCGAAGCACTTGCTGGTGTTCGCGCTGTTTATCCTAAATGGGATGAAGAGCATGGCGAGGTTCAGTCGCTTGAGATGCAAATCAACGAGTGTGTGACCGAGCGGATGGGTGGAGAACCCTGGAAATACACTGGCGGGACGATGGTCAATATGACTGCACTGCTGGCGTCAGTCTCGCGGGGGATGGCAGTCAACGTTGCAATTGACGGGCCTGCACAATCCACATGGGAAATGGGGCGTGATCTTTATTACACGCGCACAGGCCAACTGGAGCTAAGCTGCGCGAATTGCCATGAAGACAACTATGGCAACATGATCCGCGCAGATCACCTATCGCAGGGTCAGATCAATGGCTTTCCGGTCTACCGCCTGAAAAACGCCAAGCTGAATGCTGTGCATTCGAGGTTCAAGGGCTGTGTACGTGATACGCGTGCACAAACATATTCGCCCGGATCACCAGAGTTCATAGCACTGGAGCTTTATGTTGCCTCACGTGGCAATGGCCTTTCGGTCGAAGGACCATCTGTTCGTAACTAGTTTTCAACCCGCGCCGCGTGATCGGTGCGGGGTTTTTGTAAGGTTAAACATTCAATTTAACGCATGCGTATTTTACGAAAGGTATTCACATGATCTCTCGCCGACATTTCTTGCAAGCGGGCCTCGCTGCCTCAGCAATTTATGGCGCATCCGGTTTTGGGAATTGGTCACGACTGGCGGCGCAGCAGGCGCTGACACAGGAAGATCTTCTTGGGTTCAATACGACCGGCAACGTAACCCTTGTACACATCACTGACATCCACGCACAGTTGAAACCGATTTATTTCCGCGAGCCTGAGATTAATCTTGGCGTAGGTGGTGTGATCGGAAAACCGCCGCATGTCACTGGTGCTGATTTTCGTGAACTTTACGGATTGGGGCAGGGGTCAGCGCTTGATTATGCATTGACTTATGACGATTTCACCGCGCTGGCTAAGGGCTACGGACGCATGGGTGGAATGGACCGGATCGCGACAGTCGTCAAATCTATCCGCACAGATCGTCCCGACGCGCTGGTGCTTGATGGGGGAGATACCTGGCAAGGCAGCTTGACTGCGCTCAGAACCAACGGTCGTGATATGGTCGAGACCTTCAATTTGTTGGGCACAGATGCGATGACCTCGCACTGGGAATTCACCCTTGGCATCGACCGGGTGATGGAGATTGTCGAGAATGAACTGAACCATCCGTTCCTGGGTGCCAACATCTTTGACACGATGTGGGATGAGCGCGCGTTTGAGCCATATAAAATGTTTGAACGTGGCGGTGTGCCGATCGCAGTGATCGGTCAGGCCTTTCCTTACATGCCAATTGCTAATCCAGGCTGGATGTTCCCCGATCTGAGTTTTGGCATCCGGCAGGACAACATGGCTGAAATGGTTGCTGAAGTGCGTGGCAAGGGGGCCGAGCTTGTCGTGCTTCTGTCGCACAACGGGTTTGACGTTGACCGCAAACTTGCCGCTGACGTTGAAGGCATCGACATCATTTTGACAGGGCACACCCATGACGCATTGCCTGAACCTGTTCTGGTCGGCAAAACCCATCTGATTGCTAGTGGTAGTCACGGAAAATTTGTAAGCAGACTGGACCTCGATGTACGGGATGGCGGCTTGCAGTCAGTCAATCACAAGCTGATACCGATTTTCTCGGATGTCATTGCAAAAGACCCTGAGATGTCAGCATTGGTTGACAGCCACCGTGCGCCTTACAAGGATGAGTTGGAGGAGGTTATTGGATCGACAGACAGCCTTCTCTATCGTCGTGGGAATTTCAATGGAACGTGGGATGACCTGATCTGCAATGCGCTGATTTCTGAGCGCGAGGCCGACATTGCCTTCTCACCTGGCTTCAGGTGGGGAGCGTCTTTGCTACCCGGGCAGGACATAACACGCGAAGACATCTTCAACGCAACCGCGATGAGTTACCCCGAAGCCTACCGCACGGAAATGACGGGTGAATTCATTCACACAATTCTGGAAGATGTCGCAGACAATTTGTTCAACCCGGATCCATACTATCAGCAAGGCGGCGATATGGTGCGTGTAGGCGGTATGGGATACCGGATCGATATCAACAAACCACAAGGCGAGCGGATCACCGAGATGACTCTGTTGAAGTCCGGTGAACAGATCGACCCCGCCAAAACCTATGTGGTCGCTGGCTGGGCCAGCGTGAACGAAGGTACCGAAGGACCCACGATCTGGGACGTTGTCGAAAGCCATATTCGCAAACAGGGCACAGTTTCGATCGAACCCAACGACAGTGTGGAAGTCGTTGGGGCGTGAGTATTAGCGGGGTGCGAGCCCCAGCTAAAAAGAAGAAAAGAGAGGACAATGACGATGGTCAAAATATTCAAGGGTTCGAAACCATCACGCCGATCATTCCTCAAAGGCGCACTAGCAGCAGGTGGGGCAGTTACAGGGGCTGGTCTGGCACAGGCGGCACCTGACACTGCGATAACGGAACTCCAGCCGTGGAACCAGAATCTGGGCGACGGTGTTGACGTAAGCTCGTATGGGGTGCCATCCGAATTTGAGGCGCACGTTCAACGCAAGAACGTAGAATGGCTGACCGCAGATACAGTGTCCTCCATCAACTTCACGCCTCTGCACGAACTGGATGGTATCCTTACGCCGAATGGGTTGTGTTTTGAACGCCACCATGCAGGTGTCGCAGAGGTTGATCCTGCCAAGCACCGCCTGATGATCAATGGGCTTGTAGATAAACCATTGGTTTTCACCCTGCAGGATCTGATGCGGTTTCCACGGGAAAACCACGTTTATTTCCTTGAATGCGCAGCCAACACCGGGATGGAGTGGCGCGGTGCGCAGCTTAACGGCTGCCAATTCACGCACGGTATGATCCATAACGTGATGTATACTGGTGTGCCGCTACGCCTGATCCTTGAAGAAGCCGGTGTGAAGACCAACGGCAAATGGGTGATGCCGGAAGGCGCCGACGCCTCTGCCATGACGCGATCAGTGCCGATTGAAAAAGCGATGGATGACTGTCTTGTCGCGTTCAAAATGAACGGTGAAGCGCTGCGTCCCGAACAGGGATATCCGATGCGACTGGTTGTTCCCGGTTGGGAAGGCAACATGTGGATCAAATGGCTGCGCCGCATCGAAGTCGGCGACATGCCATGGCATCACCGCGAGGAAACCTCAAAATATACTGACTTGCTGGAAAACGGTAGCGCGCGTCGTTTTACTTGGGAGATGGACGCGAAATCGGTCATCACCAACCCATCACCTCAAGCGCCTTTGAATCACGGTAAGGGCCATACAGTTCTGACCGGTGTGGCCTGGTCTGGCAGGGGTACAGTTCCACGTGTGGATGTGACGCTGGACGGAGGAAAGAACTGGCATCAGGCCCGCATATCCGGGCCGTCGCTGCCGATGTCGATGCACCGGTTCTATTTCGAATTTGACTGGGACGGCAGCCCGCTGCTTTTGCAAAGCCGGGCGCATGATTCAACCGGCTATGTCCAGCCAACCAAGGACCAGCTGCGCGTGATTCGGGGCGAAAACTCAATCTACCACAATAACGGTATCCAAACCTGGTATGTAAACGAACAAGGGATCGCCGAAAATGTCGAAATTTCTTAAGATTCTAGCACCAGCCGGAGCGGGTGCCCTTGGAGTTTTGGGGTCTGCTTACATGTTGGCCGACCAGTTTGTCGTGGACATACCGGCACCAGTGCGCGGCAGTATTGTTGTCGCTGCAAACGCCGCAACCGAGGACACGACGGGTACTGAAGAAGCTTCTGTCAGCGCCGAACCCATGGCTGAAATCGAACAAGTTGAAATGATGCTGCAGTCACCAGAAGGCGGATTTAGCCTTGGTCGTGAGGCCCTGAGTGAAGAAGTTGCTGCATGGGATATTGATGTACGCCCCGATGGTCTTGGCTTGCCCGAAGGTAGCGGCGATGTTTTCACGGGCGAAGAGATATATCTTGAAAACTGCGCGATGTGCCACGGCGATTTTGGCGAGGCCATTGGCCGGTGGCCCGTTCTGGCCGGGGGTGAGGGGACATTGGATGGCGAAGATCCTGTTAAGACTGTCGGATCATACTGGCCCTATGCGTCGACCATCTTTGACTATATTCACCGGGCAATGCCGTTCGGCAACGCACAGTCGCTTACCGATGACGAGGTCTATGCGCTTACCGCGTACGTTCTTTACCTTAACTATCTGGTTGAAGATGACTTTGTACTGAACAGGGAAACATTTGCCGAAGTGCAGATGCCTAATCAGGATAACTTTTTCATGGATGACCGGGCAGAGGTAGAGCTAGGTGAATTCTCCAAAGAAGCTTGTATGGAAAATTGCAAAGACACGGTGGAGATCGTCAAGCGTGCCCGCGTTCTGGATGTGACGCCCGAGGCGGCTGAAAGTGATGAAACACAAGAAAATGCTGCTGAAGAAACGACAGAGCAAATGGCAGCTGCAGAAACCACCCAAGCAGTAGATGAAGCCAGCGAAGAGACAACGGATGCCACCGACGCGATAGACCCGGAATTGGCTGCGGCAGGCGAAACAGTGTTCCGTAAATGTCGCGCCTGCCATCAGGTTGGCGAAGGTGCTTCAAACCGGGTTGGCCCGCATTTGAATGCTATCATTGGCCGTTCCGTAGGCTCGGTCGAAGGTTTCCGTTATTCCAGCGCTATGCAGGATGCCGGGGGTGGCGGTCTTGTCTGGTCTGAAGAAAGTCTCGGAGAGTTTTTGACGAATCCGCGAGACTTCCTTGCGGGCACCAAAATGTCTTTTGCAGGTCTTCGCGATGAAGGCGATGTTGCCGCGATCATCGCCTATCTCGGCAGCATGAGCGAATAGGGCATCGAAGAATGCGACGGATTTTTCTTACCACTCTGTTGTCACTGGGATTTGCGAGCCAGGTCACGGCAGAGGCCGGGGGAAACGCCGAACGCGGTGAAGCTCTATTCCGGCAATGCGCTGGGTGTCACCAGGTTGGCGAAGGTGCCGAGCACCGTATAGGTCCAAGTCTGAACGGAGTTTTCGATCGTAGCGCGGGGGCGGCCGAGGGCTTTCGGTATTCGAACGCTATGGAGCGAACCGCAACCGGGGGGTTGGTCTGGACCTACGAGTCTCTCGATACGTTTATCGAGAACCCCAGAAATCTGGTCAGTGGAACCCGGATGAGTTTCAGGGGGATCGCAAACCAGAAGGATCGCGACGATCTGCTTGCCTATCTGCGCCTGTTCTCGGCCAGCCCGGCGAATATTCCAGAAGCAGCACCGACAGCCAAAGGCTTGGATCATGATTTTGATCCTGAAATTTTAGCAATCTCCGGTGATCCGGCTTATGGCGAGTATCTCTCAAACGAATGCACGACGTGCCACCTGCTCAGCGGGAATGATAATGGCATTCCTTCGATCACAAACTGGCCGGTCGAAGATTTTGTGATCGCACTGCACGCTTACAAGAACGCAAAGCGACTGCACCCCGTCATGCAAATGATGGCAGGACGCTTGTCAAACGAAGAGATTGCGGCCTTGGCCGCGTATTTTAAAAGCCTCGACCAATAGGGGCACCGTTTTTTGGGGGAATTGATATGAAACTTAACAGACGTAAGTTTATTGGAACCACTGCTGCTGCTTCGGCTCTTCTTGCAGCACCAATGGCGATTGGATCGGGGCATGGCCGCGCGAAAGTTGTGGTGATTGGTGGCGGCGCAGGTGGCGCAACTGCTGCGCGTTACATTGCCAAGGACAGCAATGGCGAGATTGACGTTACCCTCGTTGAACCCACACGCACTTATTACACCTGCTTCTTTTCTAACCTTTATATTGGCGGGTTCCGCGAAATTGACTCGATTGCACACAGCTACGGAACACTTGCCTCTGAATACGGTGTCAACGTTATTCATGACTGGGCAATCAGTGTGGATCGGGATGCAAAGACTGTTACGCTGGCTGGCGGTTCGGCGCTTTCCTATGACAAGCTTATCCTGTCGCCAGGTATTGATTTTGTAGATGGTGCCGTACCTGGGTGGGATCTGAACTCACAGAACGCAATGCCGCATGCCTACAAGGCTGGTTCGCAAACCGAATTGCTGAAAGCCCAGATCGAAGCAATGCCCGAAGGTGGCACCTTCGCGATGGTGGCCCCGCCCAACCCGTTCCGCTGCCCACCCGGGCCATACGAACGCGTGTCGATGGTTGCGCACCGCCTGCGCGACATCAACCCGACCGCAAAAATCATAGTCGCCGATCCCAAGGAGAAATTTTCCAAGATGGCGCTGTTTCAGGAAGGCTGGGCGGACAACTACAGCGGTATGATTGACTGGATCGGCGCTGATTTTGGTGGCGGCAATGTTGAAGTCGACCCACACGCAATGACCGTAAGCATTGATGGCGAAGTTACAAGTGTTGATGCCTGTAACGTAATCCCAGCGATGAAAGCTGGGCGCATCGCTGAAATGGCAGGGGTCACGGATGGAAACTGGGCCCCGGTAAATGCAAATGATATGTCGTCCAAGATGGACGAAAACGTATATGTGCTTGGGGATGCAACCTCGCAGGGCGATATGCCGAAATCAGGGTTCTCGGCGAACAGCCAGGCGAAGGTTTGCGCAAATTCTGTGCGTGGTGCGCTCACAGGCTCAAGCGTGTTTCCGGCCCGTTACTCCAACACCTGTTGGTCGCTGATCGACACTGACAATGGCGTCAAAGTTGGTGCTACCTACGAAGCTACTGAAGAAAAGATTGCGAAAGTTGACGGGTTTATCTCCGCAACTGGCGAAAGCGTTGACCTCAGGGCCGCGACCTATCGGGAATCCGTCGGATGGTACGATGGAATCACGGCCGACATGTTCGGCTAGCGACACACGGATGAATTGAGGCATATCAAGGCCGGACGTTTTGTTTCGGGTTATTTTGGCTGATTAGAAGGAGAGAGAGTTATGAAAACTGCTCTGTTAACGTTGGCGTTTGGTGCGATGGCAGGCTTGGCGATGGCACAGGAGGCCGTCACCTATAATTTCGCCGGTTCCTTCGAAGACGCCGCTTTCGGTGTTGAAAGCGCTATCGTCGGTGAAGGACTGGTGATTGATTATGTCAGTCACGTGGGCGAGATGCTGATTAGAACAGGCGCTGATGTCGGAAGCGACAAGGTGATTTTCGAAAATGCGGACATCTTCGTTTTCTGCTCGGCAGTTCTGTCACGTAAGGTGATGGAGGCCGATCCTATGAATATCGCCCACTGCCCATATGGTGTTTTCGTAGCTCAGCAAGGGGAGGCTGTGACTGTTGGGTATCGCACATATCCCGATGGCCCGATGCAGGAAGTTCAGGCCCTGCTGGACAGTATCGCAAAAAGTGCGGTGAGCGAGTGAGTGAGATAATATGGATTACGAAAAGCACTTTGCAGATGAACTGAACCGGTTGCGCGAAGAAGGCAACTACCGTGTGTTCGCAGATTTGGAACGCCACAAAGGCGCGTTTCCCTCTGCAACAAACAGGACTGGCGGCGGTGCACGCGAAGTGACGATCTGGTGCTCCAATGACTACCTTGGGATGGGTCAACATCCGGCGGTTTTATCCGCGATGCACGATGCGCTCGACAAATCAGGCGCCGGGGCCGGTGGGACACGGAACATATCGGGGACCACCCATAATCACGTGCTGCTGGAACGGGAACTGGCCGATCTGCATGGCAAAGAAGATGCACTGCTTTTCACCTCAGGATATGTTTCAAACTGGGCGGCACTGGGGACGCTTGCGTCAAAGATACCTGACTGTGTTGTGCTGTCTGATGCGTTGAACCATGCATCGATGATCGAAGGTATCCGTCATTCCCGGGCAAAAACGCTGATCTGGAAGCATAATGACCTCGCTGATCTTGAGTCAAAGCTCGCGTCTCTTCCCGCAGGTCAACCCAAACTAATTGCGTTTGAAAGCGTTTATTCAATGGACGGTGATATCGCCCCGATTGCTGAAATCTGTGATCTTGCAGACCGGTACGGCGCAATGACCTACCTTGATGAAGTCCACGCGGTTGGCCTTTACGGCCCACGCGGCGGCGGGATTGCCGAGCGTGAAGGTTTGATGGACAGGTTGACGGTGATCGAGGGAACACTGGGCAAGGCATTTGGCGTTGTTGGCGGTTACATCGCGGCCTCTGCGCAGCTTTGTGATTTTGTGCGAAGTTTCGCCAGCGGATTTATCTTTACCACGGCGTTACCGCCTGCAGTTGCTGCTGGTGCTGCGGCCTCTGTTCGGCATCTGAAGCAAAGTGGCGAAGAGCGCGACTTGCAGAAAAAGCGCGTAGCGCAAGTTCGGGCGAGGCTTGACTCAATCGGAATTCCACACGAACTAAACCCTAGTCACATCATTCCTGTGATGGTGGGTGATCCGGTTAAATGTAAGTATATTTCTGATGTGCTGCTTGACGAATATAGCATCTATATCCAGCCGATAAACTATCCGACTGTGCCAAAGGGTACAGAGCGTTTGCGCATCACACCGTCGCCCGTCCACAGCGAAAAAGACATAGACCGTTTGGTTGCCGCGCTCGGCGACCTTTGGGCGCAATGCCAGCTTGCCCGTCTTCCGATGGCCGCACAGTAGTCCATGCTCGCACTATTCGAGGCCCTGATTGAACGCTACGGCGAAGGCGCCCTGCTGGTCACTGCGGGGCTTGTTGTTGGCGTGGTTTTTGGCGCCTCTGCACAGCACAGCAGGTTTTGTTTGCGTGCGGCCACTGCAGAATTTTCATCCAGGCAATTAGGGCCGCGAACCGCGATTTGGCTAGTCGCTTTCTTTGCGGCGCTGACCCTCACGCAGGGGCTTGTCGCATTTGGTATCCTTGATGTGAGCCAAGCGCGTCAATTGGCTGCGACAGGCAGCCTGTCAGGCGCGATCATCGGAGGCACGTTTTTCGGGATCGGAATGGTTTTGGCGCGCGGATGTGTAGGCCGACTTCTGGTTCTTTCGGCAACAGGGAACCTCAGGGCGATTGTGACAGGTTTGGTTTTGACACTTGTCGCGCAAGCCTCATTGAGCGGAGTATTGGCCACACTGCGTGAAAAGCTAGGCAGTCTTTGGGTGGTTTCTGGTGGCGAGGCCCGGGACCTGCTCCATATTACCGGGCTGGGGCAGGGCACCGTGACGGTGCTTGCTGTCATACTGCTCGGTATTTCGATTGGGATAGCATTTTATCGTAGGTGTGGTCTTTCACGCCTTGTTGCCGCGGCACTGGTTGGCGGTGCCGTCGCGCTGGGCTGGGCGCTGACCTACGATATTTCGCTGTCTTCTTTTGATGTTGTTCCGGTTTCAAGTGTAACCTTTACGGGTCCATCAGCGGATACTTTGATGGGGCTTGTGAATAACAAGTCCATGCCCGGAAGCTTCAGCATCGGCCTTGTACCGGGTGTTTTTCTGGGGGCCGCAGTTATGGCGATTTTAAGTGGAGAGTTCCGGCTTCAGCGTTTTGGCCCGGACACACCGATGGAGCGATATCTGGTTGGCGCGGTGTTTATGGGATTTGGCGGTATGCTGGCCGGTGGCTGTGCTGTTGGTGCTGGCCTGTCCGGGGGGGCGATCATGGCGCTGACCGCTTGGATTGCCGTGTTTTTTATGTGGGTCGGTGCGGTGTCAACGACACTTATCATGCAGGCTGTTGCACCGCAGGCGGTAACTGGGGCCGCTTCTGCCGCCTGACTAAAAGTCTTCAAACTCCATTTGCTCATAGACGCGCCCGGCGTTCTTTGTTGCCAGTTCTTCGTAGGTATCAAGGTGCGCATAAGGTGTTTGGTCCACGTAATACGCGTCTGTCAGGCTGCCGCCTGCATCAAGATGCTCGCGGATCTTCGCGCGCAAATACTCAAGATAGCCTTTTGTGTATCTTCGGACCTGATCCATGTTTGTCGGGTGGCCGTGGCCGGGGATGACATAAGTTGCCTTTAGCGCTTCAAATTCCGTATCCCAGGTTTCCAGCCAGTCTGCTGTTAACGTGTCCGGGAAAATGGGTAACATGCGCTCGTGAAATGCCATGTCACCAGAAATCACCAGATCTTGGTTTGGCAACCAGACAACAACATCACCCGCACTATGCGCTGGGCCTAAATGTCTGACCTCAATGCGATACGCCCCAAGTTCGACGATATATTCGTCTTCAAACGTGATTGTCGGACCCTGTAGAAAAGTTCCTTCAGCTTTGTCCTGATTGTAACGCTTCATCGATTCCAAAATTTGAGTGCCATCTTCTTCAAATTCATGTGCTGCATCGACATGTGCAACGATAGGCACGCCTTGCTCTGCCCAGTAGCCATTACCAAGCATCGCGTGGCCCTGTCCGTTTTCGTTTGTAACCAGCACCACCGGTTGGTCAGTCACAGTTTTGATTTCGTCGTGCAAGGCTTTGGCGAGCACATAGGCCGCGCCACTGTTAACAACCACGACACCTTCGCCTGTCACAATGAAGCTGAGGTTGTTGTTATGCCCGGTGTTTTCATAGTTGGGTGGGGCGGTGGCGCCAATAGCGGAAAATACACCCGGTATAAATTCGACAGGCTTGGAATAGAGTGGCGAGCCCGGATATTGGTCTGCAATATCTTCGCTTGCCCATGTGGGAACTGAGCAAACAATCAAAGCGGCCGCGAGGATGAATTTCATGAAATGCTCCTATGGAATAAACCGAAAACCGCTTCCGGCGCGTTCAACACGCCCGATGCCGGGATATGGCAGGTGAAACCCAATCATTGGGATTTGTGCTGTAGAAATTTGATCAAGCAGCGAGATCCGCGCTTGTGCCGCCATTTCGCCATCCTGATCAGACCCGGATATCCAACCGGGTTGTTCAAAGGCAACATGATGGTTGGCAATTGCGTCACCGACGACCATCAGGCTTTCAGCACCGCTGCGCAGTTCAAACGCCATGTGGCCGGGTGTATGGCCGAAACAAGCTCTGGAGGCGACACCGGGCAAGATTTCCTCATCATCTTTGAAAAATGAAGTGTTGTCTTCGATTTGTAAAAGCCGCCGCTGTGCTCCAATTGCAAAAGTTGTTCTGTTTTCGCCAATTGTTTCAACGGTCTTTGGGTCTGTCCAGTAAACCCATTCTGCCTGTCCGATAAGATACGTCGCATTGTAAAAATATAGCTCATCGAAATCGTCCATAACGCCCCAAAGATGATCGGGATGTGCATGGGTGAAAACCACATGCGTAACCTCGCCGGGATCGATGCCAAGAACGTCAAATGCCTCGCCAATTTTACCAGCAGTTTGCATGAAATCCGGGCCGGAACCGGCGTCGAACAAGATTGTCCGTTCTCCGTCACGCAGCAGCGTGAGGTTGCAGTCCGGCGTGACCTGTTCACGCGATATGTTGTGGCGGGAAAGAATGTCGCCCAATTCGGACTGAGGCATCGCGCCGAACACAAAATCACCGGGCAAAACAAGATTGCCGTCACTTAATGTGTCTATTTGAAAAGCGCCGAGCTGTGTAGACGTCTGCGCCCAGATCTTTGACCCGAATGCGGTGCTTGCACCTGCAATGGATAGGGTGGCGAGGGACTTTGACAAGAACATCCGTCTGCTGGTTTTCATTTTCACGCCCTATCCCATTAAATTCTATTATATGAATATGAATGAATTTTAAGAGTCGATCAATAGCTGTGCTTTAACTTGACGCTTTAAGCGAAAAAGGTTTTGACTCTGACACATTAATAATGAAACTGATGTCATATTTATTTAATGAGAATACATTTAATGAATGCCGAAGCACGAAAACTGGCAACCAAAGGGAATTTTGGTTTTCCTACCGAACTTGCACGCGCCGCAAAAGACGCACGAAAGGGCGAGCGGACGAAAGCAAATATTCGCATTGCTGTGTGCCATTGCCTGAACAAACTTAGCCTCGCTGATTTAACAGTTTCCGAAATTTGCCAAGCGGCGAAAATAGCGCATGGTACGTTCTATATATATTTCGCCGACCGCAACATTCTGGTCGGTGACGTAGCGCTCCGGTATATTTCTTTTGTCCAAGGCGAGATGCACAGGGCGTCGCAGCAGGAACCTGCAGATCCGATGCGCGCAGCAACCGCCACATATGTCGCGTTGTTCGAGCAAAATCCCGGCCTGATGAAATGCCTTATCAACCACCTGGATGGGTTTCCCGAAGCGAAGAAAGCGTTCCAGACACTAAACCGACAATGGCTTGAAAATGTCGTCGCGGCGACAGAACGGCGGCTTGCACTGGAAGGCAGGTCTTTGGCGCATGATGAATTGATGCGCCGGGCCTATGCGCTTGGCGGAATGACAGATCAGTACCTGACAGGTCTACTGCTTTCAAACGATCCCAATATGGCGTCTTTCTCCAGCGACAGGGACGCCGTGATCGACACCCTTAATTTGCTCTGGCGCAGAGGGATGGAACCTTAATGCTTGTAAAAAACGCAGAGAAAATGAACAGCGCTGAGCTTTTTCTTCACAATCAGAAGGCATGGGAAAAGCAAAGCGCATATGTTGCTGCCAAGTCTGACTTTTATCATAAACTCTGGGAGGGAGCGGTCCCTCCGAAGGATCTAAAAGACCTTCCCAACCTGCCACTGTCCGATAAGGCGCAGCTCCGTGTTTCTCAAGCCAATCATCCCCCTTTTGGAAATTACCTTGCGGCGTCTAAGCGCGCGGCTGTTCGTTTGCACAGAACATCAGGAACCACCGGGCAGGCAATGAACCTCGCCTTGTCAGCGCGGGACGCTGAGATTACCCAGATTGTCGGCGGGCGGGCACAAAGTTCTGCAGGTTTGACACCTGATGATACGGTTGCGCATTGCCTGAATTACCAGATGTGGATGGGCGGCGTGACTGATCACCTGACGCTTGAGGCAACGGGTGCCCTTGTCATACCTTTCGGCGTTGGTGGAACTGAACTTCTGATCAGAACGATAAAAGAGGTTGGTGTCACGGCCATTTCCTGCACTCCGTCCTATCCCGCGGTTCTTGAACGCGTCATCGCGGAAAAGTTTCCCGGGTTGGCCCCGCGTGATCTGGGTCTCAGGCTGGGGTTGTTTGGCGGTGAACCGGGGCTTGATGACCCAACGTTTCGGGAGCGTTTGAAAAACACCTGGGGGTTCGAGCCGCGCAATGCAAACTTCGGCGTTTCAGATGTGTTTTCGAATTTCGCCGCTCAATGTGAATACGATACGCGTCTTCATTTTCTTGCGCAGGATGTTTTGTACCCTGAGCTTATCGACCCCGAGAGCGAAACACCGATACCTATTGAAGCCGGCAAAACCGGAGAGTTGGTATTGACCCATCTTGTGCGGGACTGTCAGCCGCTGGTTCGGTTTCGTACAGGTGACATTATCGCCATTGATGAAACAGAGCTTTGTCAATGCGGCTGCGCAGGCTTTCGGTTTCGTGTCGTTGGCCGTTCTGACGATATGATTGTTGTCAGGGGGCTCAACATGTTCCCGACAATGGTCGCAACCGTGATCAACAGTTTTGAGGACGTGACGGGTGACTACCGGATCGTGCTGGATCGACCGCCGCCATACGATGTGCTTCCTGTGCAAGTTGAACTGGCGTCTGGTCGTCCGGTATCGCAGGAACTTGCCCGAAAGATCGAAAAGAAATTCAAAAAAACACTTGGGGCTTCCGCGCATGTCAGCTTGTTGCCGCACGGGGCGTTTCCTGTAACAGAGGGAAAAACCAGACGCGTGATTAGGAGTTACGAATGACCGAGCAAACCTATGAAACCGTGCTGAGCGTTCTTGGTGAAAAAGGCGTCAGAACGATCACGCTGAACCGGCCTGCAAGCCTGAATGCAATGAACCGCCAGTTGATTGACGAAGTGGCGCGGGCTTTTGACGATGCAAACGCAGATACAGAGACCAGGTCAATCGTTTTCACGGGCGCCGGCAAAGCGTTTTGCGCAGGGGACGATCGGCGCGAACATGTTCACCCTGACTCTGAAGAGGAAGCGCGTGATCTTGTTCAGGCTATTCAACGCGCAACCCATGCCATCATTTTTGGGGCAAAGCCCGTTGTAGGCGCGATCAACGGTTGGGCCGTTGGTGGCGGTTTTGAATGGGCGATCAATTGCGATTTCCCAATTTGGGGCAAAAGCGCGAAAGGGTTTTTCCCTGAAGTCTCGTTAAACATTTTTGTAACCGGGGCGGTAACTTCCCTGCTGCCGTCGATGGTAGGCCTGCACAAAGCCCGCGAAATGCTTTTTTTTGGGGAAAAATACACAGCAGACGACCTATTGGATGCAGGGGTTGCATGGCGCGTCGAGGCGGATGACGCGCTTCTTGAAAAGGCACAGGAAACGGCCGAACGTTTGTCTGATCTGCCTACCTTGTCGGTGCGCTCAATGAAACGAGTGCTGAACGCCATCGCAACGCCAGATTTGCATCGCGCGCTGCAACTTGAAACTGACGCGACGGTGGCTGGTTTTATGGACCCGGAAACGACAAAACGGTTGTCTTCCTTCTAAAGAAGGGGTGTACACCACGTGAAGCCCGTGGTGCGTTCAAAACCAGATTTCAGGCGACGGCGCTATGCCATTTGGAGATGACTTGCGAAAGGTTTTCTGCAGGGAAAAGCACGAGCGCGGCGCGGTTTTCATTCTCTGCAAAAAGAACGGAGTGTTGTTCCAGTGACGGAGATCTTAGCACAATGCATCTTTTGGCTTCTGCAGAGTTCCCGCCTTGCTTTAGCCCAATATCGGGGATTGAGAAACCGTCGCTTGCGAGGCTTACGAGGCGTTCAATCAAGGCTTCATCCCCAGATTTTCTAGTAACTGAGCCCTCTTTCAATTGAATCCATGCAGAGGCGATATCCCGACAAGATGCAAGAAAGGATGCGACCGCGCTTTCCTCATTTTCTTCGGTTGTTTCCACGGCATCCAATGACCACGCCTGCGCCAAAGAATCTGGTGAGCATCCGACCTCTGAAGACCCCATCGCCCGGGAAAGGCCGTGTGAGGTTACTTTCAGTTTTGTCGCTTCTTCTGAAAATGCGTCCAGCAACCGTGCCATGTCGTCGATTTCGGGCCCATGCGCATCAAATGTCGCAACCTTCAAAAGAGACTTGAAAGAAGTGGCCAGTCTTTCAGGTAAAACTTTGCTTACGCAAAGCAAGCGCCGGCCCGAGACCTCAAGCCCGATCATATCGCCGCGATCGTTTCTAAACTCAAGCTCACGACCAAGTAATGTCTCGTCAATTTCGCGCAACATTACTGTCATCACTTCATCAAGGTTGCTGACCTTAAAGACGTGACCGTCGCTTTTTGCACCAAATTCCTCAGCACCCAGCTTTTCCAGCTTGCTCTTGAGCCTATTGATATCGTTCACAATTGCAGACCCACTCTCTTACGTTTCTTTCCCGCATCTTAGTCAGTATCGAAATTGGCAAGTTCGGAACAAGCCCGATCAATAAAGGAATCTATCTCTATTTCGGGCACGCAAATGCAACAAAGCGCTTCTGTCGAAACAACTGAAGAACGCACGAAAATATTTAAAAGCCCATCTTCCATAAGCAGTGCTTCCTGCACCTTTGCGTTTCCATTCGGATCCAGTGTTGCCGAAGCTAAACTGGCCTGCTTTCCGTTGAGCAGTTCTATCGCAGCAGCACAAAGCGCATCCAATTGCCCCCGGCTCATGGTTTTGCGCGTACTCGAACACAGAACCAAACCCGTCGAAATATCCGCGAAAGCGACGGTTTCGCAATTCGGAAAGTCCTGAAGCAAGGTGTCCAGCTGCCGCGAGATATTCATCTAAGTTCTTTGTCAGTTTTCTGAAACGTTTGTTAAGATAGTGTAAACGTAAACTGATCAAATGAAACGCGAAATGTTTCTTTGAAATTTGCATTTTTTAATTTGGAACATTCTTAGTTTCGGAATCGCGGGAAAGACAAAGATCAATATTCTCAACCGGAATCCGAAACGACATACTCAGAGCGGTTGTGATTTTCGGTTTTCATCATCCACGGCTTCATGAACGGTATCTCTGGAATGCGGTGGACCTCCACCGACGCGTGATGGTCGTCCCGGGCGCTCACCGATGTTCGAGCTCGCTATTTTGACACGGCGGGGCACAACCCAGCCGGGCTGCACGGCACCATCTGGTGCTCTTTTATCTTCATCATGCGCCGGGGTAGCTTTGTTAATCAGTGTGTCTTTCAACGCGAAATCAGAAGAGTGGTCTGAACCTCCACCAAGGGTGTTAGAAAGTTGATTGAGTATCTCGACCAACCTTTCAGAAAATGCTTCTGCGCCGCTGTTTTCCCATTTCTCACGGTCGTCCTTTGCTGCAACAGCTTCAGCCAGTGAAATTGGAAAGCACCCGGCGAACATATCTTTTGTTTCGCGATTAACGCGCTTTAGAACGCGCTGCCGATCTACTTCGTTTAATAGTTTGTCGTAACGTGTCAGCAACAAAAGGCTTTTGTTGTAAAGTTCGGGCTTCATCGACGCCCAGGTTGCGGCCTCGCTTTGGCGCCAAGCCTGCGTTGCATGGGTGCACCAGATAACGCCATCGGCGTGATCTAAAATTGGTTCCCATCTTTCGGGTGACATATTGGGATCAGAAATACCAGGCATGTCGATCAGGTCACAAAGTTCGAGCATATCGGATTTCAGGAAAATCCGGATCACCCGTGTTTCATTGGGGTCAACGATGTCAAGTTCATTCAGATCGACAGGATGGATATTTCCGTCCAAGTCTTCGAGAAAGGGGTCTTTGTCGCCATAGGCTATCCAGACCGGAGGAAGCTGCGTCGCCGTCACCTTTACCGGAAGCGGGGTAGACCCAATCAAGAGATTGGAGAGCGTGCTTTTGCCCGCACTGAATTCGCCCATGAGCGCGATTCTGGGTTTTCTTGTTTCGCTATCACCAGAAGAAGGTGCAGGAAGTGCGGCGATTGTCATTTTATGAACCCCTTTGTTCTGATCTTTACGCAGCATCCCTGGCGAGGTTTGCTATAGTATTTTTCATCGCGTTCAGTCGTCCTTCTGTTTCCGGACTGCCGAAAATTCCATCGAAATCTTCCTGGTTGGAACCACCGTGTTCTCCAAAGCCCAGCAAAGTCGATCTTTGTTCAGCTAGAAACTGCTTAAGCGTTGATGTCGCGTCATTTTGCACTGATGCCACCTGAGTGACCTTCAGGTCACGCACGATGGGGTCTGTTTCAGCCATGATCATTTCGTTGAAGTTGGCAGCATACGCTTGATACCCACGCTTGCGCTGCCACCAGTTTCTCCACCAGTTGCCTTTGATATCGAGTGCGATTGTCTGACCGATTACAATAGGCGGCGGGACACGAGAAGGAACAGGAGCTTCGATTTCAAAGTTATCCTCTAAACCGAAGGCTTGTTTGTATATCTCGCTGATGTCACGGGCGGCAGAGTCAAACAGATCTTTCGTCATTTTCTGCGTGTTGGCTCCAAATATTTGGTAAGCCGAACGTAGCAAGAGCCGTAAACCGGTTGGCTCATAGGTCCAGATTACATCTTCACCGTATTTCTCGAGATGCATAACCAGCGACGCAGTGGCGCGTTCCAGAAAGCTTTTATGAGATCTTTCCAGGCGTGAATGGTAGCTAGAAACGAGTGTTTCGAAATCAGTCTCAAGTTTTCTTAGGCTGCGGGTTTCAATTCTTTCCAGTTCCGAAAGCAAAGTCTGCTTGTCCATACAGAACGTTGGCGCGCCGTCCGGGCATGACGCCAAGCGGTGGCTCGCGGCCTCTATCCCTTTGGCGAGGTTGCTGGCACAGCGCGCAATTTTTTCAATTGCGTCTTGACCAATACCTTCTGAAATTCGTTCAGAAAGCGCTGCGTAAAGAGATGGGATGCCCGATAGTTTCCAAACCAGTTCTTGTGGAGTGTCAATTTTTTTGCTTGCGTGAAGAGTTTTTTCCGCCCAGTTCAACAACGATTGAGCACTGTCGGGTGACAGGCAGTTGAGTGTTGCTGAAAGCGCGTTACCAGCCCAGTAGGCACTGCCAAAGATGATCTGAGCATCGGCTGGCCCGTTGTGGGTGCGCAATGTTTCACGAATACTTTGTTCAATCTCGTCGATTTGCGTGGCAGGGTCTGAGAGTTCGTCGATCCGATTGACGAAGATAATGACTTCTCGTGACTTGATGTTCGAAATGAGCCGGATCAAAGCCATGTCGACTGTGGAAAGCGCCTGATGGGCAGACAAAACAACCACACATATGCGGCTGTCACGGATCGCGCGTATTGTGATTTGTTCTCGCATCATGAAAGTATCATTGACGCCGGGGGTGTCGCGTATGCAAAGTTTTAGCGGCACCTCTGCGCGTTGCATGAACAGATCGGCGGATTTCGTGATATCGGCAAAACGACCATCGGTGGAAGTCGAAGTATCGTCATCGCCAAAATCATCGCCCAGACAGACATATCTTTTGATCAGTTCCTCATCAAAACTGTCGTAGTCATGTTCTTGTCCGAGAAGAAGTTCAAATCGGCGGCCAAGCCGTGTGCGTGATTTCTCGCGCATTTCTTCGACCTGCTGCTTGACCTTTTCAAGCTCTTCGTCGGCGCCTGCTCGGCTTGCCAACTCGCCCATTCGACCGCCTTTTTCGATGAGGCGTGACCATTCATCTTGATCAAAGAATTTGAACTTCGCTCTGTTGCTCGATTTTGAGGCAGTTGGGTCAATGTGCAAAGATGTCACGACCGAGGTCCAGGGATTGACATCCGCTGGTAAAAGATTTGGGTACCCGACCATCGCATTCACGAGCGATGTTTTGCCGGATTTAACCTGTCCGACCATGGTCACGCTCGGCTCTAGCGCGTGAAGTTGCTTTTGCAGGGCGATCGCGCTTTTACGGGTGTTCGCGTCATCCATTTCGCTGAGATCACGAAGGACGGAATCCAAGTCATTGGTTTTGGCAAGAAAACCCTCTAGCCCTTCGAACCCAATCTTTAGCAGATGGACGTTCGAGGCATCGGTCGCTGCACTATGCAACGCTGAGAGACCACTCTCATCTTTCATTTTATACCTGCCCAACTCATAACTAAGCTTTCATTGTTCATGCCATGGCAACAGATTCATACTTAAGACCCAACTAGGCATAATATTCGCTACATCGTGGCGATTATGTGGCGTTTCTCCGGCGAAAATTGTCCGTGGCTACGCTGCCAATCTGAGTTCTATTTCGCGTCTGATCTGAAGCAAAATTGTTACGGCATCTTCTGCGGGTTCGACACCTTTTTCCAGTGTAAGCAGCAGCATCATTTCCGATGCTTCCATGATGTCGTTCTGAAGCGCATAACAATCTTCGCGGCTGATTTCGTGTTCGCTGAACATTTCAGTAAGTTCGTCTGCGGTCGCAGCACATTTGATCAGCAAACCTTCAAATCCTTCTGAATCTCCGTTTTCAAGTTTTTCCGTCAGGTTCGCAGCTCTCTCTTGCAAAAAGGCAAGGGCCTGTTTCAGGAGCTTTCTATCCGCGTCTTCTTTATTAGACGCTGCTTCGATTACCGGAGCAACGCCTTTACCGGGCTGGGGGACCAGTCTGGGCCCTCCTCGGTTCCCGCCAATTTCTGAAATTGCAGAAAGAGGTTTTGGGCCTCTTGCGTCGGAAAATTCCTTCGTAAACTGGGCTCCGTAGCGCAGCAGGAACAGACGTGCATTGTCAACATCGGCGCGCCGGCCTTGTTCTACGTGTTTGATTATAGCGCCCAGAACAGCCCGTCCGCCGCTGGCCGTTAATCCGGCCTCGTCCCGGGTGCCTTCTGTGTCCATGGCCTTGACGGCCTGAAGAGTGGCCACTGGCAACAAGCTGTGGAATTCATCTGCTACGATATTCTGAAGCGCTGCGATGCGCTGCGATAAGACACCGCTTCTGTGCAGCTCATCTGCTTTGGTCAGCACCATAAACCCATGGTCTTTCAGAGCGTCTGATACGTTGTTCCAAAGGGAAAGCTCCAGATCGCTGAATTCCTGTGTGCACCAAATCAGAATATCTGAATGCTCAGTTGCCCATTTAACAGCAGCTGTTTGGCTTGGCAGAGAACCGTCCGAAACCACTTCCAGCAGGCTGATTTTTTCAAGGATCGGTATTGGCGCTTCGATGAAGATGCTTTGCGCGTCGGTGACATCTGTTGGCTCAAGCGCAATGCGGTCAAAGTGATGTACGACCTGATTGTTACGCGTTATTGCAGTGCGGGGAAGTGGGCCAGCCGTAAGTTCGAGTGTTGGCAGCTTCATGCCGTCGGGAATAATTCTCATTCCAGCCAGCATGTTCAGAAGCTGCGATTTGCCACTGTTCGGTAATCCAAGTATTGCAATCCTAATGGGCGACGTCAGCTTGCTCAGCAAATTTTCACCTGTCTTACGCGCGCTTGCCGGAACGGAATCCGATTCAAGCGTTGATTTAAGACTGGTTAATATTTGTTCGTAGTTCATTGTGTTCCCTTTCGAGAGTAAGCAGCACCACGAAAAAAGAAGGTAAGTTTCAGCAAGGCACTTCTTGCCAGATCCACCAGGCTGTTTTCGTGTTGTTGGCGCTGCGCTACCACCGCGAGTTTATTTTTGTTTTTCGGAGTGCGTTCGAGCGCATTTTTGTTTTCTTCACGTACCTTGACGACAGAAAAGGCAAAATTATCCTGATCTGGGTCGCCTTGCTTTTCCAAGGATTCAAAAAGAATGCGTGTAATTTCGGCACTGCTTTTGGCCTGGTTGGCGTGTAAAATATTCGCGATCACGTCGTCGCTCAGAAATTGGAGTCCGTCGCTCGCGAGAACAAGGATATCCCCATCTGACAGAAGCAGGGCGTTTTCCGGGCAATCAATCCTGGCGATGCCACCACCACATACGACTGAAGTAAGACAGCTGCGTTCCGGATGGTACCTTCCTTCTTCTTCTGTCATCTGACCCGATCTAACCATCAGGTCAATTTGAGGTGCAAGCGAGTGATCTTCGTTTATTTGCCTCAGCCTGTTGTTCCTAAATAGAAATAAAGGAGAGTCGCCAATTGAAATCCAAAACAGTCGGCTTTTGAGAAACGTGAGGGCAAGAAGTGTTGTTCCCATCCCTTTGGTTTCTCTGTTGGCATGACAGTGGTTCTTGATGCATTCATTTGCCACCAACGCAGCCTCGCGCAGTACGCGTGGTGCGGTTTGTGCGAAAGTATCAATATTACCGCTTCGCAACTTTAGTTCACTGAAGACTTCGGTTACTGCAATTTTACTCGCTACATCACCTGCGGCATGGCCTCCCATCCCGTCAGCAAGGACGGCGACACCCAAATCCCCACCGATTGGAAAATCGGTGATCAGGGCGTCCTCCTGGTATGCACGCTTGCCTTGGCTGATAGCCGAAGCAGCGTCGAACTCGATGTTACATGATCGTAACATGGTCGTCCTCTTGGTCAGCGCTCCATTCGAAATCGGGGCCACAAAGGGCAACAAAACGAAGTGTCGTTTCGCCAATGCGAATAAGATCGCTGTTGGTCATCTCTTCGGTGCTCAAAACCGGCTGATCGTTCAGACGAACGATATTGGCTTTGCCACCATGACCTAGAAAGAACTTTCTTTGCTCTGGGTCATACGCAACCAACGCATGGTTTACCCTTGAGATGCTGGTATCGCCAAAATCGAGTTTCACGGATTGGTCTTCGCCACGACCGATCGGGGATACACCACTAAAGAGTGTAAAGCTTGATCCAAGGCCGGGACCTTCGACCACAACGATCCATCCGACCGGAAATTTCACGTCGTCGCGGGCCGTTGCGTTGCCGGCTGCGGCAGCAAGAGGATCTATTTCAGCGTCGGAAGAATGCTGAAATCCGAGCAGGCGGGTTTTGACACGACCTGAGCGGCGACCGGCACGCCCAGCGGAAGGTGCGGGCACTTCAACGGCTTGCGGTGTTGTATCAACGTCCGGAGTTTGGCTGACCACCGGGCTTTGTTCTTTTGCAACAACCGAGTGTTCCTGCATTTCAGAGTACATGCCACGAACGGCTGCCATTGCAGCTGCGTCTGTTTCAGTTTCCTGCGGTTGCTCTGGTGGGAGTTCCCGAAACGCTGAACGCAACTGGGTGTTCAGCGTCTGATCTGCGGTTTCGGAACTGTATTCAGGTCTTGCCTGTTGGCTCAGTGATGCCAACCTGTCCTCAAGACTTGTGGTTTGCATCGTTGTGGAAGGGCTGGCAGGCTGTTCGGCAGAAAGGGATACTTGGGGAGGGACTGCTGTATGGCTCTCTCCGGTAACATCCCCGAACCGGGTATCTGGCGCCAGGTCATCAGAGTTTGGCGCAAACTCGTCAGGTGATGGTTCGCTCATGTTGAGTGTTGCGTTGTCCAGGATGTTTTGATCATTGTTCTCAAGAAAACCCGACCCTTCGAACTGGGTGTTGCCTTTTTGACGCGGCTCACCCGTCTCCGGAAAAAACTGGACCATTTCACCATCTGTGATGGCGCTTTCTGGTTTGTCCTCGCGGTTTTGTCCCGGGACTATTCTTTTGAACAAGTTCATAGCTCTACCTTTCCATAATGTTTTTCTGAACCTCTTTTCGAAGCCCAGATGCGGCCCTTCAGCCCTTTACTAAGGGCGCTGAGAAACCACGGGCGTTTTTTGCTTTCGTTGGGTTTTCTTGTCTCTGCGGAGTTCTCCGTTTGCGTTTTGGAAAACGGATTTGCAGCCCTAACTTTCTTAGGCTTTGCAGGTTTGTGGTCCTTCAGCCAATCCTCGTCATCCAACCAGTCGAAGAATGGCTTTTTCTCAACGACGGGTGGCGACTTTTTGAATTTTTCTGCGTGAAGGGCTTCCTGTTTCTTCGCTTGAACGACGGCCTGATTTGTCTCTGCAACCAACTGAGAGATTGATTTTTCAACCGTTGTGTCCTTTTGCGCGCGCTCCAGCGCGGCTTCACGGCGCTTCTTCATATCTATGTGATGCAGCCATTCCTGTGCAGATTGATGGCGGTCTTTCGGGAAAACGTTAAGCGCCTTGTCCAGTGCTCCAAGAAAATCCTCGTCATACTCTTCGAGTTGCCCCAGAAGCGGCACATATGGGTCAAGTTCATCTGCAGCGATTGCAGCAAGCCGCGTCTGGCTGTTTGGTGGCGCTTCGCCTGTCAAAACATGATAGAATGTTGCTCCGAGCGCGTAGATGTCACCTGCAGGGCTTTGGTTCCCTCCGGCGATATAAAACTCTTGTGGCGAATACCCGTCTTTCACCACATGCAATGCTGATAAAACTCTGCTTGCACGGGATGCTTTTTCGCGTGCGGCGCCAAAATCGATCAGGACCGGACTGCCAGATTTTTCGAGCAATATATTATCCGGCGAGATATCTCTGTGCAGAATGCCGTGATCATGAATAAAGGCGATCGCATCGAGAAGCTTTAACAGCGTGTTGCGAAGCTGATCTGGACTTAGCTGGTGACGATCATCTTCGATAATGTCGAGCAAATCCTGACCTTCGATGAAATCGAGTGCCATATATGCTGTTTCGTTGTCTTCAAAGACCTGATGAACCCCAACGATGTTGGGATGATCCAGCTTCGCCAAACGACGCGCTTCTTGCACGAACATGCGGACAATTGATTTGTACTCTTCCTGATTGGAATTAGACCTGGCCCGGACAATGTTGTCTTGTCTTGTGCAAAGCGACCCTGGAAAGCATTCTTTGATGACAACAGTACGATCCAGGCTATCCCGTGCCAGATATGTCAGTCCAAAGCCTCCGACGTTCAGAAAGCTTTCAATGACGTACTGACCGTGCAAAAGTCGAGTTCCGGGCCGAAGCTCATCAGAGACTTCGGCCGAAGTAAGATCACCATTCATGTTGAGTGCCGAGTTCATACGTCCCTACACATTTTTGCTCAAATGACGGCAAAAAGAGCCATCGGATTTCGTGCTTGGAACTATATTCGCGTAGGACTTTGGCCAAATAATGTTCAAGTTCATAAACAATGCGACTGGATTGTGACCAATTGTCATTGCTATGGAAACTAGAGAGTGCGCTGGATTTAAGCGCCGCTCGATGCGATTTCAGGAGGTCATCTAAATAATTAATAAGCTTTAAAAACAAAGGCTTACTTTTCGTACCTGAGATACGTTACAGCGATGGATTCTATAGTCAAATTTGCAATTTTAGACACCGAACGGGTTGGTGAATTTTGCGAGTGCTCTATCGCTTTCAAAACTGTTCGGGGCACCCTGATCCTAATGCCCCTGCGGAATCACTGTTTCGCAACTGGCTCTCGAGTTTGCATTTGGCAGATTGATTTGACGCTACATTGAATGCGAACGGGAAAATCAAAAGGGGCATTGTCTTTCATCTCGACACAATCAAACGATTGATTTAATATAGCTCGAAAGCAGAGGATTGAATTTGACCCAGCCCACGTCCTCAAAACAAAAAACAGAACCAACCCGTGAGGCGTTGATTTCATCTGCGCTGCATTTGTTCGGACGGCAAGGTTTTGACGGAACATCAACGCGAGAAATTTCAGCGCGAGCAGGCGCGAATATAGCCGCCATTGCATACCACTTTGGTGGGAAAGATGGTTTGCGTCTTGCTTGCGGCAAGGCGATTGCAGCGCAAATGACCAAAGTTCTTCAGAACGGCGTGAAGACGCCATTTGCCAGCAAGGATCAGGCGATCCGGCATCTGGAAAATACAATAGAAGCGATGGCACGCTTTCTCCTGCTTGGCGCGCGGGCCGAAGATATTTTATCTTTCATGCTTCGTGAGATTAATGAGGATGGTCCGGTACTTGACGGCATATATCAAACCATGATCGAGCCCAAGCACCGCGAACTTTGTGCAGCTTGGGGGGGTGCGACAGGAACAGACCCTGAAAGCGAAGACACCCGGCTAGCTGTGTTTAGCATGATTGGTCAACTGCTCTATTTTCGCATTGGAAAGCCTGTGATTTTACGCCGAATGGAGTGGGAAACAATCCAGAGGCAAGACGCCGACCGCATTGTGCGCCTTCTGAAAAGAAATCTTCATGCCGCCTTAGCAGCGGCAAGCGAGGAATGAGATGACAGCCTTTTTGTGTTCAATCCCATTGATCAGCGCGCTTTTTACGGTTTGTTCCCCACCGTTACCTTTAGCGACTGGTTATGTGGAGGGGGAGTATGTTCTGATCGCCCCTGTCGCAACAACTCAGATCGAGACCATACATGTGCGACGAGGTGATACAGTCGCTGCCGGTCAAATCCTCGCAACAACCGAGCAGCGGGACGCAGAGATAAACCTTGCTGAAACGGTCGCGGCGCTGGCTGGCGCGGAGAGCCAATTGGCCAACCTGCTTGAAGGGCGGCGCGAGGACGAGATTCATGTGATCGAAGCATCGCTTGCTTCTGCGCGTGCTCAGGCGTCAGAAGTGGAAAAAGAAGTTGCAAGATTTGAGAGTTTGCTTGCCCGTGAAATTGTCTCGCAAGCCCAATTCGACGCCGTAGCAACCGCACGTGATGTGGCGGTGGCACGCGTTTCCGAGATGGAGGCGAATCTTGCTGTCGCGCGTCTTCCGGCAAGGCCAAATGAAATTGCCGCTGCAGAGGCCAATGTTGCGCAGGTCAGGGCGCACCGTGATGCTGCTGCCTGGCAGTTGGAGAAACGCATATTGAATACCCCGGCCGCCGGAACAGTTTTTGAGATACTACGCACCGCCGGAGAAGTGGCCGGACCTCAAGCCCCTGTTATTTCTATGTTACCCGAAGGTGCCGTTGTTCTACGCCTTTATGTTCCAGAACCCGCAATTTCAGGAATTTCCCTTGGCGCGCGCCTTCGTGTGAATTGCGATGGCTGTAGTGATGAGGCCCGCGCGACGGTAACCTATATATCGGACAGTCCGGAGTTTACGCCGCCTGTCATCTATTCGGTCGAGAACCGACAAAAACTTGTTTACCTGATCGAAGCGCGCCCTGACACCACGGCTGATGCGTTAAAGCCAGGCCAGATTGTCGATGTTGACTATCTGGATCACGAGTAATGAATGTGCCTGAACCAGCGATTGACGTTCAGGGCTTGGTAAAACGGTTTGGCAAGAAAACTGTTGTGAATCAGGTGTCACTTACCGTTGAACAGGGAGAGATTTCAGGTTTTCTTGGACCAAATGGCTCTGGCAAAACCACGACGATACGGCTTGTGTGCGGGTTGCTCACGCCGGATGCCGGAACCGGGCGCGTTTTAGGCTATGATCTTTTGCGTGATGCCGCACGGATCAAACGCGAAGTCGGCTACATGACACAAAGGTTTTCGTTCTACGAAGATCTTTCGATCGCCGAAAACCTTAGCTTCGTTGCGGGGTTGTATCAACTTTTCCCCGCGCAAGAGCATGTGCAGAACACGCTTTCAGATTTAGGGCTTACGGTGCGCCAGCACCAATTGGCGGGAAACCTGTCGGGGGGGTGGAAACAGCGTTTGGCTCTTGCGGCCTGTATCATGCACAAGCCCAAACTTTTGTTGCTGGATGAGCCAACCGCGGGCGTGGACCCCAAAGCACGGCGCGAATTCTGGGATGAAATTCATGCGCTTGCAGAAAAAGGGCTGACCGTTCTGGTTTCGACCCACTACATGGATGAAGCAGAACGTTGCCACCGGATAAACTACATTTCTCAGGGAAGTCTGATTGCCAGCGGAACGGTGTCTGAAGTCGTGAAAAATGCAAAACTGCGCACGTTCATTTTAACGGGTACAGGAATTGCGAAAGCTGCCGAAATGCTGGCGGGCGCACCGGGTGTTGATCAGATCGCTCCATTTGGCTTGACACTTCACGTTGTTGGCCAAGATGCAAAGCTGCTGGAAAAGTCGGTCGCACAAGTCGCCAAAGAAACAAAAACAACGATGTCAGAGGCAGAGACGAGCCTGGAAGATGTCTTTATTCAGCTAATGACTGGCGATGAAGGGGGCGTTTCATGAGGCATTTTTTCTCACTCAGGCGGCTTTATGCATTGTTGGTGAAAGAGGCCATCCAGATGCGCCGCGACCGGATCACTTTTGCAATGATGCTGGGTGTGCCACTGATGCAGCTTGTCCTGTTTGGATTTGCGATCAACAGTGATCCAAAAGAGCTCCCTGCTGCGTTGGTGGCCCCGACGCAAGACCGCTACACCCGCGCTATTGTGACTGCTCTGGAGCTCACCGGGTATTACCGGTTCAACTACGTGACTGCCAGCGCACAAGAGGCCGAGAACCTGATTGCGCAAGGCGTAGTGTCATTCGTTGTGACGATCCCTTCAGATTTTGGGCGCAGAGTGGAACGGGGGGAAAGGCCGCAATTGCTGATTGAGGCGGATGCTACAGACCCGGCTGTTGCCTCTGGCGCAATCTCGACACTTGGCACGGTTGCGGCGAATGCGCTGCTGCACGAAAGGGGGGCGGAGGCAGAAGCCGCTGAACGTGCGCGCAGCCAGCTCGAAGTCGTCGTGCACCGCCGCTACAACCCCGAAGGGATAACGCAGTACAACATTGTGCCGGGGCTTTTGGGTGTGATCCTGCAGATGACCATGGTCATGATGACCTCAATGGCACTGACGCGCGAGACGGAGCGCGGAACAATGGAAAACCTGCTCGCGATGCCGGTCACACCCCTTGAGATCATGCTGGGTAAGGTTTTGCCGTATCTGGTGGTTGGTGCGGTGCAGGTCGCTGTCGTCCTGACCGCTGCCAAGCTGTTGTTCAACGTGCCATTTGTCGGAACGCTTTCGCTTATTCTGCTTGGTGTTTTTGTCTTTGTGCTTTCGCTCGTCCTTCTTGGGTACACGATTTCAACCTTGTCACGCACACAGATGCAGGCCATGCAGCTGACTTTCTTCTTTTTCCTGCCATCACTGCTGCTTTCGGGTTTTATGTTTCCTTACAGGGGGATGCCGGGATGGGCTCAGGTACTTGGAGAGTTTTTCCCGTTGACGCATTTTTTACGAATGATCCGGGGTGTCATGCTGAAGGGGGCTAATTTTGAAACGGTGCAGGCTCCGCTCGCCGCCCTTTTGCTATTCGTGTTGGCATACGCGGCGCTTGCGCTTTTACGGTTCCGGCGCACGCTTGACTGATAGGCTCAGGCAGGTTGGTTCGGTGTTTTACGGCCGGCTTTGGGCGACCAAAGGCAGGGGCCGAGCCAAATGAACAATAAACCAAATCCAACGGTCCAAAGTGTTGCAGAAACCACAAGCCCGGAAAGCCCCAGAAGATAGGCGTCAGAGGCAGCGCTGCGCATTATGCCAGCCAGGATAATCAGAATAAACCCTGCTCCCAACGCTTTGCCACTTTCTAACGAGCGCCCGGTGTGTCCCAACGTTGCACGTATCATCACGGCGGTCGTCATTCCGCCCACTGCGCCAATGCCCAGAAGGTGCAGCGCGGCGACAGTATGACCGAGCCCCAGCACCAGAAAGCCCAGTGGGATGAAGGCGTAGGCGATGTGCAGCATAAGCAACAAAAGCGACGCAGGTGTACGGTGACCTTTCCAGCGTGTTAGCCGGAAAAGATGCAGTGCGGCAGCGACATAAAGCAGGGCGCCTGTTGCGGGTGCATCTGGTAAAATAACCCAAACGACCAGTGTGATGGCACCTGCCAAAAGGCAAACCGCATCAAACCGATTGAAGGGAATGGGCAACGCGCCGGGGTTGGATTTGACCAACCAGTTTCGCGTAAAACTAGGAATGATCCTGCCACCGATCAAGGTGATCAGAAAGATCACCACAGCAAGGCCCAACCTGCGGCTGTAATCTGCGCCACCCTGTGTCAAAACTTCGAAATGAAATAGAAGATTCGCGGCCAGAAACAGCAGAATTGGAACCACAACTTTCAGGTTGCGCCAATTCTGACCGGCGATAATCTCTCTTAAAATCATCGCTCCGATTGCGGCCAGAAACGCGCAATCAATCAAGGCCACGGCTGGCGGACTCAATCCTGAAATCCCAAGCATTGCCAGTCGCCCCAGTACCCAAAGGGCAGCAAGCAAAGCAAGGGGCCAGCCCTTGATTGGCATACGGCCTGTCCAGTTGGGAATTGCGGTGAACAGAAAGCCACTGACTACAGCTGCGGTGTAACCAAACAGCATTTCGTGAATGTGCCAATCAATTGGGGAAAAAAATCCCCCAAGTTCAAATGTTCCTTGGAAAACACCGACCCAGAAGGGGATGACAAGCGAAGCAAAGACGATTGCACCTAGAAAAAAGGGCCTGAAACCATAGCTGAAAAGAACCGGGCCGCCAAAGGCTTTGGGTGCGATCTTGGCCATTTGAACTCCAAAAAAGTCTTGTTGAAACACGTTACGTGTGGTGCTTCCTGATCGCCCCAATTACTGGACCTGTCAGTTAAGGAGTTCAACCGGCGTTTTGATCATGCGACGATGCGTCATGATCCCTGCTGGGTTCGCGTTACTTTCGCCGGTTAAAAGCGCGCAGGGCAAAACCCCGCGCGCGTGTATGTGTATAAGGCCTTAGCCAGCAGCCAGCAGTTCAACAACTTCATCAGTTGTCCAGACAGCATTCGCGATGTAGCGGAAGTTGGTCAAAGCGGCGAGGTATCCATCGCCTTCGGGCAACATGGCTGCGGCGGTTGCATCTTTCACCACGGCAACCTCAAAACCCTGTTCGATCAGTTCGCGCATATGCGATTCCGTGCAAAGGTTCGCAGACATGCCAGCCAGAATAATCTGGTCTACCCCCTGTTTGCGCAGTTGCAGCGTGAGGTCATTCGATTCATTCCCGTAGACCTTATGCGGTGAAGTTACGATGGTTTTGCCGTCGTTGATGTAGGGTTTGTATTGTTCCAGCCAATCTGCACCCGATCCTTCGAAAGTATCGACATTCAGCGGGCCTTCACGATCGAACATACCGATCTTATGCATGAGCTTTTCAAGTGCACCTTCGAATTTCCACCCATGGTCTGTTGGATAGTAATAGTGAGGTGAAACGGCGACCGTCAGATCCTGTGCTTTCGCTGCCTGAAAGAGCCGCTCGATGTTGTTGACCGTGTTGTGTTTGGTAACGCTTTCACCAACAACGCCCCAGGTAACGCCATCCGGGCTTAGAAAATCATTCTGTGGATCTGTCACAACAAGTGCAGTTCTTGACAGATCAAGCTTCATGTTGCTTGGCGGCAGTGCAGGTTCTGCCGGATCTGCATATGGATCAGTCTGCGCATTTGCAGCGGTTGCACCAGCAACGGTGGCGGCTGCGGCAGCCCCTGCTACAATACCACCGCGTAGCGCATCACGCCGGCTCATGTGGCTATGGTCATCGGACATATCGATCTCCCTTTTCTATTCGATAACAGGAAAGTGGAGTATCAGGTGTGCCTTTTGGTCCGATTTTCGTGCTTTTTTGATATTTTTATGTATCAGTTCGTCCTTGAGAGCGGTATTATTGGCTATGTCATTTGAATATGTTCTCGACAGAATGGAAGTCAGCACAGAACCCTTCGCGCTGTGTGAGCTTCGGGGTGAATGCGATTTGGGGCTAGGGCGCAGGCCAACTGCAACCTTGCACTACATACTTGCCGGGCAGGGGGAAATTGTTCTGCCAGATAGCCAGCGTATTTCTGTTCAGAAAGGGTCGCTCGTGCTGGTTCCGGCGATGCATTCGCACACATTGCGAAGCTTTGGGGATGGTGGAGATCTTTTTCCCGCCTGCAGCCCGGCAAAGCTGAACCTTGCAGAGCATTTTCTTGAGGCAAAGGAACTGGATGGTAACAGCCAGCTTGTAGCGCTGTGCACGCATGTCACGGTTGGGTTGGACGGCACTGGCGATCTGATTGATCTGGTGCGCGAACCAATTGTTGAACGGGTTGGCGATAAAAGCGAGATTCAATCTTCTCTGCGCATAATTATAAACGAAATTTCGAACCCCGGCCTTGGCAGCAATGCGATGATCCGGGCCCTGCTTTTGCAATGCATGATCGAAATTTTGCGCAAACGATTGTCAGCGCAGGATCGGGCATTGGTTTGGATGGGCGCTTTGGAAGATCAAAAGGTCTGGAAGGCACTGCGTCTTATGCTGGATGCGCCTGGGGGGGCTCATTCAGTTGAAAGTCTTGCAGAGGCTGTCGGGATGAGCCGATCTACCTTTGCGAAACATTTTTCCGACGCCTACGGCAGTGGCCCGATGGAGCTTTTGCGCAATCTACGCGTTCAGCGTGCTGCAAAAATGCTCGAGGAAACGGATGTGCCCGTAAAGCGGATTGCCGAAGTTGTAGGATTTCGCAGTCGCAGCGCATTCAGCAGGATGTTTGAAGGTCTTACAGGTTTGGCCCCTCAGAACTTTCGCCAGAAAAGCCGTTCTAAGAACTAGTTGGCGGGTTTGAAAATTATTCTTGAACGATCGTTCAGGTTTGGGTACGGATATATCAAAGAGAGTGGAATCATGGTTGGTCAGAAGCAACACGACACAAATCAGTTCATTGACAAGGCGATGCACACCTTTTGGGCGCATGGATATGAGGGTACGTCGATCAACGATTTGGTGAAGACGACTGGCGTTAATCGCGGAAGCATCTACGCAAATTTTGACGGCAAGCGGGACATCTTTCTTGCGGCACTTGACCGGTACGAAAAAAACTACAGCGCCCGTTTTCTGGGTGCGCTGTCAGAAATGCCTGATCCAAAAGAGGCGATTGTCGCAGCGTTTGAGGCAGCGGCAAAATCTGATGACAAATCGGATCAGCCAGCTGGATGTCTTATCGTCAATACAGCAGTTGAATGTGCACCACATGATCCGGCTATTTCTGTCATCACGCGTGAAAGCCTTGGCAACGTTGAGACTTTTTTCAAGAAACAGCTCTGCGCTGCAAAGCAGGCAAATTGTTTCGTTGAGCAGATTGACCCGGGTGAGATGGCAAAATCACTTCTTGCATCATTTATGGGGTTGCGCGTTCTGACGCGCTCTGGTGCCCCTCAGACGACACGAGACTCAATTGTTGCACAGACGAGGGCACTGCTCGCCTAAAAAAATTTAAGCAAACTAGAACGATCATTCCAAGATGTTTGATCGGATAAATAAAGGAGAATGACATGACAGTATCTTATGTGGAACGCGATCAGGCGAATACAGAAACGCTCGCGTTTTATGACCGTTCAGAAGAGCGTTTTCAGGCGCTTCTGAACATCTTCAAGGTCTTTGGCCATCAGTCTGAATACGGGACAGCGTTCACAGACACAATTATGGCCATCCTCAAAGACAGCGCACTTGACTGGAAAACCAAGGAACTTTTGATCCTGAAAGCGACGCAGAATAACGAGTGCCAGTATTGCGTCGTCCAGCATGAGCGTGTCTCAAACATGCTGGGTATTTCAGATGAAAAGATCGCAGATCTGGAAGGTGAGAAATACAAGACAAGCGAACTTTACACCGAAGGCGAAAGGGCGTTGCTGGATTTCACCGTGCAAATTGGCAAGGACGCCAACCGCGTTTCAAAAGGTCTGTGGGATCGTCTTCACGAACATTGGACGGACGCACAAATCGTTGATGCGGCGTTTGTCATCACGACATACATCGCTGTTTCAAAATTTGGTGACGCGCTCGGAGTAGAGCTTGAACCGATGTTTGATGGCGTCGACCCAATTCTAAAAGTCGCTCACTAAATTCAGGGCGGGCAGGGACTGCCCGCCTTTACACTCCACGGGAGAATCCGATGAAAGAAGTTGAAATTTTCACAGGTCCTGGCTGCGATTACTGCGTCGCTGCAAAGCAATTGCTGGTGTCTAAGAATTTTTCGTTCAGGGAACGAGACGTCAGCATACCTGAAGTAATGCTGGAAATGCGCGACCGACTGCCCAGAGCTAAGACAATTCCGCAAATATTTATAGATGGTCAGCACGTCGGCGGGTTCGAGGATTTTCAGGAAAAGTTGCAGGCCTGACGCCCGGAATAGCAAAGCCGTACACTCGTTTTAACCCGCAAAAAAAAATAACACCTGCCCGAGACTACGTCTCTGGTTTGGAGCAATCGTTCCTCGGGTGGAAATCTAACCGAAAGGCCGAAGTAATGAGCTTTCCAGTTCAAACCCCTGAAACAGCGCCTGAGGGTGCGAGGGGAATTCTGACGACTGCCCAGAAGAAATATGGTTTTGTACCCAATTTGCTTGGCGTCATGTCAACGGCACCTAGCCTGGTTGAGGGGTATCTTACCGTGGCGAAGATATTCGAAAGCACGTCTTTTTCACCAACGGAACGTCAGGTTGTCCTTTTAACAACAAGTTACGAAAACGAATGTGAATACTGCATGGCGGTTCACAGTACGTTTTCAGAAATGCAAAAAGTGCCGAGCGAAATTGTTCAGGCCATTCGAACAGGATCGCCCATTCAGGATCTAAAACTAGAAGCTTTACGCCGCTTCACAAGCGCGGTTGTAGCCGCGCAGGGTTGGGCGTCTCCGGACGACATTCAGGCCTTTTTCAATGCCGGATATGCGGAACAGCAAGCGCTGGAGGTTGTACTGGGTGTCGGGCTTAAAACGATCTCAAACTACACAACACATATCGCCAAAACACCGCTTGATGACGCTTTCAGTGCCGCTGCTTGGACGAAGGAAGCTTAATTCAGTTAAACAAGGGAGTCGGAACATGTGCTCCGTTCATGTTACGGGAGTGGGAGACTATTTAAGGTTTCTCCTGAAAAAACGGATAGTCTACAAAGTCACAGACTCTGTCGAGGCTGTGGAAACTGAAGGTGTCCGAATGCTAAGTTGGGTTTCTGTTAAAGAGGTGCTTCCAAGCACTTGGGGGCTCGCAGATCCGATCGCCGAAAGCGATTTGAGTAAGCTCAGGAAAACTGCGGCTAACATGTAAAAGAAATTCCAGCGTAGGAAAACCTGCTCCGAATTCAATAAATAACTGAGTGGCACGCGAACGCTTGGCATTCTACCAGAGCGCCCTCACTCTATTGTTTTGAATTGAGAATATTCTCCCAGTGTCTGCTGACATCCATTTTAGCTGGGAAGTTCTTCAGATCGAACAGTTTCAAGCGACCCAGCGCGTTTTTCGAAGACTTGAAACAAGTTTCTCAACATCAATTGGATAGGAAAACATCGGCCAGTTGTTTTCTACTGCATTCTCATGCGCTTCCTGGCTTAGTGCAGCCGAACAGTTGGTCAGGGCAAACACCTCGAAACCGTATCCGTAGGCCGTGCGCATCGTGGATTCGATGCAGATGTTGCTCAGAAGACCACCAAGGATAATTTGCCTAACTCCGCGGTTTCTCAGTTCTTCGTTAAGATTTGTCGACGCAAAAGCACAGGTGGTGGATTTGCCTGCGATCACAGTGTCGTTTGCCGTATCAATTGTGTAAGCGACCTGAGCGCCCCAGGTTCCTTTGCGGAGCGCGCCGGCGTTTTTTATCGTCGCGTTGATCCCGTATGGGTTGGTTCCCATTTCCTGATAATCTGATGAAAAACTGAGTGGCAGGTGAAAGACAGGAACGTTTCTTTGTCTCGCAGATGCCAATAGTAAATTCATGCGGCCAACGATGGCACCCCCTTCAGTCATCGGTTCAACGAGCGGATAGAGTTTTCCTTCTTCCGAAAGAAATTCATTGTTGTTGTCAACAAGTACTATCGCCAGTTGGTCGATATTGATCTTGGGCACCATCGCCTTTTCCTTACAACGAATTTACGCTTTTTTCGCTATTAAGCAGCGGCGGTTTGTTCGTTCAGGAAGCCTTCAACCATCGCGCCAAGGATCAGGGGTGTTTCATACATTGGCATATGACCTGCTTCGTCGATGGTTTTGATCTCAACTTTTGGATACCAGGCGCCAAAAGTTTCTTTGTAGTAGTCGGTTTGGAATCCGGGCAGATCCTGCTTTCCTGCGATGACCAGCAATGGGGTCTGGATCGAGGCTGCTTTTGCTTCTTCAGAGAAATCTTCACCAACCCACATGTTGTAGTAGCCTAGCATCGCATCTGCGGAAGAGGACGCAATGTTCGCTTCTGCAACTGCGGTACAGTACTTCATGGACAGGCGGCCGCCAGTCAGGCCCGCTGCAAGTTGCGAGGCAACTTCAGCGTTGTGGATAGAGCTTTGAAGGAAACCTTTGGTGTCTTCGTCTGCAGGGTAACCATTTGCCGTAACAGGCGTAATTGCAACAACGCTTTTCAGCCGCTTTTTACCGCTTGTCCAGTCGATCAGTGCTGCACGCTGAGAGATCATGCCGCTCATGGAGTGACCCATCAGGTGGAAACGGTCCCAGCCAAGGTGATCTGCAAGATTGAACGCGTCGGTTGCTGCTTCAGTTGAGGTGTATTCACCCTTGATGTCGATTGAGCCACCGTAGCCACGAAGATCAGCAAAAACAAAGGTATATGCATCTGTATCAAGGTACGGGGTGATGTTGTCCATGCTGTGTGAATTGTCGATCCAGCTGTGCAGCATCAGAACTTTTTCAGGCCCATTGCCAACGGTGTGGTGGGCCAGAGTGGGTGCAGTTGAATTTCCCATTAGGGTTGCTCCTATTGATTTGAGAGTTTGGAAAAATGTTCGCCTTTTGGGGGCGGAGTTTGTTGCGGCAGGCATTGTCTATTCCTGATTTTTAGGGGTCTGGGGCCTCAGGTTTACAGATGAGTGGTGGCTTTTCGCCCGCCATGACGCCGGTAACGACATCTAAAAGTCACCGGTTTTCATGGGGTTAGGACGACATATTAAAGCCGCCGATAGTGTTTAGTTCTTCGTTGGGTTCCATGTTGCTCCCTTAATGCATCTATCAGTAGATAGACAAGAAGAGTAAATAGCGCTTGCTGGAAGCGCCGTCAACCTCTATCTATCGATAGGTGTAACAGGAAAATGCTGATGTCCCGAAAGAGCGCTCAGAACTACGAAGTGAAAATACTCGACACTGCAGAAACGATGATACGTTCTCGGGGTTACAACGGAGTCAGCTTCAGAGAAATCGCAGATGCGGTGGGCGTCAAAAGCTCGTCGGTTCATTACTATTATCCAACGAAAGGCGCCTTGGGTGTCGCCGTAGCCAGGCGCTACACAGAAAACTTCCTCAAGACGCTGGGAAATCCGGAAGACGCATCCAACGACGCAAACGAAGTTCTGGAAAAGGTACGCGAACTGGCGCGGTATTCACTTAAACAAGAAAAGCTGATGTGCTTATGTGGCATGCTTGGCGCTGAAGTGGCTGACCTGCCGTCAGAAGTTGCGGACCAGACCCGATCATTTTTTCTTTTGAACTCAGACTGGCTCGTGACTGCGCTTAGCAGAACAGACTGGGGCAGGGCGCAGACAGAGAAAACACTTAGAAAGGCTGCCTTAAAAGCGCTTTCTACAATGGAAGGCGCGTTGATTGTTGCACGGTCTTTGGGTGACCCGGAAATCTTCGAAGAAATCGAAATGGACGAGCTTAGGGCCTGATCCGCACAGGTGTTGTGTGGACCTTTTCCAGTCGGATCAATTAGAACCAATTATTTTTGGTAAAGGTCGGGTTCGAGCGCAACGCAAACTGACGCTGCGCCGAAAAAAAACTTACCCGGACTTTGCCACATCATCGCCAAAACGTGAATGCAAACATCAATCCATGAATAAAGACTTAAGACAGCAAAAGCCGTTCAAGCGGCTGCCCTATTGGATCAGAGGTACTATTTATTTTTGGTTGCTACTTGGAGGTGGTCCGGTAGTTTACAAAACAATTGGCGTCGAGTATTTCATTGGCGTCCAGTACTTGCCGTCGCCTGATTGGGTTTCCCAAGCTCGCATTCCGGCAATTGTCTCCGGCTCCATTTCAGCGGTTTTGTTGTCTTGGGGAGTGGCCGTAGCCTTCAAGATCACTGACCACGGAACGGGGAAACTGAAGAAATTTGGAACAATGCTCCTTGTTCCTTCAATTGGGTTTATGATCGGAAGCTATGCTGTAACAGTGGGTGGACCGATGATTGGTGCCGTGATTGCTGGCGTTGAAATTGAAGCCCCATTCACCGTTGCCAAATCGAAGCGGTGGGTTGATCAAAAATGCCGAAACCCAATCAGGTTCGCAGGCTTGCCGTATATGTTCGACGAGTTCTGCGGTTCTTCCGAAGAATTCGGTCGTTCGCTTGAGATAGGCGGTCAGGTTTTTGTTATTGGAAGGGGTACGGAAACGGGTGTTTTTGTTAGGTCGATTCGTCTGATCGACTAGAAACTTGAGAGGTTAATCTTACAGACTTTTGTTCATCCGAAGACCCTATTGCTGAGATCCAAAGGTCACGTAGGTTCACGGTTATGGTGTGCAATCACTTCGCTCGACGATGGCCCCGGTTGATTGCCCAAGAAACCCTTTTCGAGCTTTTCCCAACTACCAAGGAACAAAATCAGGGTCGTAAAATCGCAGATAGTCTATCCACTCCTGCGGCATTTCAATTTCAAAGAACACCCCGGAGAGGATTGGCAAAATAAGAGCTGAAACAAATGCGCCTGCAACGATAATTCCAACGCCAACGCGGTCTGCCGCGATCTTGTTTCCGGCATCAAGCACCCGATACCGCACACCAACACCAATATGTGTAATCACGGCCCATACTCCGAAGAAGTAGTAAGGGATGAAGTAGTAGATGAACGGGGGGCCGGTCATGACCGAAGCAGGCCAGTAAAAGTTTGTATCAAGGTCAAAAATGACGCGTGCGAACCAAAGCGAATAAAGGTGCTGTGCCATGAATACAAAGAAAAAACCGCCAGACAGTACCTGTGCCCAAGGCCAAAACCCAACGGGTTTGCCGCGACGCAGGGATCTGACGAGTAGAATTGCTCCAACGATAAGCTGCGTCACGATCGAGACGATGAGAACTGTCTCGACAAGCAGGTTTCCGTAAATCAGCCTGAGTGCAGACTGGACTGAATTGTAGGTCGAAATCCCGAAAATGCCGCTCAGGTGTGTTGCGAGGTGCAAAACCAGAAAAACAATCAAGAAGACCGCATTGATTTTGTGTATTTTGCGAATGGTTATTTGGCGCGGTCGGGACGAAACACCTGTGTCATTGATCGTCAACTTAAAGTCTCCTTGAACCATTCCACAGCTTTTTCAAGCTGCGGTTTCGGGGTTTCCTGAAAGCCCATCATTTGAATGTCTCTTAACGACACTTTGGACAGCTCATTTCGCCAGGCTTGTTCCGCTTTCCACATGGATCGGGCGATGCCGCAGGGCAGGTTGTATATTGCGTCGGTTGATGCTGTTGGCCCGCGGCGCCGGATTTCGGTGCACTGAAAACATTGTTCATTTCCATCAATGGCAACAACGATATCGAGAAGTGAAATTTCGTCTGGTGATTTGGTTAGGCGATAGCCGCCACCTGGACCACGCCGCGACGTAACGATCTGTGACACCGACAATTGCTGCATTATCTTTGCGAGATAGGCTTCAGGCAAATCGAAATACTCGGCGATCTTTCGAGCAGGCAATGCCATACCTTCCGGCAGTGAGGCCATTAGCGAACAGCTGTGCACAGCCCATTCAACGCCTTCATTCAATCGCATTTGGAACTCCAGACACTTGTAGGTAAAAGCGGATAATAAATATCCGAATATCAGGAAAACGGAGCGGAGCACAACTTAAAATAGCATCCTCACGAAAGAGTTATCTTCTATCGGCTTCGGGAATTTTCGACTTGTTTCTTTTTCGACGTAAAATATAAGTGAATTTGTTCGGTGGCGAATTTGCTGTCTATGTAAAATAATGGATGAACTGACTGACAACCAATTTTGACGTATAAAGAGCAAAGCGAATAGGCCGCAGATGAAACGGTCAGCTGAAATCGAAGGTGAACAGACAAGAGCACTTTAAAAATTATGAACCCGAAGTTTGAATGCGCTTGTCTGATCAACCCATATTGGTTATTCGGCTTCGTTTTTCATACACTGTGAATGTTGATTTTGTTTGTGATCTTGGCGAAAGCCTTTACCGTTCGGAAAAGAAAATCTGGGAGGATTAATATGAACCTACTTACAAAAACCATTATCGCGTCTGGCTTTGTCGCCGGTATGGCAATTGCTGCGCCGGCGTCGGCGCAAGACTGTCCGCGTGGCGACCTTGATGACCGTTACTGTGATGTCGATGGTGATCTGATTGCCGACACCCCAACTGACGAAAGCCAACTGCTTGATCCGGAAACGCTTGTTTTTGCCTATACTCCGGTTGAAGATCCAGCCGTTTACAAAGAAGCGTGGTCCGATTTTTTGACGCACCTTGAGGCCGTTACCGGAAAATCAGTGCAGTTCTTTCCTGTGCAGTCGAATGCCGCACAGATCGAAGCAATGCGGTCGGGTCGTTTACATATTGCCGGCTTCAATACAGGGTCAAACCCATTGGCTGTGAACTGCGCCGGTTTCCGGCCATTTACAATCATGGCCTCTGCCGATGGTGGTTTTGGCTATGAAATGGAGATCATCACGTATCCTGGATCTGGAATCGATAGTGTTGAAGATATCCGTGGTGGCCAGCTTGCCTTTACGTCGCCTACGTCTAATTCGGGTTTCAAAGCACCCTCGGCAATCCTGATGTCTGATTTTGATATGGTTTCTGAGCGCGACTTTGAACCCGTGTTCTCGGGCAAACATGACAACTCGATTCTGGGTGTCGCCAATCAGGACTACCCTGCTGCTTCTATCGCGAATTCGGTGATGAGCCGGATGATCGAGCGCGAAGTGATCACACCTGATCAGGTTGTTTCGATCTATAAGTCGCAAACGTTCCCAACCACAGGTTTTGGCGTTGTCTACAATCTTAAGCCGGAACTGCAGGAACAAATTCGCGAAGCGTTCTTCAGCTTTGAATGGGAAGGTTCCAGCCTGGAAGCAGAGTTTGAGAAATCAAACGAAGCGCAGTTCATTGAGATGACATATCAGGAATTCTGGGATGTTATCCGCAAAATAGACACCGCAAACAATGTTTCCTACGCTTGCGAATAAATAAATCTGAAGGCGGTCCGTCCGAAAAACGGACCGCACTTCCAAAAATAACCAACTTGGGGGTAGGGGCATGCTGCGGCTTGTAGAGCTGGATAAAACGTATCCAACGGGTGACAAAGCCCTGAAATCTGTTGATCTCGAAGTTCCGCAAGGGCAGGTGCTCGCACTGATCGGCCCTTCCGGCGCGGGTAAATCTACACTTATCCGGTGTATAAATCGGTTGGTTGAACCAACCTCCGGAAGCGTTTTTTTGGGCGACGTCGATTTGACTAAGCTCGGGTCGGGTGCGCTTCGGCGCGAACGCCGTCGGATGGGGATGATCTTTCAGGAATACGCGCTTGTTGAGCGGCTGACAGTTATGGAAAATGTGCTGTCCGGCAGGTTGGGCTATGTCGGGTTCTGGCGCAGCTTCACACGCCGCTTTCCGCAGTCTGATGTCGATGAAGCATTCCGTCTGCTTGATCGGGTTGGTTTGCTGGAAATGGCAGACAAACGGGCCGATGAATTGTCAGGCGGGCAACGTCAACGCGTTGGAATTTGTCGCGCGCTTATTCAGAACCCTGCGCTTTTGCTGGTCGATGAACCCACGGCGTCGCTTGACCCGAAAACAAGCCGCCAGATTATGCGCCTGATTTGCGAACTTTGCGCGGAACGCGACCTCGCCGCAATTATCAACATTCACGATGTGGCCTTGGCTCAGATGTTTGTCCAACGCGTCGTTGGCCTGAGATTCGGTGCAATTGAATTTGACGGGCCACCAGATGCGCTAACACCAGATGTATTGACACGCATCTACGGCGAAGAAGATTGGGAAGCGACGATCGAAAAAGTCGAAGATGAAGACGAAATGGTGACGGCATGAGCGCGGCACTACAGGCTCGTGTCGGACAGCGCTGGCGTAAGCCCGCTTTCATCAAACGCCCTTGGCTGCGGTACACTTTGCTTATTGGAACGTTTCTATATCTTGTCGCGGCGATAGCATCGATAGAAGTCAACTGGTCACGTGTTTATGAGGGGCTGGACCGCGGCGTTGCCTTTATCGCGTCATTCACCAATCCAGACTTCACCAGCCGCGCCACGGATATATGGGAAGGTATGATTGAAAGCCTGATCATGACAGTCGCGTCCTCGGTCGTCGGTATCCTGATCTCTATTCCTATCGGCCTTGGCGCGGCGCGCAATATCGCGCCTTTGCCAGTCTATGTGATTTGTCGCGGCATCGTCGCCGTAAGTCGGGCGTTACAGGAAATTATTGTCGCAATTCTGCTTGTTGCGATCTTTGGGTTTGGTCCGCTTGCCGGGTTCATGACGCTGTCTTTTGCAACAATCGGCTTTTTGTCAAAGCTGCTCGCTGAAGACATTGAATCGATGGATAAATCTCAGGCCGAGGCAATTCGGGCGACAGGCTCGCGCTGGATGCAATGGATCAACTATGGTGTGCAACCTCAGTTCATGCCGCGCCTGATTGGACTTTCCATGTACCGGCTCGACATCAACTTTCGTGAAAGCACGATCCTTGGGCTTGTTGGGGCCGGGGGTATAGGTGCTACGCTGAACACGGCGTTTGACCGGTACGAATTCGACACAGCCGCCGCCATCCTGATCCTTATTATCGGGACCGTCATGTTTCTTGAATATGTTTCCGGTCTTATCAGAGCGAGGGTTCAGTAATGCCTGTTAAAACTCTCTCTGATGGCCGCAAGGCCTGGCAACGGCGCGACTCTAAAAGCCAACTGACACGCTGGTTTTTCACATTGATAGGCGTGGCCATTTTTGTCTGGTGCTGGAACCGGATTTCAGAAGCAACCACATGGTTTTTTGTCTGGGACGCGCCCAGCATTGCAGGCGATATTCTTGCACGCGCAACCCCGCCGCGCTGGTCTTACATAGAAAAGCTATGGGTGCCCATCTGGGACACGCTGAATATCGCGACGCTCGGAACAATTGGCGCTTTGATCCTTGCGGTTCCCGTGGCCTTCATGGCTGCTCGCAATACGACTCCGTCAACGCTTTTCATACGCCCTATCGCACTGCTGATTATCGTTTCAACACGGTCAATCAACTCTTTGATTTGGGCACTTTTATTGATCGCTATCATTGGACCGGGGGTTTTTGCAGGTGTTGTTGCGATTGCCATCCGTTCTATCGGATTCTGCGCCAAGCTTCTCTATGAAGCGATTGAAGAGATAGACGTCGCTCAAACCGAAGCGATAGCGTCTACAGGTGCAAGCCGTTGGCAGGTGATGGCATTTGGAATTGTTCCGCAAATATTGCCCGCTTTCGCCGGGATTTCTGTTTTCCGGTGGGACATCAACATCCGCGAATCCACCGTATTAGGCCTTGTTGGGGCAGGCGGGATCGGGCTTCAGCTTTCGTCGTCTCTTAATGTTCTGGCATGGCCACAGGTCGCGCTGATCCTGATTGTTATTCTGATGGCAGTCGTGCTTGGTGAGTGGGTTTCAGCAAAAGTTCGAAGTGCCATTATCTGATGCGCGTCGATCCCGAGGTAGACAGCAAATGGGCGTTTGACGCCTATCAGCAGGTGCGGGAAAGGCTGCCACAAGCGGGCGGTGAAACCAGACCTATGATGGTGAATAGCCTGGCTGATCTTGCCGATCAGTTTGACGTGTTTCTGCTTGATGCTTACGGGGTTTTGAACATCGGTGAACAGGCGATTCCGGGGACATGCCGTCGTATCGCCGACCTGCAAGCGGCTAGCAAACGTGTCATGGTTGTCACCAATTCTGCTGGCTACCCGAAACGATTGCTCATGAAGCGATATGAACGCCTGGGTTACACATTTGCGGCTGAGGACATCGTTTCAAGCCGCGAAACGCTTTTAGCTGCGTTGCAAAATGAGGAACCGCGCCGCTGGGGACTTATGGCTGCAGCAGAATACGGCACGGAAGAGTTCGAAAAACTCGACATCACGTTTTTGAGGAATGATCCCAAAGACTACGACACTGCTGAAAGCTTCATTCTTCTTGGAACAGGAGACTGGACGGATGCACAACAATCGCTTCTTGAGAAATCGCTGCGTCAGAACCCGCGCCCGGTTTTCGTTGGAAACCCGGATATCGTGGCCCCAGTTGAAGGTGGGTTGTCAAAACAACCGGGTCATTATGCCCATTCGCTTGCCGATACCACAGGGTGCACACCCGCTTTCTTTGGGAAGCCTTTTGCGAATATCTATGAACTGGTATTTCGCCGTTTGCCGTCTGACATTAACCGGAACCGTGTGGTGATGGTGGGTGATACGCTGCACACCGATATTCTGGGTGGTCAGGTCGCAGGGGTCAAAACCGCACTTGTCACTGACTACGGGTCTTTGAAGGGGTTTGATATTGCCAGTGCTATTGCGACTTCTGGAATTTTCCCAGATTTCATTCTTCCGAGCCCCTGAAACGGAGCTTTGCGCAGCGGATCTTTTTGTATAACCTATCTAAACGAGGGTTTCGATAATTATGGGTAGCTCTGCAAAATCGTCAAAGACAGACGTATTGTATATCTTTTCAACAGGCGTTTTCCGGTAACCTTTACTGAAGAGAGCGAAACTTAAACCCGCCCGTTGCGCTGTTTCCGCGTCTACTTCGCTGTCGCCAACATAGATGCATGATGTGGTGCCAAGTTTTTGATAGGTATCGTGCAGCGGAGCAGGGTCTGGTTTGCGCTGTGGCAGACTGTCACCTCCTACGACGGCACCAAAAAACTCATCCAACCCAAAGGCAGAAAGAATCTTGCGTGCTGGTTCTTCGGGTTTGTTGGTGCAGATACCCAAAGGATGCCCGCGCTGCTTGAGTGCCAACAGGGCGTTCTGAACATTGGGATATAGTCGCGTTAGCGTAGCGGGATTGGCATCGTAAAACTCTAACATCATCTGAGTGAGTTCCGCGTGCCGGTATTCGGGTATGGCTCTTTTTTGCATGGCACGTTCCACGAGTTTCGGAACACCGTTTCCGATGAACGAAACAACAGTTGGCAGATCAAAAGGGTCTGCCGCGACGTCACGCATCACATTGTTAATAGCTGCCTGAATATCAGGGGCACTGTCGATTAATGTGCCATCAAGATCGAATACAATTGCTGTCTTCATTTTCAATACCTTAGAGCATGAACACGAGAGTATAGATCAGCCATTTCTGACGACAATCAAATAGAGACCTGAAACCCGCTAAAGGCGTTTCAGGCAGGCCATTCTTAATATCGCCAGCACATTTTCTATTCGGAAATCTGAAGGTATTCGTGTTGGCCCAGTACTGACATCTCGCATGTCAACTCGACGTATGTCTAGAAAATGTCAGCGTTTCGGCTAAAAATGAGTAATCTTGACGCAAAGTACTAAACCCAACTCGCGTTTTCGCGATTCGAATTTTGCATTCGAAGCAAGTGGTTGGCTTACTAGGGAGAAAATATTTGGAGAACATCGCTTTCACAACAGAGATGGGTGTCGTTGTTGCGACACTCGTATTTACAATTTTCCTGTTTGTGTCAGAGGTTATCCGTATAGATTTGGCCGCAATACTCATCCTCGTTTTGATCGGAATTCTCAGTTATATTCCGGGGCTGGAACGTCTTGCCGATGTAAATCACCTCTTTGATGGCTTTGCCTCGAACGCTGTGATCTCGATTATTGCTGTCATGATTGTCGGTGCAGGTTTGGACAAAACCGGCATCATGAACAAAGTCGCTGGCGTGATCCTCAAACGAGGTGGCAGCACAGAAAAGCGCATATTGCCAATTGTTTCGGGAACAGTCGGTATAATTTCAAGCTTTCTTCAGAATGTTGGCGCTGCAGCTCTGTTTCTACCTGTGGTCAGCCGGATTTCGGCGCGATCAGGAATTCCGCTTAGCCGTCTGCTCATGCCAATGGGGTTTTGCGCGATCCTGGGCGGTACGATGACGATGGTTGGCTCTTCGCCACTTATTCTTTTGAATGACCTGATCGTAACGGCCAACAAAGGATTAAGCGCTGATCTTCAGATGGAGCAATTCGGTCTGTTTTCGGTCACGCCAATTGGTTTTATGCTTATCGTGACAGGCATACTTTATTTTCTGCTGCTAGGGCGTTGGGTTCTACCAGGTGAAAGTAGCAAAGTTGACGCATCTGCGGGGCAGGGAACATCAGAATACCTGAAACGTGTTTACGGGCTTAAGGCCAGCGTTTTTGAGGTGGATGTACCAGCGAACAGCCCCTTGGTCGGGCAAATTCTGGCGGACATAAACCTTGAAAATAATCTCTATATCATCAGTACTTTTTACCGTGGAAAAGTGTCGATGGTACAAGTTCTGACCGCAGAAATTGAAGCCCCCTGCAGGTTGGCCATTATTGGCAAACAAGAAATTGTGGAAAAATTTGCGACGAAGTATCGACTGCGTATACGTCCAAACCTTGATGTGTTTTCCGAAGAATTTGCAGCGACAAATGCGGGTATTGCAGAAGTTGTTATCCCGCCAGATTCCAAGCTTATCGGAAAGTCACCCCGTGATTTGCTGCTCAGAAAAACCTATGGGCTTAGCCTGTTGGCGATTCACAGGGGCGAAGAAACGCTTTCACATGTCGAGACCGAAGATCACACACCAACGGCGATTGGTCTGGTCAAGTTTATGCCGGGCGATATGTTGGTTGCGCATACAAAATGGGAGAACCTGACGCGCGTAAAAAGGGACCGCGATTTTGTGGTGGTGACGTCCGATTTTCCGCAAGAAGAACATCATCCTGAAAAGGTTGGTTGGGCGCTTACCTTCTTTCTGGTTTCCCTGACGATGATATTGTTCACCGACGTTCGGCTTTCACTTTGCCTTCTCACAGGGGCGGTGGGCATGTTGTTGACCAAAGTTCTGAGTATTGACGAAGCATACAAATCAGTCGGCTGGAATACTGTTTTTCTTTTGGCGTGCCTCATCCCGCTGGGTCAGGCGGTACAATCAACGGGGACCGCAGAATGGATAGCGCAGCAAATTCTGCATATTCTTGATGGCTGGCCTATTTGGGCGCTTCAGGCTGGGGTTGCCATTCTGGCCACAGCATTTTCATTGGTCATGTCGAATGTAGGTGCAACTGTTCTTCTGGTGCCACTTGCCGTATCAATCGCTGTTTCTGCAGGTGGAAACCCTGCTGTTTTTGCACTCACGGTTGCGATTTCGACTTCAAACTCATTTATCATTCCGACCCATCAGGTGAACGCATTGATCATGGGGCCAGCGGGATACAAGGTTATCGATTTCGTAAAGAGCGGCGGCATCATGACCATCCTGTTTATGGTGGTCTCGCTCACCATGCTTAATCTGGTTTTTTAAGGTGTCGCAACTGTTTTGGATTTGCCGTTGCGGCGCTGCGCAACGATGACACCTGTTGCCAGCACGGCAGCCCCGATCGCCTGTTGCCAGTTCCAGTCACCCCCCATCGCAAGAAGGATAAGCATCACATAAAAAGGGGCTGCATTCAGGTGGAAGGAGGCAACGCCAATGCCAAGGCCGCCAACGCCCCTGATCCAGAGCACCTGAGAGATTGCAAGCGCTACGCAGGAATAGACGATCATCAATCCCACGCTCTTGGTGTCGATAACTGGGATATTTGTTCCTGGCGTCTCAAAAAATACGCCAACGCAGTAGGCTGCAATGCAAAAGCCCATCATCCCGATACTTGTGACCGTGGTCATTCCAAGAGAGGACAGTCCCGGCAGGTTTTTCACTGTCGCGCGTGACCCCCACGCAAACAATGCTGAGGCCAGCAACCCGATCACGGCACCTAAGCCGAACCCGGCGTCGCTTAGATTAATGCCCGTTGCAATAAACCCACCCGCAAGCACCAGAACGACCCCTGAAACAAACCAGAAGGTTAACCTGCGCCCGTCGAGCACCACCTCAAGTGCGACACCTGACACCGGCATTGTGGCCGCTGCCAGCGCCGTTACAACAGGGTCTGTTAAGGACTGGGTAAACACCAAAAGGGTTGAACCAGACCCAAACCCCAACGCGCCAATCCAGATCCCTCTCAACCATGGGGCTTTTCTTGCGGCGCGAATCCCCTCGAACGACAACCAGACCAGCAAGATCAGGATCGCGCCAAGCGCGTTGCGCACCGCAATAAGGGACAGCGCTCCCCAGCTTTGCAGCAGAATTTCGGCTGCGGGAAAACCAAGCGAAAAGAAAGCGACTGCGGCTACACAGGTCACATTGCCTTTTAAGACATCAGCATTTTGCTGCGCCGTTTGTGTTAGAGACAGGTCAGTCACGCAGTCAGCCAAACGATTGTTGTTCTTTTAAATACGCTTATGCGAAACCTGGTTCATGCCCCGCAGCGACATATGCGTCGTATTCGGGGTTTGGCGTGACTATCGCAGCTGCGGCTAGGGCGTAGGTGTCTTCGTGTTGCCAATGTCCCAAAACAACCCGGCCATGATCTGCAATGCTTCGCGGCAAATGTCTTTGCGAACATGTTCGTCAGGAGCGTGTTGCGAGCAACCCCTGTACGAATGAGGGACCCATATCGTCGGCAAACCCAGGATGTCTGTGAAGCAGTCATTCGGCAGCGAGCCCGCCAGATTTGGCAGAACATGCACGTTCTTGCTCGTTGTTTCGCTTAGCGATTTTTCGGTGAACATGACCCATGGGTGGTCCGGCTCAAGGCGTGTTGCTCTAAACAAGCCATCATCATGGGGTTTTATTTTCACCATTTCATATCCGTGCAAATCGAGATGGCGGCGGAGGGCCGGTAAAATCTCTGACGGGTCGGTTCCCACGACATAACGCAATTGGCAGGTTGCGCGGGCGCTCGGTGAAATGGCGTTTACCGGGGCGTCGGGAACTCCGCTTGTCATTGCCAGCACTGCGAAGGAGTTCCACCCAAAAGCACGTTCTGCGGGCGACAGGCTCGCTTCTCCCCATTCGGTGTCAATTTTAGGTTCGCCGCTGTTTTGAGTATCGTCAACCGGCAGGTCTTTTAGCGCAGCGCGAACCTTTTCCGTTAGACTGTCCGGGCGCCATTCCGGCACCTTTATTTGTCCGCGACGGTCACAGATTGTTGTCAGCGCATGCGCCAGTATCATCGCGGGGTCGGCAAGCAACCCGCCCCAATTGCCGGAGTGATGCGCACCGTCGCGCAGTTTAACGACCAGATCAAACCCCAACCCGCCACGTGAGCCCAGAAAAATCGTTGGGGTTTCAGGTTGCAATCGCGGACCGTCGGACGCAATCAGAACATCTGCTTTGAGCCGCTCCTTTTCGGCCTCAAAAAAGGCGGCTAGCCCAGCGGAACCTGTTTCTTCGGAGGTTTCGATCACGACTTTAGCGTTGAACCCCAGTGACCCTTGCTCGGCTAGAATGCTTTCGATCGCGATGATGTTGATCAGATGCTGGCCTTTATTGTCGGCCGTACCGCGGCCGTAGTATCGCCCGTTCTCTTCAATCAATTTGAATGGCTGCAATCCATCGCTCCACTGGCTGGTTTGTGCACGGATCACATCAGCGTGCCCGTAGGTCAAAACTGTCGGCAGCTTCACATTCTCGATGCGTTCCCCAACCAAAAATGGCCCGCCTTGCGGGTCGTCATTGTTAAAGATTTTGCATGTGAAACCTGACGCGTTGAGCCGAGGTTGTAATGCTTCGGAGAGATAGCGCAGCAACTCTGGCTTTTTCCCGGGTTCCTGGCTTTCGGTTTCAAAAGCAACAAGCGCGCCCAGATCAGATTTGAACTGACCTTCATCAAAATAGCGCGTGGCGAGCGCGATGGCATTTTCGCGGTGATTGATCGCGTTTGATGTCATTTCACCTCGATTGTCGCCTGGCGTCTTTATTTAAAATATTGAAACTATTCAAACTTCCGGAATCTAACACATTAGTTCTGAAACCTGTAGCGCCATGGAGCTAAAGAATATCCGACGAATGGTAAGGCGTCTGCCGTCAAACACATTGCCTTCGTCCATTGGTGGTAATCCGTAAACCATGTAGATAGAGGCATCATCAGAATAGACGTTGTGGCCAACTGCTGAATTTATTAACTCAGCGCCGTATGTTTGTCTGTCGTTGCTCCACGTCAGCGTGTTTTCTCTTAGCTCAACGCTGATGACACCCCGGTGTAACAAGCTCGCCTCGCTCCATTCGCCACAGGAATAAGTTTCGGCAGAAGCCGTAGCCGAAAAAATACACAGCGTGATGGTCGCGGAAATTTGTTGTAAACAAGATGTTGGGCGCATTGGGGCATCTCCTCCACATCAAACACTACTCATTCATAAATCGGAGGCAAGGATAGTGTTACAGAGTGTACGCAATTCTTTGAGAAGCTCAGATATTAACAATCTATTAACGCCTTTTTGTTTTTGTTCTGTATTCCGAACCCCAACTCTTTCAGACAACCTGTTAGAATGGCTAACCCTTTGCCAGTAAGCTGAATTTGGACTTGCGTCCCGCAATCTGAAATTTGTAATCGTGAGGGGCTTGCAATTTTGTAGATTGTCGACAATTCTGCGGCGACTCTGGGGGTTCAATGATCAAGCCATTCTTTTCTAATGGAACTATGTGCTATTTAGACAGGTCAACCAAGACCGGACACATAGAATTTAGCGGGTGGAACCAGACCTTTATCAAGCGCTGTTATTTTCGGTTATGCCTATGAGTATGGATTTGCCTCCGCTCAGCGAAGAGACACGACGCAGTCAGATCGTACGTAGCTTGCGCAGATTAATCGTGAGCGGAAGTGTCGAGGAAGGACAGCGTTTAACGGAACAGGATTTGGCGGATCGCCTGGGTGTAAGCCGCGCGCCACTGCGCGAGGCGATGCAAGAACTTGTCGACAGCGGGTTGCTTATTAGCCGACCCTATAAAGGGATCAGCGTTCGGACGTTCACAATTCAGGATATCAAAGAGCTTTACTCGATGCGCTTTGTCCTTGAAAAATTTGCTTTTCGCGAATGCTGGGATAAACGAACTGCTGGCGCGCGTGACGACCTTCGACAACGTAACGAATGGTTGCTCGATTGTCATACCAAGGAAAATGACCCGCTCGTCGGGATAGAGCTTGAGCTTTGCATTCACAGTTGGTGCTATGAAGTGAGTAGTAACAGATTGCTGCAACAATTCTGGCACAAAATGCTGCCGAATATTCAGCTCTATTTTGCCTTGAACGAACGCGCGCATCAGCCGGGTGGGTTAACGCACAATCCGCACGATGCCTATGTGGCTTTGGCGCTTGGTGATGATCTTGATGCAATGATTGATCATCTTGATGCGCATTTGCGACAGGGGTTAGAGCGTACGCTCAAGTTCATAGATTCTGGCAGCAAAGGAGGTGGCCCGGAAACGTAAGTGTCTGAGACGGGGTCAGCTTAAAGTTCAGAATTCAACTGAAAACCCAAAAATACCAAACCAAGGGAGACTACTATGAAAATAACATCGTTTCTAGCAACAGGGGCGACCCTTCTTGTGCTGATGGCGGGAAGCGCATCAGCCAAGACACTGGTCTACTGTTCGGAAGGCTCACCAGAAGGGTTCGACCCGGCGCTTTACACCTCGGGCACTACTTTTGATGCTGCTTCGCACCCGATCTACAACCGCCTGGTCGAGTTTGAAACCGGCACAACCAATGTCATTGCTGGCCTTGCTGAAAGCTGGGAAGCGTCGGATGACGGGCTTGAGTACACATTCACCCTGCGTCAGGGCGTAAAATTCCATTCTAACGATGGTTTCACGCCAAGCCGCGATTTCAACGCTGACGACGTTATCTTCAGCTTTGAGCGTCAACGCCTGGATGATCACCCTTACCACAGCGTTTCTGGCGGTACCTGGGAATATTTCGACGGTATGTCGATGCCTGACCTGATTAAATCGATTGAGAAGGTCGACGAAAATACTGTCAAATTTGTACTGAACCGCCCGGAAGCCCCGTTCATTGCGAACCTGGCAATGGACTTTGCGTCGATCCTGTCGGCTGAATACGGTCAGGCAATGTCGGATGCTGGAACACCAGAGATGCTAAATCAAGCACCTGTTGGTACTGGTCCGTTCAGTTTTGTTGCTTACCAGAAAGATGCGGTGATCCGCTACGCTGCGAACCAGGACTACTGGAAAGCACCTTCAACGCTCGACAACCTGATTTTCGCAATTACACCTGACGCATCAGTGCGTTACCAGAAACTTCTGGCAGGCGAATGTCATGTAATGCCGTATCCGAACCCAGCTGACATTGAGGCTATGAAAGCCGATGAAAATGTCAACGTCCTGGAGCAGGAAGGTCTGAACGTTGGCTACCTCGCCTATAACACTACTGTTGCGCCTTTCGATAATCCAAATGTGCGTCGTGCGCTAAATATGGCAATCGACAAACAGGCGATTATTGACGTGGTATTCCAGGGGTCTGGCCAAATTGCGAAAAACCCGATCCCACCAACCATGTGGGGTTACAACGATGCGATCGAGGATGATGCATATGATCCCGATGCAGCCCGTGCAATGCTGGAAGCCGAAGGTGTTTCAGATCTCAGCATGAAAATCTGGGCAATGCCTGTCCAGCGCCCGTACAACCCCAATGCTCGCCGTATGGCAGAGCTGATGCAGGAAGATTTTGCAAAGGTTGGCGTAACGGTTGAGGTCGTTTCTTATGAATGGGGTGAATATTTGTCCCGCTCAAAAGAACTGGACCGCGATGGTGCCGTGCTGCTGGGTTGGACCGGTGACAATGGTGATCCCGACAACTTCCTTGCTGTTCTTCTGGGATGTGACGGACAAGAAGCTTCGAACCGGGCACAATGGTGTCACGAGCCTTTCGACAACCTGATTCAACAAGCCAAAACAGTGACGGATCAGGCAGAGCGTACGCGTCTATATGAAGAAGCACAGGTTGTCTTCAAAGAGCAAGCACCTTGGGCCACAATCGCACACTCGGTTGTTTACATGCCGATGCGGCCAGAGGTCGAAAACTACATCGTTCACCCGCTCGGTGGACACATCTTCTATGGTGTTGATCTGGCCGAGTAAGGCTGGCTTTTCCGGGGCCTTCGTGGCCCCGGATTTTTTATTCGGAGCGAAATTTCCATGACAAACCGCTATGACGATGTCCGACAGGTTGCGGACAGCCTGAATGTTGACGCAGTCGCCCTGGTGCCCGGGCCAAACTTTACCCGGTCGATGGGTCAGGCTTTTATGAGTCATGAGCGGCCCTTTTTGGTCGTGATCCCGGCAAAGGGCGAGCCAGCCGCAATTGTCCCAAATCTCGAGCTCGGGTCCTGGGAACTGGTGAACTTTGAAGGCGCTGTTTTTGATTGGCGTGATCAAGATGGCTACCAGCATGCGTTTGAGGCGTTTGCAAAACATATGCCGCTGAAATCACTGGCGGTTGAGGGACAGGTCATGCGGGTGTTTGTGCATCACGCGTTGAAGGCTGCGATGCCCGATCTGACGATTGTCGATGCCGAAAAGGAAATTTCCGGTTTACGCCTCCTCAAAACGACTGATGATATTAAATCCCTGCAAGCCGCAATAGATATTTCCGAACGCGCGCTGGAACGGGTGCTGAAAGCCATACGAATTGGCCAGACAGAGACAGAGATCGAACAAAACCTTGTTCAAGCTTTGTTTGCAGAAGGTGCCGATGAAATGGCATTTGGCCCGATTGTCGCCGCCGGCGATGGCTCGGCACGCCCGCACGCGCATGCAAGACCAGATTACCGCGTCAAGGCAGGGGACCCGTTGTTGTTTGACTTTGGCGCTCGCAAACATGGTTTTGCTGCAGACATCACGCGAACTGTTTTTGTCGGGCACGCAACAGACGAAGGCCGAGAGGTTTATCAAACAGTTTTGGCAGCCAACGAGGTTGGAAACGCGATAACCCGCCCTGGTATCACAGCACATGACATAGACGACGCCGTGACTTCTGTTATGGAGGCTTCTCCTTACTCCGACCGCATCCGTACCAAAACGGGCCACGGATTGGGCCGCGACGTTCATGAAGCCCCCTACATCATGCGGGGCAATCATCAGGTCATGCAGGCCGGCATGGTTTTTACCAATGAACCCGGGCTCTACGAAATCGGTAATTTCGGTGTGCGCATCGAAGATGATGTTCTGGTTACAGCAGACGGGTGCCGGTGCCTGACATCCTTTCCAAAAGAACTGACAATAGTGGGGGCCAATTGATGCTTAAGTACTTTTTGGCCCGGTTGCTTACGTTTCTGCCAACCTTTGTTGGCGTTACTTTAATTTCGTTTTCTTTCATTCGTTTGCTGCCAGGAGACCCTATCATCGTAATGGCGGGCGAACGCGGGATGAGCGAAGAGAGATACAATGCTCTGATGCAGGAATTCGGGTTTGACCAGCCGATATTGGTTCAATACTGGGACTACCTTCTTGGTGTTGTGCAGGGGGACTTGGGGCAAAGTTTTGTGACCAAGAGGCCTGTCTGGGACGAGTTTTTCGCGCTGTTCCCTGCGACGTTGGAGCTTTCAATCTGCGCGATGATCTTTGCCGTGATGCTGGGTCTTCCCGCAGGCGTGATAGCAGCAGTCAATCGCGGAAAACTGCCGGACCGGTTGTTCATGTCGATTGCTTTGGTCGGGTATTCCATGCCGATCTTCTGGTGGGCATTGCTGTTGATCATCGTTTTCAGCGGAAACCTCGGTATGACGCCGGTCTCCGGACGGATCGACCTATTATACTATTTTGACAGCACAACGGGCTTCATGCTGATCGACAGCCTCTTGTCGGGGCAGGAAGGGGCCTTTCGCTCAGCGGTTCGTCACCTAATCCTGCCTGTGATCGTTCTTGGAACAATCCCGCTTGCGGTGATTGCACGCCAGACCCGTTCTGCAATGCTTGAGGTGTTGAGCGAAGACTATATTCGCACCGCACGCGCCAAGGGTCTTACCCCTGCGCGGGTCAATGGCATTCATGCGCTGCGCAATGCATTGATCCCGGTCATAACCGTTATTGGCCTGATGGTGGGAACCCTGCTGGCGGGTGCAATCCTGACAGAGACTATCTTTAGCTGGCCGGGGATCGGCAAATGGATGGTCGATAGTATTTTCCGCCGCGACTACCCGGTGGTGCAAGGTGGCCTCATGCTGATCGCCGTCATGGTTATGATCGTCAATTTAACAGTCGATGTGCTTTACGGCTTCATCAACCCGAAAATCAGGAAACGCTGATGGACCACGCATCCACCGATGAAATCAAATCACAAGCACCGGCGCGCCCAGGCCGCCTGAGCGAGTTTTGGTACTATTTCCGAGAAAACCGTGGTGCGGTGATCGGGCTCTGGATTTTTGCGGCTTTTGTGATCGTTGCGGCAGGGGCGAACTTGCTGGCACCCTATGATCCGACAGAACAGTTTCGCGAATTCACGCTGGTCCCACCGTTCTGGGCCGACGGCGGAAATTTTGCCTTTCCGCTCGGAACAGACCCGCTTGGCCGCGATATGCTTTCACGGCTTTTGCACGGCGCGCGATATTCTTTCTTTGTTGGGATTGTTGTTGTGTCAGTCGCTGCGTTTGGTGGTATTCTCATCGGCTTGCTCGCTGGCTTTGCGCCGAAGTGGGTCGACACAATTATCATGCGGATCATGGATATCATCCTGGCGTTCCCGTCGCTGTTGCTCGCCCTCGTTTTGGTTGCGATCCTTGGTCCCTCGCTTACGAATGCGATGATCGCGATCGCGATTGTTTTGCAACCTCACTACGTTCGGCTAACACGCGCCTCTGTTATGTCAGAGCGGGGCAAGGATTATGTCACATCCGCCCGGGTTGTCGGGGCAGGTCTGCCGCGCCTTATGTTTATTACCGTCCTTCCGAACTGCCTTGCCCCCATTATCGTGCAGGCGGCCCTGTCGTTTTCAACGGCAATCCTTGATGCAGCCGCGCTGGGCTTTCTTGGCATGGGCGCGCAACCTCCAACGCCTGAATGGGGAACCATGCTGGCAGATGCGCGTGAATTCATTCTGCGCGCCTGGTGGGTCGTAACTTTTCCCGGTCTTGCCATTCTCGTGACTGTGCTGGCCATTAACCTGATGGGCGACGGTCTTCGTGATGCGCTTGATCCCAAACTGAAGAGAAGCTGACATGCCGCTTCTGGAAATAAGAAATCTCACTGTCGAGTTTGCCACGGCTTCCGGACCATTCCGTGCTGTGGATGGCGCTGATATTGTTGTTGAGTCCGGCGATATTCTTGCCATTGTAGGCGAAAGCGGCTCTGGCAAATCTGTGATGATGATGGCGATGATGGGGCTTTTGCCCTGGACCGCAACTGTCACCTCCGATGTGATGCGGTTTGACGGGCAGGATCTGGCAGACCTTTCCACGCGCGAACGCAGACGCCTTATGGGCAAAGACATCGCCATGATTTTTCAGGAGCCGATGTCATCGCTCAACCCTTGCTTCAATGTCGGCTACCAAATCAAGGAAGCCTTGCGTCAGCATCTTGGGCTTGACCGCAAGGAGCGACACAATCGTGCAATAGAATTGCTGGAACAGGTTGGTATTCCGTCGCCGGAAAAGCGGCTGAATGTCTTTCCCCACCAACTTTCAGGCGGGATGAACCAGCGTGTAATGATCGCCATGGCGATTGCCTGTTCTCCCAGATTGTTAATTGCGGATGAACCGACAACAGCGCTAGACGTGACTATTCAGGCGCAGGTTCTGGATCTGCTGACGGGGCTGCAACGGGATACTGGAATGGCCATGATCCTGATCACACATGATATGGGCGTGGTTGCGGAAACGGCTGAGCGGGTCAGCGTGCAATACGCGGGCCAGAAAGTCGAAGAACAACCTGTTACAGATCTTTTTGCGACACCTCACCATCCTTATACTTTTGCGCTTTTGGCAGCGTTGCCAGAGCGGGCGACGGAAAAGCACTTGCCCACAATCAAGGGCGTCGTTCCGGGCCAGTTTGACCGGCCTTCGGGGTGCCTGTTCTCGCCGCGTTGTACCTTTGCCGATGAGACTTGCAAATCAACGCCACCAGCTGTGCAACCGGCATCATTGGGCTATGCGCGTTGCCACTATCCCATTTCCGCCAAAACGGAGGAAACCGCATGACTGCGCCTGTTGTTATCGCGAAAGAATTGTCTCGTCACTATGAGGTCAAGGACGGGCTATTCGCAGAGCGTCAGACCGTACGTGCGCTATCGGATGCAAGCTTTAAACTAAGCCCCGGCAAGACCTTAGCCGTCGTTGGTGAATCTGGCTGTGGTAAGTCAACGCTTGCGCGGCTTGTTACTCTTATTGAGCCACCCACTACAGGGTCGTTGGAAATTGATGGTATTTCTGCTGTGCCCGAGAATTGGGCCAGCCTGCGCTCTTCTGTACAAATCGTGTTTCAGGACCCCTATGGGTCACTCAACCCGCGTCAGCGCATTGGTGCAATACTGGAGGAACCGCTCAAGATCAGTCGTCCTGAAATGTCGGCGTCCGAACGTACGGCAAAGGCGCGTGAGATGTTATCGCTCGTGGGTCTTCGCGAGGAACATTTTGACCGCTACCCCCACATGTTTTCCGGTGGTCAGCGTCAGCGCATTGCCGTTGCGCGCGCGCTGATGCTGAACCCAAAGGTGCTGGTATTGGATGAACCTGTATCGGCACTTGATCTGTCGATTCAAAGTCAGATTCTCAACTTATTGATAGATCTTCAGGAAAAATTTCAGCTTGCGTATCTCTTCATCAGTCATGACCTTTCTGTTGTTCGACATATGGCGGATGACCTGATTGTTATGTATCTGGGCCGACCAGTGGAAACCGGTCCAAAGGAAGAGGTTTTCGCAAATCCGCGTCATCCTTATACGCGTGCGCTGCTGTCGGCCACGCCAACTGCGGACCCGCTTGCCAAGAAAGAGCGGATCAAGCTTGAGGGTGAATTGCCATCGCCACTTGATATGCCCGCCGGATGTCCGTTCGCGCCTCGCTGCTGGCGCGCGCATGACAATTGCCATACCGAACGCCCCGTTCTGGACGGCAATCAGCATTCCGTAGCGTGTTTCTATGCGGATGTTGAAGATTAGTTTGCGTTCGTAGCAGAACGAAAACTTGTGGAGCCGGTGAACCACAAAATACTAAGTGTATCTTACTGGAGCATTTTTTGCCCGGGGCGAGCGTTTAGCCCACCCAGGGTCAATGTTTTACGCCAGTTCCATGCAGTCTGGCTGACATGTCGTGAAATCTGAGAAGAAGTCGCCAAAATCTCCCGCGTCGAATTCAACCGTAATTGAACCACGAAACGGGTCATCATTTTGCTGGGCCTCAAGCTCTACCATGTCGGACATTCCATCATCGTCCGGCAGATCAATATTGAAGACGAACTGAAAGTTGAATTTCCCTGCATTTGGGAAATAGATGTCACCTCCGAAACTGATAGAAAACTCTGCATCTTCGGCAAATCTGTCATCCTGACCGCAACCAAATGCGACAAGCATATCGTCGTCTTCTCCAACGGGATCGACCATATCCTCTTCAGCGACATCTTCGCTGTCATCTGGATCAGCGGCGTCGACAGTTTCTTCTTCCTCCTCAGTTTCCGTGTCAGCTTCCTCCTCGTCCTCAGGGTCCTCGGCGTTGACGATGTCTTCTGGCTCGTTGTCTGTGTCGCCTTCCTCTTCTGCTGCTACAGTCTCGTCTGTATCCGTGACGACTTCATCTGCGTCTTCGGTGTCTTCAGCAACAGGGTCTTCGTTCTCTACAACGTCTACGACTTCGTCTTCGTCTACGACAACCTCGTCGTTTTCTTCGGCTGGCGGCTGTGGAATTTCTGTTGTCATCTCCCCTACAATGTCTGACTGGTCTCCTTGGGTATCCGGTACATCAGGTACAGGCACGCCGAGGTTGACAGCATCAGTGGTTCCAAAGTTTTGGGTGATCATCACAGAGTCAAACCCACGCCCACCGGAAGAAAAATCACCACGTTCGATGCCAATTCCAATTTCTTCAAAATTGGAGTTCAGAATATTTGCGCGGTGTCCCGGACTATTCATCAGGCTTTGGTGAATGGCCTCTACGTCGTCTTCTAAACCAGGGTCGCCACGTTCGCTTTGAAAACCAATATTCTCGCCGCTTCGCCATGCACCCTCAAATTGAAACCCAGAACGCTCCATGCGTTGGGTTGGGTTGGAGCCGCCACTCCCTGTGTGGGAAAAAACATCTGCATCAAGCATCCAGGTGCTGTGATCTTCGCTTGCATCATTCAAATTATCGTCAAAGGTGAGGGGGGCAACTCCGGCAGCCGCGCGCTCAGCGTTGATCAGTCCAAGCATCAGAATTTCAAGATTGTTCGCTTTTGACATATGTCACTTCCTTTTATTGGACTCTCGTTTTTTGAGTGCCCGATTGGTTTCCAACGTTCCCCCGGGGTAATAACGCCTGCGAAATGGCGCACTTTTCCCGGATCTGGCCAAGCACCTGACCAGAGCGATTCCTCGTATCCCAATGAAGAAGATCGAGGCTTTATAGTGCTGCAAAAACATAAGTTTACAGCCCGCGACACACTTAAGGCAGCCCCCTCCTTAAGTGCTAAACTGGACGCTATTTGCGCAATTTGACCGTGACAACAACCAGATTAATCTTTAACAAGAATCGGCCTAAAACAGCCGAGACGCCATCTGATGCTGGCAATATTGCGCGTAAACCTTTGTTTAAGGCTCGTCATTTCGACAGTCGATCGCTCATTCCCCTAAGGGCGCTTTCTTCTTTACTGCTCGAAAACGTTCTTAAATAAGCGGATATCGCGACAGTTTTTCATGTATGGCGCCGTCCCGATGTAGCGTGGAGCGATAGAGCGAAAAATGACTTACGGTAAAAGCATCGAGTTTGAAATTTAAATGTTCGAATACATAACTGCGTAATCTTTCCAACTCCTTGTGAGATATCCCTCGTTTGAAACGTGCCAGCGTTACATGCGGGTGGAACCGCTCCCTGCTCAGCTGCAATCCTGAAGCGTGCAAAGCGCCTCTGATTTTTTTGTGCAGACTGGCCAACGCTTCGTTCTTGGTGACACCTGCGTAGAGTATTTTTGGCTCATTACTTCCGAAAATATCGAGCCCGGCAAGTTCGAGTTCGAACGGCCGGGCACTAAGCAGTTGAAGGCTGTGATGTATTTCTTCAACCAGTTCATCGTGCTGCTCGCCCAGGAAAGCTAGGGTTAGATGAAAGTTTAGGGCATCGACGGGGCGGCCGACGGGCAAGAAACTCTGGATCGTCGAAAGCGTATCCACAACCTGTTCAGGGAGGTCAATCGCTAGAAAAACGCGCATCTTTCCCCCAATTTTGTGTAGGCTATACACAGATTCAGATTCAGGCAGAACTCGAAAAGAAATAGTCCGCTAACGTCAGTTATTGCTTGATCAGAAGATGTAGGCAAACGCGTAATTTACTGCGTCTTTCAAAAACTGCAGCGTAGGGTTTTAACATATTACAGGATTATGTAATTTTCGAAACCCCAGACCCCGCTGCGATCCAACGGGGAGAAAGATGTAAGGAAGGTTGCTTCACGATCAAAGACAGCTATCGTTTGTATTTGCCGCATCAAGGAGAAAAAGATGAGCGAAACTGAGCTTCCAGAGGGTGAACTTACCTTACGCACCTTGGCCATGCCTGCGGACGTAAATGTTAACGGTGATATATTTGGCGGTTGGGTATTGTCCCAGATGGACATCGCCGGAGGTATTGTCGCCGGCAAAAGTGCGGAAGGCCGAGTTGCGACGGTAGCCATTGATGCAATGAAGTTCATTCGACCGGTAAAGGTTGGCGATGTTCTTTGCATTTATGCGCAGGTAGAGCGCGTTGGGCGCACCTCGCTGGGTATCGGAATAGAAGCATGGGTCTTGCGTGACCGGATCGGTGAACGTGAGAAAGTAACCGAGGCGGTCTTTACCTTTGTGGCTATTGACGAACAGGGGCGTCCAAGGGTCGTGCAACAATAGCACCCATTGTTAGGCTTTCAGTGCCAGAGATTTAACGCGCCGAAACCGCTGGTAAGCTGCACTGTTCTTTGTAATTCTGGGCGGGTTCGCGAAACGAAAGTCATATAGAATGAACCAATGGGTCACCGCTGCAATCAACAAGATCGAAGCTGACTACCAGCGCTCCGCTGATACGCATCTTTTCAAGCTGAATGTCCCCAAACTTCAGGGCGTGGACATTTATCTTAAGGACGAAAGTACGCATCCTACAGGAAGCCTGAAACACCGGCTTGCCCGCTCCCTTTTTCTTTATGCGCTTTGTAATGGCAAGCTCAGGGAAGGTATGACTGTCATAGAGGCCTCTTCCGGCAGTACTGCGGTATCAGAGGCATATTTTGCGCAGATGATTGGCTTGCCCTTTGTCGCCATTATGCCGCGAAGCACCGCGCAGACCAAAATCAGGCAAATCGAGCTATATGAAGGACGTTGCCATTTTGTTGACTCGTCACCGCAGATGCATAGCGAAGCTGTGAAACTTGCCTCGGAAACAAGCGGCTATTTCATGGATCAGTTTACATATGCAGAACGGGCAACCGATTGGCGTGGAAACAACAACATCGCAGAAAGCATTTTTATGCAGATGAAGCGGGAAGAATACCCGATTCCCGATACATTGGTCATGAGTGCCGGAACAGGCGGTACCTCTGCAACGCTCGGGCGATACATCTTGTACAAAGGGTATTCGACGCAGCTTGTTGTTGTTGATCCTGAAAATTCGGTTTTTTATGACAGCTATGTCAAAAAAGACAGGAGCCTGACTTCGGACAAATCCAGTCGGATTGAAGGTATCGGGCGGCCCAAGGTGGAGCATTCATTTCAACCCGATGTCATCGACAAGATGGTTCAGGTGCCTGATGCGGCGAGTGTCGCCACAATACTTTGGTTGGAAAAACTGACAGGGCGTAAGGCCGGGGCCTCCACCGGTACAAACCTTTGGGGTGCGTTACAGGCCGCCGAACAGATGATGGCCGAGCGGCGCCAGGGGTCGATTGTCACACTGATGTGCGACAGCGGGCAGCGTTATCTGGACACATATTATGACAAGCAATGGGTCACAAAATGCATTGGCGATGTTGAGCCTCATCTCGAACGCTTAAATCGCTGGTTATAAACATTATTTTTACATTTTAGAAAACGAAACAGATCGTACAGCCATCTTTCATCTGAAGCGTGGGAGGTGTCGCTTGATGAATATCATGCTGTTGATGCCAGCATCTTGGTAAGCTGAAGTGGCTGCTTTCACATTTCGAACGATCTTCTTTTGGTTCGTTTGTTGTTCAAGGTCGGCGGCCCGCATGTATGAAAATTTTAGGGGTTGATTTGCGTTTTCTTGTCTTACTCACTTTAGCTATCATGAGCGGCTGCATGGAGGCCGAATTAGGCGCTGTTTTCAAGTTTGACAGCGAAACCGTAGATCGTCAGGGACATGAATTTTAGAGCGACGGCGCATCGCGTTAAACCCATGGAAGAAGTTGGCAAAAATCTTTAAAATTTAGGCACGTAACGCCCTAAAGCGCTACATGTGATCCTCCACATCGGCGACGTCTATGCCCAGTGCATCCAACCCATTCTCCAAATGCTCCGCGAGGCTCGGAATGCCCGAAAGATACTGCTCAGTTGGTGCAGTAGCTTCACGCGTTGCCTCCTCCTTAGCCTCTTCAAGCTCTTCGGCGTCGAAACTATCACGGCCAATCCACATCAAAGCGACCAGGCTGACTTTCTCGTCATCATTCATGCCGGAGATGTAGTTGAATAGTTGTCTGCTGTCGGGTCCGTACTCGCGCGATAACATGATGACACGAACAATTTTTCCTGTGCTGATTTCAAGCATATCGACCTTCCGATTCATTAGCCACAGTGTCCAAGCTTAGCTTGGCCGTGGCAAGCTAAATTGACGTGTCAAACGAAGTGCAAACACCCTGAGACCTTATTGGCCGCAGGATTCACCCTCATGCATAGAGTGCATAATGATGCCACCCTCGGCACAACAAGGTTGAATACCTAAAGCACAGCTATAAAGCCTATCAATAGACTTTTGGCGGTGAAATGAAAGGAGGGGTGGTGAAATTAGAGAAGGCGTCAGGTGCTTGGGCGAACCCTTGCTTCGTGTCTGAAAGACACACCCTGACGCCATCCTGAACCTTTCCCCCCAGAGGGCTACGGGCCCAGTTGCTCGGATTCCGAAGAAACCTCGCTGTCACAAAATGTCCGAAAACAAATTGTAACCCGCTCTAGCTTGCTGACATTACCATCCCATTCAAGCTCCGAAGAACCCATATGGCCTGATCTGTTTCCTTGAAGCCTTTGCATCATGACCCGTTTCCGAAGACCGGTTTTCTTTCAGCTCTAGCTTTGAGAAGCCTTTGCTCTGCTCCGCTTCCTAAGAACCTTCGCATTGGATGAACTTTCTCAGACCGGGGCGAGTCGCGCAAGAAAAATTCTTCGCAGTTGCGTTGCTGAGCTGTGGATAACCTGTTGAATTTAATGTGTAAATGTAGTGTATAACTCGATTTTGTCCAACGTAAACTGAGGCTTAAAGGTTGGCGGAAAATAGCCCATTCTGGTGATGTCTGACGATGACGAAACGTGGCGCGGTTCGAACTGTAGAGACATTCCTGGCGGAATTTGGACTAGCGCCGGATTGGCGCGTTGGTAAACCCCTTACATTCTCTGTAGTTTTGGCGATAGTCTCACGAGCTTGATGGCAGGAGTACAGCGCATGCGAAACAAATTTTGGATGATTTTGGGGTTTGCAACAATTTGGGTAAGTTTTTCAGGATGCGTCCAGTTGGCTATTGGCGCTGCTGGTGCCGTGATCGCCGATGAGGTGATAGAAAACCGAACCGGTGACGATGGCCTTTTCTAAGCTGACGTAGAGCAGGGATCTAAGTTCTAAACCCATGTTTCCACCCTCTAACGCAAAAAGGCTGAATCGATTGTCTCACACACTGGCGTAATAACAGCGAATCCAGGCTACCGGTACTCAAATGCCTCTGCAGTCTGGAACGTAGAATGTTTGGGCTTGGGTGTGATGGTTGATTGTCATTCGCTGGAAATCCAAAACCTTCTTTTCAAAGGGAGCTGGAGCGACAGGGTGCGAGGTATCACGGACTGCGTCTTCTCTGGTTTTGCTTTGTGGCAGGATGCCGCGTGATATTTCAACGGCTACCAAGCGGAAGTAGCGCGGCTTAACCATATGAATGCGGTTGCTTATAGGGCGATCTTCTGTCTGTTTTAAGGGACAGACACGCCAAGCGATCCATCGCGCCCAAAAGGACGCAAGGAGGTTAACATGAAAATTGCCCGGGTTAGTTCAGAATTGCGGGGGGAAACGGACCGTTTGCTGACCGAGATCGCTACTCAGTTTCAGATCGAAGGTGCAGCCCTTGTCGGGATCGTCAAGGTTATGCAACACGAGAGTGCCTTCGAAAACGGCTGCGACATGAAAGTAAAAGTTCTACCAGATGGCCCCGAGATCAAGATCACCCAAGCTTTGGGGAAGGGCTCGGACAGTTGCCGGTTGGACCCGGGAGCGATCGCCAACACGGTTTCCGCAGTAGAGCATAGCTCTATAGAGGGGGCCGATCTCTTTATCCTTAATAAATTCGGTCCAGAGGAAGCGGCGGGTAGGGGCTTTTGCACCGTCATTGGGTCTGCCCTGGAACTTGGTATTCCAGTGCTCGTTGGTGTTGGAGGCGCCTGCCGCCAAGACTTTGACAAATTTGTCGACGGATTGGCCGAGGCGTTACCAGCTGATCAGGAGGCAATCCGCGCATGGTGCTATGCGGCTATGTCAAAATTGCCTGAGATTCAACATACCTGACCGTTTGGTTGCGTGACCGGTTGGCTGGCCGTACGAGCGGCGCATCCAGCCATGATCTTTCCCAGATCATAAACAGACAAGCGGCAGGTCGCTATCTTGTCCTGTTTTCCAATGGAGGAACCACTCTCACGCAAAACTCTGGATGCATTGAAGCCAGCGACAGACCTTCAGGCATCCCTTGGCATTTTTGACAATGCTTGCTTAAGTTGGCAGCATCAACTTGCGCAAGTTTCGGCTCACAGCCGGGGCCTGCAAGTTTCAAAGGAACGCCCATCATGTCAGAGTCCCTCATCCGTTCGGATATCGATTTGGAGGTTGATGGGAAGCAAACTGGGTATCTTCGTCTGCCGCATTCGGTTCACCGCAGTGCAAACGGCCAGATCCTTATTCCCGCCGTGATGGTCAGGAGCGGCAATGGGCCGACTGCGCTGCTCATTGCGGGCAATCATGGGGATGAATACGAGGCGCAGATCGCATTGAGCAAGCTTTGCCGTGAGGTGGATAAGGGTGACATTCGCGGCCGTTTGATTATTCTGACGATGGCGAATTTTCCGGCGGCACAGGCAGGGACACGAACGTCGCCGATTGACGACGGCAATCTCAACCGGACCTTTCCCGGCGATCCGCTAGGCACGCCCACCCAGATGATTGCGCACTACATCGAAGAGGTTCTTCTGCCGAAGTGTGACTATTTCTTTGACTTTCATTCAGGGGGTTCGTCGCTTTACTACCCGCCGACGCTGTTGCGCGGTATGGGGAATTCGGCCCATGAGCGCGAAGAACTGATCAAACTGCAAGACGCCTTTGATGCGCCTTACGCGTGGGTGTTCACGAGCGGCGGCGGGCGCGAGACAAAGGCGCGCACGGCCATGGGCGGGGCAGGGCGCAAAGGGGTCATAACCCTGATGGCAGAGCTTGGAGGCGGTGGTACCGTCTCCAAGGAAATTCTGGCGCTGACGGAACGGGGGATCCGGCGGATGCTCCATAGCATCGGCATGTTGCCTGGGTATGAAGCAGATGCCATGAATGGAACGCGCGAACTGACGATTACAGATAGCGTCATCGCCTATGACAATGGCTTGTTTGAACCGTTTTACGACGTGGAGGATGTAGTGAAAAAGGGCGATTCAGCCGGTCAGATTCATTTTCCGGAAGAACCTTGGCGTGAACCGAAGGTACTGGATTTCCAGCATGGCGGCATGGTTCTGTGCAAGCGTGTACCGGGCCGGGTTGAGCGCGGAGATTGCCTTTTCCAGGTCGGCAGTGATCTTTAACGGCCCGTATGGCCAGCCTTAGGGCTGATCCAGCAGAGTCAGGATTTCAGCGCAGTTTTGGACCTGTCCGTTGCAGCAATCCTGCAGCATGAAGCTGACTAGGTCATTCATGGCTCCGATATCGGCGGAATAGTGGATTTCGCGTTGGTGGCGCGTCGATTTCAGCAATCCGGCCCGTTTCAGCACGGCCAGATGACCTGACAGGGTTGACGGAACAATGTTCAGACGGCTGGAAATCTCGCCGACATTCAGACTATTGGGTGCTTCGCGCACCAGCATCCGATAAATCGACATGCGGCTGTCCTGGGCAAGGGCTGCAAAGGCCTCTATTGCTTTGATCTGATCCATATTACGGCAATACCCGAAGTAACGAATCTTGACAAGGCTGCTGGGATCGGATAGCCAAATTGATAATTCGGCAGATGACGATTTATTAAGAAGACTCATCCGATAAGACAACCAGTTCAATCTGCCAGAGAGAAACCGCCAGTGAACAAAGCCAACAATCCGATGCAGGCGAACCCTGACCAGATACTGAGCGCGCCAACACTGGATGAAGTGCGCACCGCTGCAGGGACGCTGGCTGCTGCCATCACGCTGACGCCGTTGCTGCAAAGCCCGGAAGTGAACGCGCGGCTTAAAGGCCGGCTTTTGATCAAGAATGAGGCCATGCAACGGACTGGGGCATTCAAGTTCCGCGGGGCGTATAATCGCATCAGCCAAATGAGCCCGACCCAGAAAGCCCGTGGCGTCATCACCTATTCCTCGGGCAACCATGCGCAGGGGGTTGCCTTGGCGGCAAAACTGCTGGGCACCACGGCGTTGATTGTCATGCCAAGCGATGTTCCACAGGCAAAGATGGATCATACGCGCGCGCTGGGCGCAGAGGTCGTCACATTTGAGCGTGAAAAGGATTCCAGCGATGACGTGGTTGCACGCCTGCGGGGTCATACCGGGCGCATCATAGTGCCGCCCAGCGAGGACCGGCGTATTCTGGCAGGCGGCGGGACCGTGCCACTTGAGATCCTTCAGCAGGCAGAGACACCTCCTGATGTGGTTCTGGTTCCCTGTGGCGGCGGAGGTCTGTCTGCTGTCACCGCGCTTGTTATGAAAGCGATGTCACCGGAAACGCAGGTTTTCGGGGTGGAGCCCGCGTTGTTTGACGACACGCGCAGATCGCTTGCCCTTGGTCGACGGGTCGAGAACCCGGTAGGCCGTAAAACCATTTGCGACGCGATCATGACGCCGACTCCCAATTCCCTTACGTTTTCCATCAACAAGGAACTGCTGGCAGGTGTGCTGACTGTCACAGACGATGAAGTCCGGGACGCCATGCTGTTTGCATTCCAAAATTTTAAAATCGTGGCGGAACCCGGTGGGGCGGTTGGCCTTGCAGCCGTTTTGAGCGGAAAGATCGGTATCACCGGCAAAACCATTGCTGTTGTCATAACGGGCGGCAATGTGGACAGAGGCAGGTTTGCTGACGCATTGGCGGCGGCTAAAAACTCATGAACAGGGAACGCTGACATGCCAAACAGGTTTTTTTGCAGCATGGTTCGGGGATCATGGCCAAACGGCTGGCAGATGGGAACATCGCCACCTTTGTCACGGCGCTGCTTGTTGGGGCATTGCCTGCAACGGTTTTTTCAATTGGCTGCTGGCAGAAGAACCGCCTTTGACCGGGGCTTGAACCGAACATGAAAGATTTCTAAATGGTGGAAACGCAGACAGAAAACCTATTTGACCGGCGGATCGACCGGCGTGAAGTTCCGGCGCTCAAAGTCCACCCGATGGTATTAGGTCAGGATGGTGAAAACCTGTTTGCAGCAGGGGTGGCTGATATGGATTTCATGGCCCCGCCCGTTGTGCTCGAAGCCCTGCAACAGCGCCTGGCCCACGGCATTTTTGGCTATGAGGCGGTGCCGGCCGGATTGATGCCCGCGCTCACCGCATGGCTGCAATCCCGGCATAGCTGGCAGGTGGACCCCGCGCATATCCTGCGCGCACCGAATGTGCTGAACAGCCTGGCAATTGCCGCCTCGCTGTTCACGGAACCCGGTGATGGCGTCATTGTGCAGTCGCCCGTGTTTTTCGACTTTTATGATATCCTGCGCGAAAACAACCGTGAACTGGTCTTAAACCCGCTGATCCTGAACGACGGCCGGTACGAGATGGATTTCGACGGGCTGGAGCGGCTGGCAGCCGAGCCGCGCACCAGAATGATCTACCTGTGCAACCCGCATAACCCGGTCGGGAGGGTCTGGACTAAGGCCGAGTTGCAGCAGTTGGGTGAAATTTGCGCGCGGTATAATGTGCTGGTGGTGTCGGATGAAATTCACGGCGATGTCACGTTTTCGGGCCATCGTTACACCCCCTTTGCCGCGCTTGGGCCGGCTTATGCGGACAATTCGATCATCTGTCTGTCGCCTGCCAAAAGTTTCAACATCGCCGCCTGTTGTTCGGCCTTCACGGTGATTGCGAACGTAGCGCGACGCAAGGCGTTTCAAGTTGAAAACAGCCGTCTGACCGTCAACAAGAATAACGCGTTTTCCAGTGCGGCGATGGTCGCCGCGTATTCACGGGGCGGCGAATGGCTGGACGATGCCCTAAGCTATATCGAAGGCAATCTGGCGCTGGTACGCACGCATCTGGAAAACATTCCCAACGTGAAGCTGATCGAACCTGACGGGACCTTTCTGCTATGGCTTGATTTTCGCGCGCTCGGATTGTCTCCGAGCGACCTGACCGCCTTTCTGCGCCAGCGTGCTGGCTGGGCCGTCACCCGCGGGCAGGCTTTCGGGGTCGAGGGCGAAGGGTTTGCCCGCCTGAATATAGCCTGCACCCGTGCCACACTGAGCGATGCCTTGCAGCAGCTGTCAAACGCTATCACTGAACATTCTAACACCCAGAAAACAGGAGTTCCCCAATGACCAACGTAACCGTCTATGATCCGGCTATGTGCTGTTCCACCGGCATTTGTGGTGCGGAAGTTGAACAGCAGCTAGTTACATTTGCCGCCGATCTTGACTGGCTAAAATCGAAAGGCATCGCGGTTACGCGCATCAACCTGTCTCAGGAACCTGCCAAATTCGCAGAGAACAACAAGGTTAAGGCGGTGCTGGAAAGCTCCGGCGTCGAGGGGTTACCGGTCATCATGCTCGGCGATACGCTGAACTCGTCTGGCCGCTATCCAGCGCGGGGTGAACTCGCTGAAATGGCGGGCGTCGCGTATACATCTGAAACCGGAACGTCGGGCCAGGACGGCAGCATAAGCGGCTACTGTGGTAGCAAGAAAAGTGCCGAAGAAACCTCCTCCGGATGTTGCTGACCCGGCCTCAACCATTTTGAAACAAAAGCGAGTACTTCCATGTTCAAGAGCCTGCCTAAATTCGTATTTTTCACCGGCAAAGGCGGCGTTGGCAAAACCTCGCTGGCCTGTGCGACAACGCTTGATCTTGCCAGCAAGGGCAAGATGATCCTGCTCGTCAGTACGGATCCTGCGTCAAATGTCGGGCAGGTATTTGAAAGAGAAATCGGCAACCGAATTACGAAAATCGCTACCGCCCCCGGTGTTGATGCGATCGAAATCAACCCCGAGGAAGCAGCAGCAGATTACCGCGAACGCATCGTGGGGCCGATGCGGGGTGTTTTGCCTGAAGTGGCGCTGAAAAGCATCGAAGAACAGCTTTCCGGCGCCTGTACCATTGAAATTGCCGCTTTTGACGAATTTACGGCCCTGCTGACTGATAATGATCTGGTGGATCGTTATGATCACGTCATTTTCGATACGGCGCCGACCGGTCACACGATACGGATGCTAAAACTGCCTGGCGCCTGGTCGGGTTTTCTCGAAGCTGGCAAAGGCGACGCCTCGTGCCTGGGCCCGCTGGCCGGGCTGGAAAAACAGCGCGACCGTTACGCGGCTGCAGTTGACCGGTTGTCTGACCGCGATGCCACACGGTTGGTTCTGGTGGCGCGGCCCCGGCATTCGGCACTGGCGGAGGTGGCCCGTACCTCATCTGAACTGGCTGCCATCGGCATCAGGAACCAGCATCTGGCAATTAACGGTATGATGCCCGAGGAAACGGGCGGTGATCTGCTGGCGTCTGCCCTTCTGAAACGAGATCAGGATGCATTGGCGGGGATGACGCCGGAGGTTGCGGCCCTGCCGCGTACGGTTTTCGCGTTGCGTTCAGAAAACCTCGTCGGCCTTGCGGCGTTGAAACGATTTGCAGCCGGCGAGGAGGATGTCGTTGTCGACTCGCAATCCACCACGAACGAGAAGTCGGGTTTCCCCACGCTTGGAAAGCTGGTCGATGATATCGAAGGCCCAGGCAAGGGTTTGATCATGTTCATGGGTAAAGGCGGTGTTGGGAAAACGACCATGGCGGCAGCTGTGGCCAGCGAATTGTCGGCCCGGGGCCACGAGGTCTTGTTGACCACCACTGATCCGGCGGCCCATATTTCTGAAACACTGGCAGGTGATCAGCCCGGCCTGACGGTCAGCCGTATTGACCCAGCCGTGGAAACCGCGAACTACCATGCCCATGTGATGGCGACTAAAGGCAAGGACCTAGACGATCAGGCCCGCGCGATGCTGGAAGAGGACCTACGTTCACCTTGCACCGAAGAAATCGCTGTGTTTCAAGCGTTTTCCCGGGTGATCCGTGAAAGCGGCCGGAAATTCGTCATCATGGACACAGCTCCGACCGGGCATACGTTGTTGTTGCTTGATGCGACGGGGTCTTATCACAAGGATATTCTACGCCATCAGGACAAGGTAAGCCGCGCCCGTCTGGTCACCCCGATGATGCGCCTGCAGGACCCGCAACAGACGAAAATCATGATCGTGACCTTACCGGAAACCACACCGGTTCTGGAGGCGGCCCATCTGCAGAACGACCTGCGCCGCGCCGGGATCGAGCCGTGGGGCTGGATCATCAATTCCAGCCTTGCCGCTGCCGAAACAAGCCAGCCGTTGTTGCGCAAACGCGCCCAGTCGGAACATGAGCAGATCGCAAAAGTGCGAGACACGTTGTCAAAACGCTACGCGGTTGTACCAATTCAGGCAGTCGAGCCAGTGGGTGTCGAAAGACTTAAAGGTTTGTGTCGCCGGGCGCTTGACTCGGCTGCGGCGTGATTTGGTACTTCGTCGGCGGCGGAATACTCCGATGGTGTTCATGAATGATGATGTATGTTTGCTTCCGTTTTTCGCTTTGCAATGTTGAGAATCTGCCGCACGAGCGCGGCATTGGTATCAGCCATGAATTAGCCTGGCTCTGGTGGAACAGATTTGACTGATATTCACCGCCGAAACTCTGCGAAGGCGCGTTGACGGAATTGCTAACAAAAACTGCATTTGCGGCGCTTGTAAAATGAAAGTTTCAAACCCGAAACTGTGAACACAGCGCGATTGCAATAGACCCTCAACCCTGTAGGCTGGAGGTGCGGAAGACATCTAGGCGGCACGGAAAACGATGAACCAGATTTCAAAGGTGTTTTCGGTAATTGTTCCAATATGTTGGAGCAGCCTTTTGCCGATGTTAGCAGTGGTCTTCACTTTGCTGCTTCTGGGGGCCTGCGAAAAGGTAAATCGACTTGCTCAGGCACCTACAATCTATGTGGAAAAAGGGAGCTATCCCGAAAGCGAGGTGCCAGAGTACCTTCGTACAGTCTCGCCTGATATACTGTTTGTAACAGATCGACGCGCAGTCACAACGCGCGAAGGAAAAATGAACTTTTCACACGAACGGTCCCCGGCAATGGCATTTGGGCGAATAGAAGTTAATCTTGCCCCCGGATGGAGTTGGTCAGATTTGTTGCAAGAGCAGTCGGCAAATCGGAACAGAATGCCAGCGATTGTGACAGGCGACGCTGAAACGCTGGTTCAGTTTTCACCCACTCCGCTGCCCTTTGAATTGAAAAACGGGGTGGCAAGACCTTTGCCAAGTGCTTTGGCGCCTTATCAAGAACAAAAAAGGGCGTTTCAACGGCGCGTTTCGGCTGAACTGAAGCGGGCTAACCGGCGCGACGTTGTGATTTTCATACACGGGTTCAATAATGGGTTTGATGATGGGGTAACAACGTTAGCCAATATTTGGCATTCCACGGGCCGGATCGGTGTACCGATTGTATATTCCTGGCCAGCGGATAGTTCAGGTCTATTTGGTTATTTTACCGACCGGGAGTCGGGGGAGTTTTCGATCTTTCACCTTAAAGAGTTTTTGCGGGCGCTGTCTTCGGTTACGGAACTTGAAAGAATTCATCTGATTGCGCATAGCCGTGGTACGGATGTCGCGACCAGCGCGCTGAGGGAACTGGTGATTGCTGAGCGTGCAGCCGGGCGCGATCCGCGCCGTTCCCTGAAGCTCGACACCTTGATTCTAGCAGCCCCCGACCTTGATTTTGGTGTAGTGTGTCAGCGACTGATCGCAGAGCAGTTTGGCCCGGCTTTTGGCCAGATTATTGTATATATGAACTCGAAAGATGGGGCACTGGGCTTGTCGCAAACCTTAATGGCAGGGTTGAGATTCGGCCGGATTTCCTCCGAAAATCTCGGGGAAAGCGAACGCGTGATTTTTAAAAGAATCCAGAACGTAAATTTTATTGAGGTTGAGCAGGTTCGGGGACAGTCCGGACACGCCTATTTTCGCGAGAACCCTGCGGTGCTGTCTGACATTGCGCTTGCCTTACGGACGGGGGCATTGCCGGGGTCTTCGGAGCGCCCCCTGACAAGAATTGACGGGAACTTTTGGCAATTACGCAAAGATTATCCACTGCAGGTCCAATGACTTAACGCGGTAGAGCGAAGCATTGGTTAAGTATAGCTAGATATTAATTACCCCGAAAAAACGCCAGATTGTTTTGTCAGAGTAACCTAGCTTGAGCCCGCCTGAGCGGTTGCGTAACCTCGCCGGAAGACAACCCACAGTGGCCCAGTTTTTTAGTTAGAAAGAAGCTCTAAAACTTGGTCTCGCTCGGAAAGAACCAATAACAAAGCAAGATCCCCAGGCTGAAGATTCTGCAGAATTTCTTCGGCACCAGCATTGGGAGATTCCGCAGAAATGATCTGGTCCGGTTGTAATCCATGCTTCTTGCATGTTTCTTTTATCAGCTGTGTAACTTCACCGAGTGTTCGCCCTCGCAGATAGTCAGCAAGCTCAACGGCGACCACAAAATCGGGATTCATTTTTAACGCCGTTTCAGTGACATCTCTGATATCTTGGTCAGACCGATCACCCGCGTGGCTCAACATAACAAAACGTCTGTTAGCAGGAATTTTTGAAACCGTTTCAGATACCGCAGCGATCGAATGTGGATTGTGAGCAAAATCAACGAATATTCGAGCGCCATTGCTTTCGAATTCATTTAACCGCCCAGGGTTGTCTTTTGGGTCGTTTCCAAAACGTGTCAAGCCGTCAGAAATGGCATCATCGCTTAGTCCGAGTGCGCGAGAAATGCATGTTGCAGCCAGAGCATTTTGGATGTTGTACCTCGCGGCCCCACGCATTGTGATTGGGATGTCATGAACGTTGACAACGGGCTTTGTTCTTTGTCCGTCAAAGAAAACGATCTGTTCTGCATCAAGCCACGCGCAGGGAGTCGATGCCGAAATCGCTTTTTTCAGCTGCGGTGAAGCAGGGTTGAGTGAAAACCACCAGATATTGGCGTCAGTCTGATTTGCTTCATCGACGATATAGGCGTCATCAGCGTTCAGAACCAAAACTCCATCCTCTGTTAACGCGCGATGCACCGCAAACTTGGCGCGCGCCAATTCAGGAACAGTGTTAACGCCGTATTGGCCTAAATGATCGGCAGCAACATTTGTCACGACAGCGGCACGCACTTTGCGAGTTGGCAATCCACGACGAAGAATACCGCCGCGCGCGACTTCGAGAAAGCCAAGTTCCAATCGTTTGTCACGCAACAAAAGACGTGCCCCACCGGGTCCGGAGTAGTCGCCCCGGTCCAGAACTATGTCGCCGACACGGACAAAATCTGTAGACGTGAGGCCCGACACTTTGCCTGCCGCCCTGGCTATTGCAGCGCAGAGGCGAGTGGTTGTCGTTTTGCCATTGGTGCCTGTAATCATCGCCAATGGAACATTATGCAACTTTTTCCAATCGACGTTTTCTGGGCTAGGCAGGGATGTCATGGGCCAAATTTTTGCGCCGGCACCATGTCCCAATGACAGTGTTTCATCATCGCTCAGGGCATCAATGCCGCGGTCTTCAGCAGCGTTCACAAGCGCTATCAACACCGGATTTGCCTCGCGCTGCATAACATTCTGAAGATCTTTGATCATACTGTCAAAATCACCAGAAGCTTTTCCCAGCAACTCAGCGGAAGAAAAATGCAATGCGGTTTGCGCTACAAAGACCGCTGAATACAGCTGATCGATGGGCGCAGATATCGCCAAGTTAACGCCGCCATCGTAGGCGCGCGCTGTAATCTGCTGGTCATGCCATGCGATGACATCCATCACCCGGCGCGCATTCTTTTTCCATAGGTCTACGACCTTTTCTGCACTAACATTCCGGAGTTCAAGCTGCACCACAGCACCCGGATGATCCCAGAGAAATCCAGGTCCCGTCAGGCGCCGACAGTCTTCGACTTGCAGACTATCTGAGGTCGGAATCGTGATCGACAGGGCATCTTCGATGTCTTCAATCGAATCCATTATGCAGCCCCTCAATCACCGTCTTCGTCAGTGTTTCTCGCGAGGCGCACACCGCGTTCGTCGCGGATCAATGTTTCTCCTTCGCCCATAACGGCGCTCAGCTCAAAGGCTTCAGGTTCTTCAACACGAGCCGAAACTGTCTGCTCTGGCTTTGCGTCATTGTGGAAATATATGATTTGTTTCCAGCAGCGCGCGCTGTCGTCGCCCAAAATAATCAACAAGTCACCTTCCGCCGCCATATTCAGCGCGTGGTCCACTGCTTGTGTCTCGCCGGGGATAACAGTGATAGCGTCATCTGGCACACCGTTATCCAAGAGGTTCTGACGCAGCATTTGCGGTATTTCATCGTCGCCGCGCCCACGACGGTTGTCATCTGCACGACAGACAAAGTGATCAAATTTGCCAGCGATAGTGCGTGCGATTTCAGCAACATCTTCGTCACGCCGATCTCCCGGAACCGCCACGACCAACAGCCGGCGTCCTGCGACATCCATGCGAGATGCTAGATCGGTTATCGCGTTCACGGCGGCGGGGTTGTGGGCATAGTCCAGAATAACTTTGAAGGGGTGTTCTTCAAAAACATTGGTGCGGCCGGGCGCTTGAAAGAAACTGGTGTCAAACGTTCGCAGACCATGGCGAATGTTGTCCAAATCAACGCCAAAACAATACGCCATAGCTGCTGCAAACATGGCATTTTGCACGTTAAACAACGCCTTGCCTTCCATCGCAGCGGGGATCAGATGAGACCACAACACAGGCATGTGCAGCCCGTGGTGGTATATTGTGATCATATCGCCGTTCATGCCTTTTTCCAAGGCGACTGCCATACCACCGGAACGGATATGTTCCTTGACCAGAGCGTGTTCGGAATTCATCGTGATATAACAAATTGATTTTGCTTGGCAAAAATCGGCCATGCGCAGGCAGTTGATGTCGTCAGCATTCAGAACCGCTGTTTCGGTTGCTGTTTCGACCACGACACGTTTTACCACAGCAAGTTCTTCAACAGTGTTGATGCCGCGCAGTCCAAGGTGATCTGCTGTTACATTCAAACAGGCAGCCACATTTGATCGTTGATACCCGAGGCCGCTTCGTACCAAACCTCCTCGTGCGGTTTCCATGACCGCAAAGTCAACGGAAGGGTCACGCAAAACGATCTGTGCTGATTTGGGGCCAGTCATGTCCCCCTTGACGCTTAGTTTTCCATCTACGTAGACGCCATCGGTCGACGTCATGCCGACATGTTTACCACTGGTTTTCATAATATGCGCAAGCATGCGTGAGGTTGTTGTTTTACCGTTGGTTCCAGTGATTGCTGCGATCGGAATGCGCGCCTCTGTTCCTATAGGGAACAGCATGTCGATTACTTTTCCAGACACATCGCGTGGAGTGCCTTCACTTGGGGCGACATGCATACGGAAACCGGGGGCTGCGTTGACCTCGACAATAGCGCCACCAATGTCTTTGTATGATTGGGTGATATCGTCAATAAGGAAATCGACCCCTCCCACATCCAGACCCAACGCCTTAATTGCGCGTTCGGCCATATCTCGGTTGTCGGGGTGTACGACATCTGTCATGTCAATCGCTGTACCACCGGTTGAAAGATTGGCGGTGTCCCGCAGAAACAGTTGTTCGTCCTTTGGCAACACAGTCTCCCTTGTGACGCCGGCATCTGCCATAAGGCGCATCGCCTGATTGTCGAGTTCAAGATTGGTCAGGACCTTTTCGTGGCCAATACCACGACGCGGGTCGGTGTTAACCTCTTCGACCAACTCGGCAATTGTCTGCTTGCCATCGCCTATCACATGACCGGGGACCCGTTTGGCTACGGCAACAAGTTCATTGTTTACAACCAACATTCGGTGATCAAACCCAGTTACGAAGCTTTCAACCAGAATCGAGCGGCTTTTGCTATGCGCTTTCGCCTCATCAAAAGCGGTACTTACTTCTTCGTCAGTGTTGAGATCGATCGAGACGCCACGCCCGTGGTTGGCATCCAGCGGTTTGACAACGACCGGGTGCCCAATGCTTTTTGCAGCTCTCACTGCTTCCTGCGCGCTATAAACCATACGCTGGTGCGGTACAGGTAAGCCCAAATCGTTCAGAAGGTTGTGGGTGTCTTCTTTGTCGCAAGACAGTTCAACCGCGATGTGACGTGTTTCCGAGGTGATCGTCGCCTGAATACGCTGTTGGTACTTTCCGTGACCAAACTGAACCAGAGAATAGTTGTTTAGCCTGATCCAGGGAATATCACGTTCTTCGGCGGCCTTGACCAATGAGCCGGTCGAAGGGCCAAATTCGCGGCGTTGCGCGCTAAGAACATACGAGCGCAGTTCATCTTCCCAATCAAATGCATCGTCAAATTCATAGTCGACCTGCGATTTCACAGGCGCAGGCAGCAAATGCATCAATAGGCGCATCGCCAATTGACCTGCAGCAAGCCCAACATCGCGCTGCCCATAAGCATAGACCATATTGTACTGTCCGGGGTCACCAGTGCCACGGGTGCGTCCAAAAGAAACGTCGGTGCCCGCGACACCCTGAATCTCCAGAGCGCAATGTTCCATAATATGGCCCATCCAAGTGCCTTCGTCTTCGCGCAGGCGCCGAATGAAACCACCGGGTTCACGATAAGAACAGCCATGTTCTTCAAGCCCCGGCAGTGCATTTATCAGACCATCAATAAACTCTGTACCTAACTTTACGGATGGCCATTCTTCAAGAACACCCAGATCGACAACGTGACGAATGACCGGAAAACTGGCCCAGACATTGGGCCCCACAAAAACATTGGTCGAGACTATTTTCATTGATGCATTCTCCGGTTGGTTTTTTGTTTTGTCAGTCTACCTTGATTTCCGCTGCAGCGAGGCTGCAAAAACTGGCGTGATCGTCCGGTGCGTATGCCTGACGGTTGGTCAGATCATAACGGCATCCTTCACCCATAACGTCAATGCGCAATCCCAGAAGGCTGATTGCCTCGCCCTCACGCGCGTCCCACATTGATGAATGGGTAAGGTGGCTCGCGTCAACGGTTGTAACGGTGCCGCTGCCAACAACTTCGAAAACATTATCCGGGCCAATAAACGCGGCAGTATCTTCGTCAATGCCAAGTCCGATCAGAAATGGGTTGTAAGACGTACCCGTCAGCAAACGCCCCAGTCGATTGCGCTGGGTAAAATGTTGATCAATGATAACCGCATTGGTCAATCCCATCCCAGGGGCAAGGCTGACATTCCCGACAGCAGGTGCGCTGTTGCTGTCGCCTCCTGCGACCATGTGCTCGGACATGATCGACGCTCCGGCAGAGGTGCCTGCAACTGGTACGCCTATCGCATTCTGCCGACGAATTTTCTGAGCGACCAATGTGCCGCCAAGAATTGTCGACAGGCGCAACTGGTTGCCGCCCGTCATAAATATGCCTGTGGCGCGGTCGAGCATTTCAGAAAACTCTGGGTTTTCGCAATCAACGCGCCGGGATATGGGCAGAAACTCCACATTCCCCGCTCCAAGATCCGAAAAAATTCGATAGTAATCCGGTCCGGTTTCTTCGAGCTGAGAGGCCGTGGGAATAACCACTATATCGGCGTTTTCGCCACCGGCCAATTCAACAAACCTGCGGTGGATCTGCATTTCCTTGACACGGTCTTCGCCTCCACCAATGGGAATGATAAATCCACGATCCGCCGTGGGAACAACTGGTGCTGGACACATTTCAGATTTATTCTTTCTTGCTACTTCACAGTTAGGCAACCAATGCGGCTCAGTTGCTTTCGTAGGTTCCTAATACGACCGCCGTTCCATCGCGTACATGCCAACGCCCGCGGGCCATAACATCCCGCACTTTGGTTTCTGCGTCGAGCACGACAAGATCTGCGTCCATCCCCACTTTAAGTCGCCCTTTGTGCTTGAGTTTAAGCAAATTGGCAACATTTGACGTTAGCGGCGGCAGCGCTTCGTCCAAAGTGATATTTTGGTGGACAAGTTCTTTCAATGTGTCTGGCAATGTTCCCGATAATCCTACGCCGAACCGGGTCAAGCGCCCCTCGGCGTCAAACGCGGGCAGGCAACCGCCGCCGTCTGAGCTGATTGTCAGGCGATCTGCTGGAAATCCTCCTGCACGATATTCCAGAAAAGCGTCTGCCGCCGAGATGCCGGGCTCAGAATGGCCCTCCGGGAAAGCTGTCAAATCAATGTAACAGCCCCTGCGGGTCAGATCTTTGGCTTCGCAGAAGAGCGGTAAGTTGCGGTTCACATGTGTTGGATTGAAGACCCGTGCTGGGATTTCAGACTTGTCTAGTGCAGCCCTTAGCAAGGTTAATCCCCGTTCGCCATCACCCATATGACAATGCACGATACCGGCCTTACCCGTCATGAGACCGGCAACATAAGCGTCGCTTGCCACGCGCAAAAATTCATCAAGCGTGGGCTGGCTCGAGCGGTGGTCGCTTACAGCAAGCTCACCGACACCAATGATGGGGTCGATAAACACGATGTCTCCGCGTGTGCTGCCTGTGAGTGTGGTCAAAGGAAGATGGTACCCTCCTGTGTGGCACCAAGCAGAAAGACCCTCTTCGCGCAAACCATAAGCCTGCGTGACAAGCGTTTGGGTGTTGCGGGTCAGATCATCGGTTCCAAGAACTCCAACGACGCTTGTCACACCAGCTAAAGTAAACTCTGACAAAAATACAGGCGGCACCCGGCTTGCGGGGCCTGTTTCGCCTCCTCCGCCAGTAATATGGGCGTGCGCATCTATCAAACCGGGAATTACAGATTCACCGGTAACGTCGAGAATTTCGACGCCAAGACGAGAATCCAAATCCGGCAGATCTGAGCCAATATAAACAATTTTTTCGCCTGCCAGTAAAATATGACATAGCCCTAGAGGATCAGGGTTGAAAACATTCGCGTTTTTTATAAGTTTGAGCATCGAAACCTCATATAGCCTAGAAAAACAGGCTCGTCAGGTAGCGTCATTTTCGAAAATTGATCAAGGTCTTTGTTGTCCATAAATACTCTGTCTGAAATCAGCAGTCGTGGGGCAGATTTGAGAAATTAGCATCAGGAGGATTTTTGATTCATCATCAAACCGAAGATGGTCCGACGTATCTGGTTGATCGCGATGCCCTGTATCTATCCCCGAAAATACTGCCAGAACGCTTCCAACTGCAGTGGGTGAACCGGTTTTAGCCGGTAACTTTAGCGGCTGATCGTTTGTCACACCCGCCGTACAAATGGCGCGCATTTACGGATTTCGTTCAGGATGTTTTCGACCAGTTCGAACTGTGATTGCCCGTTGATGTCTTCGAAATAGATATGGCTGGGCCAGGATTGACCCACATGGTTATCTTCGGGCAAATTGACCGTTTCGCATACGCGCTTGATGGCGGCCACGTATCCGCGGGTCTTCTCAGCCGTTTCGGCCTTGGTCGCCGCCAAATCTTCGATACTATTGCGATCAATCTCAGGTGATCCGATGCCGACCGTCAGGGGCATATTCCGCTGGATCACCTGTTCCTCGTAGAACGAGATATCCACCTTGTCGGATTCCAGCCGCATAATGAAGATCGGGTTCACACTGACCTTGGCGTCCGTCAACTTCAGCAGCTTGCTTTTGCCTCCGGGGGCATCTTCAGCAACTACTGCGCCACGGGGGCGTGAGGCGCGAACCTTTTTCTGGACTTCGGTCACGAAATCGCCGCGGTAGTTATTGTCGAACACACGGTCGGCGTAAAGCTTGTCCCGGAGCATATGACGGATCGAGCGAATGGACATGTTCTGGCAGTTTTCGGGCCCAATGAAAAAAGGCGATCCAGAAGCATCCGAAAGCTCAGTCCAACCATCAGGGAATTGTTCAAAAAAATGGTCCATCCACGGGGCCAGAACGGCGTCACCAAGGTGGTCAAGCAAAGCGTTAACAGTCTCGGGGTCATTCACGACATCTGCCAGCAAGGGTTCCTGCCCATTGATATCCGCCGCAAGGCTGTAAGGGGTCGAGATTTGCAGGGTTGGAGCAACACCCGTCGGCTCTTGCGTCACGCGCATAATGGCATCGATTACTGCAGGCACGTTGGTTGTGAAATCGGGTGTGCCAAGTTCGTGCCAGTTGGCTTTGTTGATTAATGTTTCATCTGGATCGGCCCCCGCTGGGAACCTATCAGGGTACATCGTCTTCTGGCCAAGAGGCTCACAGGTAAAAGCATAGAGGGCCCATGTCATATAGAATTTCCTAAACCCCAACAGGCGGCTGACGGCAAGATTGGCCCGGACATATCGGTATGGGTCAGTGTTGTAATAATCCCAAGATTCAATGCCGTAGAGATCATTCAAAAGCGCAAGCGTCAGCATATGTACCGAGGTGGTTGCGTGCACCTCGTTGGCGGGGACTGGAATCGTGAAGTCTTCGTCAAAAACCCCGGCAATGGCAGCATCGAAAAATCGGTTATTTCCTGTTTTGCCTGCGCGTCATCCGACTGCCATCGCATCCAAAGGTGCAGGCCAGAAGGGAATGAATAATCTTCGATATTTGCCATTGTCTGCGCATCCCGCTTCTTTTAAGCCTAGCATTACTTGATACGGAAAAAACAACCCAATTGGCTTGTAGCGCTGAAACCGCTTTTCGTAATATTCCAGAGTCGCTGTCTCCAAGCCATCTATTCTATCAAGATAGAGGCATTCCGCCCCGCTCGAGCTTCATCCAATGAAACAAAAAGAGACGCTGCAAAAAAGCATTAACCCAAGAGCCGAATTACGAATTTGCCCCCCGGCTTTTTTGCAATTATTGGCCAGTCTTCCGGATAGGCAGTTGCGTGTCAAGCTATTGAAAATCAAATCTTCAGGGTTCTGTTTCCGACTTCAGACATATGCGGCAGCACCACTTCGCTCAATGACGCTCCAGCCATAACCCTAACCGGCATTGTCAGGGCATTGACACGTTAAATCGACGATCTTGCGCGACAAATCCGCTTCCTCTTTGTGTCGCCGGATTCCCAACTTTGATCGTCCGTTTCCTGACAATTGGGGCGAACCACTTCAGCGGCGGGATCAGGAGGAGGCAGGTTTAGAACCGAATTCAGCTGAATTTTGTCTCGCCTTCGCCATACTTTTGCCATTGCTGAAACCTTCAATGGTGCGTGTGAGCCCGATCCGGCAAATCCGATCCAAATGAGAATGCACGCTTCAATGAACGCCATCAGCATTGTCCCGTTTCGAAAAGACAACAAACCCGCCCCGGATAAAACCGGTGCCCGGTCTGTCACCTTGATTGTTCCTGTTTATAACGAAGAAGGGAGCATTCAGGCCTTCCTCGACACGGTAACCCCGGTCCTTGAAGGCATCAGGTCGCAGGTCCGTTTCGAAATCCTTTTCGTCAATGACGGTAGCCGTGATGCCACTGAACGGCTGATCATGTCCGCCGCCGCCGAGCGCGGCGATATCGGATTGCTCAATCTATCACGCAATTTCGGCAAGGAGGCGGCGTTGTTTGCTGGCCTGTGCCATGCTGAGGGCGCGGCGGTGATCCCGCTTGATGTCGATTTGCAAGATCCCCCCGAAGTGATCTCGGAGATGATCGCACGCTGGCTTGCAGGAGCCAAGGTTGTGAATGCACGCCGGGCTCGCCGCGATGGCGACAGCCGTTTCAAGAACCTTACCGCCAACGCCTTCTACCGCGTCTTTAACGCGATGGCAGAACAGCCAATCCCGCGCGACGTGGGTGATTTTCGCCTGTTCGACCGCGAGGTGGTGAGTGCGATTTGCCAACTTGGTGAACGGTCGCGTTTCAACAAAGCGCTGTTCTCCTGGGTTGGGTTCGAGGCCGAGGAGGTCACCTTTAAACGTCCGGCCCGGGCTGCCGGCGAAACCTGCTGGTCGTACTGGAAGCTCTGGAAACTGGCACTCGACGGTATATTCGCGTCCTCCACCGTGCCTTTGCGGATATGGACTTATATCGGCATGGTACTGGCACTGGCGTCTTTGGCCTATTCCGCATTTATGTTTGCCAGAGTCCTGTTTTTTGGTGTCGATGTCCCGGGCTATGCCTCCACGTTGATACTGATCCTCGTTTTCGGCGGCATGAATATGTTCGCATTGGGCATCATCGGCGAATATGTCGGCCGCATCTATACAGAAGTGCGTCAAAGGCCAGTCTATATAATCCGTTCTCATCACCGCTGCTCCGACAAGGAAGACTGACATGGAACGCTGTGTCTATGAGCGCATGGATGAACTCGAAGCCCGGCATTGGTGGTTTTCCGCACGTCGCGAGATTATCGCCTCGTTGATCCAACCGCTTCTGAAGGAAAATCCCGATGCGGCGATCCTCGAAGCCGGTTGTGGCAGCGGTGGAAATCTGTCGATGCTGCGTCATTTTGGCAAGGTTGATGCTTTTGAATTCGACAGCGTCGCTCTCCAGGCGGCCGAGGAGAAATCGGGGCTCGACATCCGTTTTGGTGCATTGCCTGACGAGGTACCCTTCGAAGACAATCGCTATGATCTGATCGGTCTTTTCGATGTGCTCGAACATGTCGAGGCCGACGAGTCGTCGCTTGCCATACTGGCCGAGCGCCTTTCTGAACGTGGCAAGATACTCGTTACAGTTCCGGCCTTCCCCTTCTTGTGGTCGAAACATGATGAAACTCACCACCATTTCCGCCGCTATACCCGCGCAAGCCTTGCCGAGGTGGCAGAAAAGGCTGGTTTGAAAGTCAGCCACAGCAGCTATTTCAACACGTTCCTCTTCCCGTTCGCCGTGGCATCGCGCGCGATCAAGAAACTGATGGGTAGCGAGACGCCTGATGATCAACTGCCTCCGGCATGGATCAATGGGGTACTCACCCGCGTCTTCGGTGTCGAACGGTACCTGCTTGGGCGTATGCACCTGCCATTCGGCCTCTCGCTCGCCGCCGTTCTCGAAAAGGCCTGATTCCGCCATGGTTGGGCAACTCATCCGATTCGGTGGCGTTGGAGGTATGGCCACGCTTGTTCATGTCATCGTCGCGATGATGATGCGAGGGACCTTTGGGTTCTCCCCGCTGCAGGCCAATTTCACAGGCTTTGCCAGCGCGCTTCTGTTTTCATATCTCGGTCATGCGTACTGGACTTTTGGGAAAGGCCTGAGCCGAGAGGCCCAATTTCTGCGTTTTCTCTTTGTTGCGCTGGTTGGATTGGTGATCAGCAGTGGCGCAGTCTTGCTTCTTGATGTGGGGCTGGGTCTGGATTTCGGAATCGCGATGCTGGCCGTCGCCGTTTTGGTGCCAACAGCAACGTACCTCGCGCTGCGCTTCTGGGTTTTCGAAACCACCTCCCCGAGGGAGGATACGGACTGGCTCGGGTTGGGTCTGTCGGGTGCGCTTGCACTGGCGGTTCTGGCGCTGTTCTGGGGACGAACGGTCAATCATGATACCGCCTGGTATCTGATCGCGACCCGGGAATGGCTGGACGGGGCGGCGCTTTATGTCGATCTCATTGAGGTTAATCCGCCTCTCAATTTTTATTTTACATTGCCTGCAATCGGGCTCGCTGATCTGTTCGGGTTCAGCGACACCAATGGCGCGTATTTGACACTGGCACTTCTGTTTTTCCTGATCCTGTGCTGGTGCAGCACGATCACCCGCGAGGAGCTTGGCTTCTCCAACAATCGTCACGCATTTATGCTGGGTGGGATTGCTGTGGCGTTGGTGCTGCCAGCGCTCCAAAACTTCGGCCAGCGTGAACAAGTCATGGTGATCCTGGCGATGCCGTGGTTGCTGGGCGAACTGGCATCGACCCCGGCTCCTCTCAGACGACAGATGACGCGCGCCGCTGTCGCAGCGCTGGGCATCTGCCTAAAGCCATATTTCGTTCTGTTTCCATTGGCCTTGACGATGCTTCAGGTCCTGCGCCAAAGGTCACCAAGACCGTTCTTTTCGGTCGCGAATCTCACTTTTTTGGCGGTCGGGCTAGGCTATATCGGCTATGTTTTGGTCGTCCATCCCGCCTATCTTTCACAGATCGTTCCAATGGCACGAGAGGTCTATGGAGCCTATGGTTCGTCGGTTGAAATCATGTTTAACAGAATCGCAATAGAGATCCTGCTGGCGCTGGTCCTCGCACCTGTGGTTTTGTCCCGGTGTCCGCGGTATCCCGATGTTGACCTGTTCGCAGCTATGGCTCTTGCTGGACTTGGTTCCTATTTCTTGCAGGGAACAGGGTTTGCGTATCACGCGATCCCATTTCGCGTTTTTGCGCTCATAGCCTTTTTCTTCGTGATTATCCGAAGTTCTCAGCCCAAAAGTGTGTTGATCACCACCAGTATAGCTGCCGCGATCCTGATGGCGATCAACATCGAGCGTGGTTTCTACCATAATTACTCTGCACAGCAAATTGCTCATGTGGCGCAAGATTTGGGCAGGGTGGACAGCCTGATGGTGCTGAGTTCACATGTCGATGCCGGGCCATCCGCAGCGATTGCAAGCGGTGCCAGATGGGTCAGTCGCTATCCTGCAAACTGGCTGGTGCCCGGTGCGCTGAATCGCCTGGAAAAAACGAACTGCGCGAACGAGCCCACAACCTGCGCCCACCTTGAAGCTATTGCCGAAAGGAACCGCGCAGACAACCTGGCCGATATCGCCACCGCCCACCCTGATTTGCTGGTCTTCGATCTGAACGCAGGTTACTTCGATGAGCCCGGCTTCTCGTGGGAAACTTTCATGGCGCAGGACCCCGAGTGGTCCGAGACTATTAAAAATTATAGAGAAATCGGAAAAACCCAGCGCTACATCTACTATCACTACACGCCAGAGCCCCAAAAGGGTCTTGTCAGAGAAAACCGGCTTGAAGCGGGCAGTGCGGCCTTCTAGCTTTTTTGCATGATAAAACGCAGTCCATTTCCATATTTTCGAACGAGCCCAGAGTGTCCGTCATGCGTAAGGGCTTTTTCCGACCCAGAAAAGGCCTGCCTTGACCAGTGCGTTTACGGTTTCGACAGCTTTCGCATGATGACCACGATGCAATAAAATCCGGCGCTGACGATGAGGAGAACAAGTTCGTGGATGCGCTGCCAAGTTGTGATCGCTATCGGGCAAAAAGTTGATCGACGCTCCAGACATTTGTGTCAAACGAAATACTTTCCAAAGACTTGGAACTGCAGCGAGCGCCATCAACAAAGCGGGAACGAGTACATTGAAATAGGGCATGGGATCCTTGGTTAGATTATCGTCGGATCATGTCAGGCTAACCGCTATGGTGGATTCGGCTTGGCGCAGCCGGAAAGCTCTGCTTTCTTCCTTCCACTTCCAGGCAATTCGAACGGCCACGAGCAGGGCCACGATCTGAATGATCATAAAGAACACGTTGTCGAGGTCCGGATTCAGATTGGTCATCACGGTCATGGCAATGGCGAGCGGCGCAGCGACTAGGTTCAACCCGCGATTGATCCCTTTGCGAAGAACAAGCGATAGCAGTGCCATCAGGATCGGAAATTCGGCCATGATTCCGCCCAACAACATCAGCCCTTCGGTGACTTCGACACCATTGATCGTGCCCGACATCACTTGTTCAAGCATTCCCGGTCGGCCCAATTCATGCATGTCGCGTGCGAACAAGTTGAGCATGTAGAAAATCCATAGTGCTGAAAGCAGTGTGTTGTTACTGAGTTTCTGGTTCCACATTTTGGGTATTCTCCATTCGGAAATTTCGACAAGCGTCGTGTTTGACCGCAAAATACATATAAAAAAATGCTTGTATATTGCCAAATTGTGTCTCTGCTATATACGTGAATCGATGACTCAAATATCAAAATCATTCGACTGGAATCAGGCAAGGGCATTCCTTGCAACTGCCGAGGAGGGTTCGCTTTCTGCAGCCGCGCGTTTGCTTGGCCAGAGGCAGCCGACATTAAGCCGGCAGGTCGCCAACTTGGAACAGGATCTTGGTGTCATGCTGTTTGAGCGCGTTGGCCGCAGGTTAGTGTTAACCGAGCCTGGCGTTGAATTACTAGAGCATTTCAAGACGATGGGGGCGGCTGCTGATCTCGTGTCACTGGTTGCATCAGGTCAATCTCAGACCGTTGAAGGCAAGGTTTCCATTACAGCCACCGATGTCTTGGCGACGCACCTTTTACCTCAAGTTCTGCGGCGGATAAGAGACGTCGCACCTAGTATCAATATTAGTGTAATCACATCGAATGAAGTGCGTGACTTAATGCGCCGAGAGGCGGATATTTCTATCCGGCACGCAAGACCTGAGCAGCCAGACCTCGTTGGCAAAAAGATTGGTGAGGTGTCTGCCCACCTCTATGCATCCAGTCGATATCTTCAATCGTATGGATATCCCGAAACAGTCGCCGATGTCTCAGGGGCGGAGTTCATCGGTTTTGAAAACCCTGAGCACTTGCTTTCAGCGTTGGCGGCTCGGGGACTGTCGCTGACAGATCGAAACTTCAAGTTGTCTACCAACAGCGGCCCCGCGTATCTGGCAATGGTGGGCGAAGGGCTTGGAATCGGCCTTTTGTCAAAGGAAATAGCTGCGACGATGTCGGAGCTGACGCCGGTTCTCCCCGAAATCAATCCGATTGCGATCCCTGTTTGGCTTGTGACCCACCGTGAATTGCATACGAGTCGCCGAATACGCCTTGTTTTCGATCTGCTGGCCGAAAGCTTGCTTTGAACGCATTGCTCAGGCCAGCTTTTCCCGGTGTAGGTGACGCTGAGTTTTCTGCAGTTCGTGCCTTTGTCGAATGGAATTGCGCACGGCGCTTAGACCGTAATCGCGGAGCCATCTTCGCCCAACATAAACTGGGACCTCATGGGTTTGCCATTTTATTTGAACATAGGTTCCGAGCAGTGACCAGCGCGGCATACAGGCAATAAGCAGGCCGCCGGGTTTAAGAAACCCGGACCACCTCCTCTAAAGCAAGGCTGGGTTGCGGTAGATGCTCAAGCACATGTCCAGCCATGACGATATCGAACAATTCATTTTGGAAGGGTAGCGCAGTGATGTCTGCTTGTGACGGAGCGACATTCAATCCTGATTTCTGTAAGTTCTTTTGCGCACGCGCGATCATATCAGGCGCAACGTCGATTCCAGAAAGGCTGATACCGGAACGAACCGCCTTGCTCAGGGCTTACGAAAGTGTTCCGGCTCCCAATCCAGCGTCCAGAACGCGGATGTCGCTGCCACTCCCTGGATTATGATGGCCCCGCAAGAGTTTGTGCAGCATCGCCATCATAGAGCCGCACGGATAGAAAGAACTTAGTTGTTAGCAAGCTAGTTACTAATGCGCAATCGCCAGGCGTTTTCTTCGATAACAGACAGACCTTCAGGTGTGGCGATCCAGCAAGACCCGTTTTGGTCTTGCAGTACGGCTTTAACCTCATCTCCGGCGAGGCCGTCGGCCGCGCTGATATCGGTCCAGTGGTCCCCATCAAAAATGCTGAGGCCGTCATATTCATACCACTGTCAAATACGCCCCTCTAAATCCTCAAAGACAGACCGCACCTTTCTGCTTTCAAGTTCTGACTCTCGTTCAAGCTTCTCCCACTTATTTTGCGAAAAAAAGGCTGACACCTCCACGCCCGGCAAAGCCGGTTGTGACCCACAATACTCCGGTCTGATCCTCGATAATGTCTGTAACCGAGCTATGATTTAGATCTTGTCCAGCAGAGTAGCTTTGCCAACCAGAACTTTCGCTAAAGGATAGAAGCCCGCCGTTTGTGTTGGAATCTGAACCCAACCAAAGGGTATTCGAACTATCCAGAAAAATTGTACTGATGGCTGTAATCTTCGTTTCTTCAGGCAACATGACAGGCTCAAAAGTACCGTCCTTAAAGCGTACCAGCCCGCCCTCACCACCGACCCAGATGTTTCCCGAAGGTTCTGCCAGAACCATATACACTGGGCCCGTTAGCCCAATTTCACCTGATGAAAAGTGATGCCACTGCCCGTAGTCAAACTGTGAAACACCTGCATCGTGTGCCACCCAAAGGCTACCGCCCACAGAATTCTGTAGCGCGCGTATGTACCTTAACCCCTTCACCTCAGTTGGCGTAGCCAGAATGGTCAATGTGTCCCTGTCAACAATGGTCAAACCGTCACGTCCTCCCGCCCAAACTTCGTCGCCAACCGTAAGCAGGGCTGAGACTTCTCCAGGTTCTCGTAAAACCACCCAACCAGGGGGAAGCGAATTGATTTTCCTGAGGTCAATAAGCGAGACAATCAAAGCAACACCAACCAAGACCACCACTGCACCAATGAAAAACTGGAGGCCCGATCTGAGTGTGTTGTGGAGTTTTTTATTTCCCCAAATATTACCCATTTAATGCAATCACTTTAGCGCCTTTGATCACGTAATTTCTGTCACAAAAATGGCTAACTTCCTTCAAGTCGTGCGTAACAAAGATCAGCGTCATTTTGCTGTTCTGCACGATGCTCTTTATCAACTCCGCCAACTCAGTTTTTGCAACACTGTCAAGATCGGTGAGTGGTTCATCCATCAGTAGAATTCTTGGCTCTGGTGCGAGCGTGCGCGCGACTGCGACGCGCCGCTGTTCACCACCAGACAGCGTGCCGGGCATGCGTTTAGCCAGATGCGTTGTTCCGGTTTCGGATAAAATTCGGTTCAGGTGCTCAGCAGCGTCAGATTTTGGCAACTGCTGAAGCCCAAACAAAATGTTTTGCACAACATTCATGTGTGGCCAAAGAGCCGAGGCCTGAAACACAAAACCAACTTGCCGCTGATGCGGTGGAACAAGGGTCCGGCCAGATTGACTTGTCAGTTTGCTTTCAATGCGGATGTCGCCGCGATCAGGCGTATCAAGACCAGCAATCAGACGCAGAAAGGTGGTTTTCCCGCAGCCGGAAGGCCCTGTTATGGCGACGTGGGTCCCAGTTTCGATTGTCAGGGATACGTCATCGAATATGGTTTTTCTTGCCAAGGATTTGGTGATGCAATTAAGCGAAATCATGTCTTTTTCCCTGGTACTTTTGGTAGAAAAAAGCGCCAGCTTCCGGCCACTCCAAACAGAAAAATTGCATAAATTATCGTTAGCAGCGGAATAACAAGGCACAGGCCTGCAACCGTTTCGGTGGCACCGTAGTGCATGTAATTGTAAATACGGATCGTTATCGTGCCGGTTCCCGGTGGAATGGTTAGCAGTGATGCTGGGAGCTCTCCCAGCGCCAGTACAAACATCAGCAGCGAAGCGGCAATGCATGTGCGCATCATCAAGGGCATATGAATCTGCACCCAAAAACGAAAGCGATTTGGCATAAGAATTCTTGCGGCGTCTACGGGCATGTCTGACTTCAGGGCTTATGGGACAGATTAGGACGATTTGATAAGAGAGGATTTCTGGCTCATCGTAACCACCAAGGAGTGGAGATGAGACAGACATCCGGAACACGTAAGAGCCACGGCGACAAAGTCGTTAAAGACATCCGTCGTGCCACACGCAAACAGTATTCAGCCGAAGAGAAGATCAGGATCGTGCCATGCAGCGCTTCCGGCAGATGCGGAGTTTGCAGAAATTCGTCGCCGTTCACTCCTCCGTCCATAACCACTTCAATCAGGAACGCGCGCTCTGCAGCAGAGATAATTTCAAGATAATCTGAAGCGCCGCCCTATCCGAATGGCGCCAGCTTTGTTCCGCATAGGTTCTGGCATTTGGCGGCAAACTGAGACTGGTTCGAAATAGTCTGACACCGCCACCAGAACTGCAACCTGTCGTAACTTCGCGACAATCGCCTCTGACTCCGGTTGCTTGATGGTGATCTTTGACCATCCGATTACGTTCACATGGGGCAAACCATTTCAAAGTGGAAACTGAAAAAAGTATATACAAACGATCTACAATAGAATAGCAAACTATAAGCTAATATGGAACTGGACGATGCCCGAAAAGAAAAAACCGAGGAAAAAGCACCTGAAAGACAGTCAGTTGATCATCAGAATCAAAGCGTCGGACAGGGACCGGTTCGTTTCGTTGTGCGATTCACTCGACACGAGTGCCGCGCGCGAGATCCGCCGCTTTATCCGCGATTTTCTCAAGGAACATGAGGATCAGTCCTAAAGGCAATAACCCTTTTAACATAGGAGAAACCCCAATGGCCAAGAAAGCCAAGATCAAAGCACTTAAGAAAGAAGTCAAAGCGCGCAAATCCAAAGTCGCGCGTCAGAGCAAAAAGCTGAAATCCGCAAAAAAGGCGCTGAAGAAAGTATCCTGAACAGCGCAAATCAATCGACAGGATCGGCCACCGGGCCGGTCCCTTTTACATCCCGTCACTTTGGGTAATAAGGAATTTTTCAATGACATTCATCCTTGACGTACCGGGAATCGGACCACACCTAGCTTCGAAGTTGACCGAAAAAGGCATTTCAACAGCGGAAGAATTTGCGGCGACATCGCCCACAGCTTTGCTTGAGGTTCCGGGCATCGGCGCGCGCCGCGTTGAAATCCTCCTTAAAGCGGCGCGGCAGGTCATCACCGATGCTCCGAAAGTATATCCAAAATCGCACAAAGCCTCTGTGCGGGCTGCGGCGTCCAAGGTGTCGGGGGATGCCCGTGCCAAGGCCGAAGACACCGCCATCGCCGACGAGGCCATGACGCCAGCCGTACCGAAGAAAGCCGCTAAAAAAACCAACAAGAAGAAAGCGGACAAAGGAAAAGCCTCGAAGAAGGCGAAAGCCAAAAACAAGTCGAAGGAGAAAAAACAGGCCTCGAAAAAGAAGTCCAAGGAAAAAGCCGCTGCGGCCAAGAAAGCAGCCGCCAAAAAGTCAAAGAAGGCCGCGGTCAAGAAGGGCAAGGCGCGGAAGAAAGACAAGAAAGACCGCAAGTCCAAAAAGAAATAAATGCGCCGCTGCAATGGGCTGCCTTCGGTTTCTCTCCGCTCACCACCCACACCTCACCACCACACACCACCCAGCGGCTCAGGTCTTCGCCTAAAACCCACACTTGAGTTCGTTCGCACACTCAGCCCTCGTTGCTCTCGGTCATCCTCCGTTCGAAGTGTTCGCGTCGTTTTTTTTCGAGCTGCGGTTTCAACTGGTCAATGCAACACTTTAATCTTTTAGGAAAGATGGAGTGAGCAGGATGAAGTATCGTCAACGTACATTTTACACGGACAAGCAGAAGTCAGAGATTTGGGATCGCTGGCAAGGCGGAGAGTCGATGAGTTCGATTGGACGTGGGTTTGATCGCGCGTCCTCATCGATTTATCCGCTCCTTGCCTGTACTGGCGGCATTCGTCCACCAGACCGCGTTTAGCTTTAACACTTGCAGATCGCGAAGAGATATCACGCGGTCTTATTGCCTCTCAGTCTTTACGATCCATTGCCCGCAATTTGAAGCGACCTGCATCGACCATCAGCCGTGAAGTCAGGCGCAATGGTGGCGCTAAACAATACCGAGCAGCACCGTCAGATGCAGCCGCGTGGGACCGTGCCCACCGCCCAAAGCTCTGCAAACTGAATGGTAATGCCTATCTCTGCCGCACAATATCAACCAAACTGATCCGCAAGTGGTCCCCGCAACAAATCGCAGGCTGGCTGATGCGCGAACATCCAGGTGATGCGAACAAGCGCGTTTCACACGAGACGATCTATCGAAGCCTGTTTATCCAAGCACGCGGTGTACTTAAAAAGGAGTTGCTGGCGCATCTGCGAGCCACGCGATCCATTCAACGGTCTCGTCACGCTACCTTGAAGCGCAGCGGATTGGGTGAGTTCAATGATGCAATATCGATCCGTAACAGGCCTGCAGAGATCGAAGATCGGGCAGTGCCAGGACATTGGGAAGGCGACTTGATTGCAGGCACTGGCAACAGCTTTATTGCGACATTGGTCGAACGCCACAGCCGTTTTGTGATGCTGGCAAGGGTTGGCAACAAAGACAGCAACAGCGTCATTCAGGCATTGATCAAACAGTCACGCAAGTTGCCGAAAGAGCTGTATCGCTTTCTGACTTGGGATCGCGGGACAGAGATGGCAGGACATAAGACCTTCACCTTGGCGACGGATATCTACGTCTTCTTGTGCGAACCACATTCGCCGTGGCAACGCGGTACAAACGAAAACACCAACCGCCTGCTGCGACAGTACTTTCCAAAGGGCACGGATTTGACGATAAATTGTCCAGCAAAGCTGAGCGCTGTCGCAAGGCAGCTCAACGAACGACCTCGTAAGACGCTCAACTACGAAACACCTGCCGAGCGTTTCAATGCATGTGTTGCGTCGATCCGTTGAAACCGCCCCGCAAAGCAGTCATCGACATAAGTTGCTGCGAATGGCGGCCAGCGAGACGAAGCAGACACTGCAGAGTTCTCAATCAAAGGCCGCTTTCATAACAGGCGCACTAATCTGATGTCTCGGACGAAGTATCTGAAGGGCCGACCCAATCTGGGTCTTTGGCGACAAGTTCAACGGTGTTGCCGTCAGGATCGAAAGTAAAAACACCGCGCCAGCCGACCCAGTCAAAATGCTCGACATTATAGTCGCGCCCCAGCTTTTCGTACCAGGCAATTACCGCGTCCTGTTCGTCCCAGGGCAGGCTGAGTGCAATATGGTGAAGCGATGAGGATGGACCAGTTTTCGGCGGCGTCACGCTTGCGCGGGTCCGGCCCGCTCCCTCGACGTCATGGTTAAACAGGGCCAGTATGGCGGTATGCCCGGCAAAACCTTCGGCAATACGGAGAAACACGATACGGCCATTGTCCGGATCATTGAGTGGCTCAAGCCCGATCACGTCACGATAGAATGCAACCATAGCGTCAAGATCAATGCACCTGATGGCGATCTCGCCAATGGCGCGGGCTTTGAAATTTCGCTCAGACATACGTCTCCTCGCTTTCTTTAACGTTAAGGCCTGGAGATACCGGATGCCCGGAAATCTACGTGTTGCGGTATCCAGTTGCAAATATTCTGCAATTTCGTCGCTGACATTTGTTGATCGAGCATCGGCCCGTCTGCCAGCCTGCCATGATCTGCAACTGCCATTTCCGCGCTCTTCACGACGATACCTGATGCGCCGGCAAACCAGGTGGCAATGTCACCAACTTTCACCCCGGCCTGCGCTGAGGCATTGAAATGGCCGGTGAGGTCCGGGCGCTCCAGCAGCAGCCGATAGGCGCGGGCCAGGTCGTCGCGATGGACAAGCGGCCAGCGGATCCCGGCGTCACGCCAAATCTCAATCGGTTCGTTCCTGCGCGCATTCGACATGAATTGGGCAAACGCGCCACCGCTGGCATGGTAGACCATCGCCGGATGGATGATCGCCGTCGAAAAGACAGAAGAGGCCGCCAGCCGCGCGCCGTTTTTCACCATCCAGGAGAAGGCAGGTAACGGGTTGAACGGGCTTTCTTCCGTTGCGATCTCATCACCGGTTTCACCGTATAGCCAGCAACCACCGGTGTAGATGAACCTCGGTCGGGTTCCTGCGGTTTCCGCTGCCTGTGCCACCGACGTCAGAACGCATCTGTCCACCGCGCCCATATCGTCCTTGAAGGTCGCGGCGGCCTGGATGATACCGTCAGTAACCGGCACCACACCTGCCCAGGCCCCCGGGTTTTGCAGATCGCCGGGAAGCGGCGTTGCCCCAATGCGTTCGAGCTGCCTCGCCGAGCGATCTGATTGGCACAATCCTGTGACCTTGTGCCCGGCCCGCAGCAGTTCTTTGGTAACGGCGGTTCCGATCATGCCGGTTGCGCCAAGGACAAGGACTTTCATGGCCCGTTTCCTTTCTTCAATAGGTGAAAGTTGCCGCGGTGGCGTCCCCTTGGTCAGGTTCTGCCACCGCGGTTGCGGGTTCAGGCCGATGCGAGGTGCGGTCGCCGCGATGCCCAACCTGCCGCCAGCAGCCACAGGCAGAAAGCCGTCTCGGTGATTGCCGGCACGCCATAGGCCGGCGCGAACACCACAGAGAATTCGGGCACAAAAAAACGTAAGGCAGAACCGATCAGGTAGACGATCCCGGCCGCGGCAATTCCCGCACCAAGGACCTTCGGCACAAAACCAGAGCGCCAGATCAGGGCGCCGGTCATCAGACTGTTGAGCCCGAAGAACACCAATCCCAAGTCATAGCCATGCCCATGCAGGTTAAGAAACAGCGTCGCCATTGCCTCGGCTTGCCCAGGGGCCAGCACGGTGATGTCCTGCCCGGCGGAGATCAACAGGACCGCTGACTGCAGGTTCATCAGGTTGGAGGCAATGATGACCGATTGCACGAGGCGAAAGATCATTGCAGCCAGGGCCAGCGTGGGTGCGACCGGCCTGAACAATATGAAGAGCAGCACTGCGAGCCCGGTATCGGCCAACGCCATGATCAAGTCGAAGGCGATGGACAGGCGGAATCTGCCGAGAGCGGTAAGGATTGCCTTTGCGGTGCTTTCTGCGTTCGTCAGGTCGATCAACGGGCCGCGCAGGGCGACTTCGGAACTGATGCCGAAGACGATGATGGCAAGATAGAGCAGCCCGGCGAAACGCGCGATTGAAAGCTCGGATTGAGAAAGGTGGCGTCTCATGGATTTGGTCAGTTGTGCAGGAACCCGGTGACGGCTTCGGAGAAAAGCGGCAAAAGAGGGGTGGCGAGGTGATCGGCCTTGGGGGTCATCACGCAAGTGAAATCCGGATCGCGTCGGACAGGCGTTAGACATTGGCGCGCTCCTCATCCGCTTCACCCGCAATGCCCAGCACGGGGACCGTGATCGCAGCAAGCTCCTTTGCGGTAAGGTGAATCACCTCATTCATCGTCGCCGACGCTCCGGACAGCAGGGCCGCTGCCTGATCGGGAGTGGTGCCGTGCGATATCAGCATGGCGAAAGCGGCCATCTGTTCGTCTTCGGTCATCTTGTCGGCAGGCATCGCGGCCATGAAATCACCGAACGCGTCGCTTGAGCCAAGCGCGTCGGAGACGAAGCTGTAGACTTGTGCTTCCTTCTCGCCGGACCAGCCAGACCCGGCAACAACCAGCGACAGGATACGATCGGGATGGTCAGTGGCAAGCTTGAGCGCGGTTTCAGCGCCCATCGAATAGCCGACGATGTGTACCTCTTCGATACCGCGCGCAACCATCATCCGGATCACGTCGCCGACCAAATGCTCGCCATAGGCACTTGGATCGGCCGATTTGTCGCTTTGCCCGTGGCCACGGGCATCGAAGGCAAGCGTGCGGAAACCGTCCAGAGGTATCAGCCCGTTCGAGTTCCACAGCGCCGAGGTGCCGGCGAAGGCGTGCAGCATCACTACTGCCGGGCTGGTGCCCTCGTCGGTGTAATGCAGGGCAACGCCGTCAGAGAGGAAGGAGCCTTCTTCAGCAAGCGCGCCAACCGGCAGTGCGAAGAAGGCTGCTGTAGTCAGGGAGAAAATGCGTTTCATGGGTTTACCCTTCGTGCATTGAAATGTTGGGGGACATTGGTCCTAAGCATTCATTTCGCCAAGTTCGGGAAAGCTTTCTCGCCCTCCCGAGCTTCAGTTTTCATGGCCAAACGCTTGCGGCCTTGTCTGCCAGTTTGCCTGACAGAAAGCGGAGTTTGTCTCCGAAAATCATATCCAGCGAGAACGCGATCGGCAGTGCGATCAGAATGCTTTGCCCCCAGGCTTGCAGCCACGTCCACGAGATTCCGAACTCCAAGAGGCTGAACACCCCTGATAGAGCCATGGACATGAAAGACGACATGACCAATGATCCTGAGAGCCGCTGTAGGCGCCCACGATGTGTCATATCAAGCGATCTCTCGCAGGGCCAAAGTCTCGGCCGCAGCGATCAGGTCAGCCAAGGCGTTCGGCTCATTGATGCGCGCGGTCTCCGCATCAAAGGCATCGTAAAAGTTGGGAACGGAAACAGCCGCCTTTAGGTCCACCCCGAAAAACTGGGCCGAGCCCTTCGCTGAAGCCAGCACGCTCCCCGCGCCCCCGGGCCCCGGAGAGGTCGAAAGGTAGACCGTTGGCTTGTCCTGGAACACTTTCTGATCGATCCGGCTCGCCCAGTCGAAGAGGTTCTTGTAGGCGGCGGTATAGGATCCATTGTGTTCCGCGAAGGATACGATCACCCCATCGGCGGAGCCGATCTTCTCGAAGAACGTCTTTGCCGCCGGAGGTTGACCGATCTCTTTCTCAAGATCTTCGCTAAAGATCGGCAGGTCGTAGTCACTCAGGTCCAGGACCTCAATCTCGGCCCCCGGGACCAGCGTCGCGGTAAACCGCGCCAGCGCTTTGTTGATGGAGTTCTTGGTGTTGCTTGCACCGAAAGTCAGGATTTTCATGGGTATTCTCCAGTTTCCGTTTCACAGGTTTTCGTAAATTTCACCGGCCCTGGACCGCATCGGCATCGCTTCGGGATTGATACAGGCCACGTCTTGTTTCCCTGCCCGAACCGGCTTGGTTGGCATTTCGGACCAAAAAGAGACGCGGACGGCTCAGTCGATGGTGCCAAATTCGCCGGCCTCCTGGGCGGCAATCACCGCGGCCAGTTGGTGGACGTCACGCATCGCGAAGGGACCCTTTTGCACAAAAGGTTCGCGCAAGGGGGCACCGCCGAGGAGCACGGCCTGTCCGCCCTCACTGCTCAGCAACCGAATCTCGTCGGCGCCGTGGGCGGCCAGCGCTGTGTCGCTGCTGAGCCGATGGCGGGTTCCGTCGAGGTCGACCCCGATCTCACCACGGATGAGGTGCAGCCACGTGGCGTCGCCGGGATCGGGGCGATGGGTGAAGCTGCCGTTTGCCTGCAGGGCAATATCGAGGATGGTGAAGGGCATCGCGGGCGGGATTACGCCGACAACACCATTGCTTTTGCCGGTCATCACCCGCACCCGATGGCCCGGACCTTTGATCACCGGCATCTCATCAGCGGGCACATGCCGCGCACTGGGTTCGTCCTGTTTCTGTGCTGCCGGCTGGTTGACAAAGATCTGCAGCGCATGGGTGCGCGAACCGGGGGTGGGCGCCTCGTCATGCACCGCGCCGCGGGCGGCCTTCAGCCAGTAGAGATCGCCCGGTGCCAGTTCGATGTCGTTGCCCAGCGAATCCTTGTTGCGGAAGCTTCCGGTGCTGTCCTCAAAGAGTACGCTCACCGCCGAGAGACCGGCATGGGCATGGGGTCCGAAGGTCGGTGCTGTCATGGTGAAGTGATCAACCATGATCAGCGGGTCCATCAACCCGTCAAGCTGGCGGTGGATGAAGCTGATCGCTTCAAAGTCGTCGCCCCGGGTTATTTTCTCGCCTTGCTGGGACCTGATGATCGCGGCTTGGGACGTGTAGGTTGGTTCTGTGTGTTGAACGGTCATATTCGCCTCCTGTGCTGAATATGGACCTACAGTCGAGACGTTGTTCGGAAAATCCGTTGATTTCGGAACCCTTTGTTCTGTATTTGGAACGACAACTATATTGAGAAGGCAGAGACTATGGACCTCAATCAAGCCTATTACCTGGTGCATGTAGTTGAGAAACAGGGGTTCTCGGCAGCAGCGCGGACGCTGGGCATTCCAAAATCACGGATCAGCCGGCAGGTGAAAAACCTCGAAGAGGCTCTGGGCACGCGGCTCCTGAACCGGGATTCAAGACGAATGTCTTTGACGGAGGCCGGAGAGGCCTACTATCGTCACGCCAAGATGGCGCTTGAATGCATGGTCGCGGCCGAAACGGCGGTGCGCAGGGACAAGGACACGCTGGAGGGCACCGTCACACTGTCCTGTTCGGTCGGGGTTGCGCAGTTCGCGCTTGGCCGGATTCTGCCACGTTTCTTGGCTGAGAACCCTCGTATCGTTCTGCAAATCCAGGCGTCCAACGACTTTTCCGACCTGATCAGCGATGGCATTGATCTGGCCATTCGGGGGCATTTCAAGTTGCTACCCGACTCCGGGCTGATCCAGCGGCGGCTTACCGAGGTTCCCTGGCACCTGTTCGGCTCTCCCGGCATTGCGCACCAAATCGGTCCATCGGCTTCACCTGCTGATCTCGACGGTCTGCCCGGACTTACGCTTGGCTGGCGGCCCGGCGGTAACAGTTGGTCGTTGCAAGGGTCCGACGGGGCCAATGCGTCGGTTCCCTTTGCAACGCGCATGCGCAGCGATGACATGGTCACCTTGAAACAGGCGGCTGCGGCCGGGCTCGGTGTGGTGGCCCTGCCGGTCTACACCTGCACCGAGGATGTCGCCGCAGGGCGGCTGAGCCGCCTCTTGCCGGAATGGACTGCCGGGTTGCCGGAGATCAGCCTTCTGATGCACGGGCGGAGAGGACACCCGCCACAGGTCGACGCCCTTGCCGCGTTTCTGCGCCGCGAGTTGCCGGATGTCATGAACTGTGCCGGCAGCTTGTAGCGTGTTTTCGATCCAACCAACTGGACAAATCCCTCGCTGGCTCTGGAAAAGCTACCCGGCCGCCAACCATTGATCAGAATCCACAAGCGCATTCGCACCGGCCCATGGATATGATGCATCATGGTCGGTGAGGCTGTTCCAGACCTTGCATCAAATATTCGAGGCCACTTCGTTTCACTTTGTCTTCCCGGCAAGGGCGAGCAATGTGCTTGGTCGAGATCTGTTCTGCGCCAAACGACGCAGAGAATCCGGGTTCAGTCCTTCGAGGCGCAGCATAAAATAACAGTGAAGCCCCGTTTTGCACCCGCGCCTTCCTCAAAAAATGCAGCGCAATCCCCTCACGGCGGCAAAGCTCAGCAATGCTGTCCTCGCCTTTAAGGCCGTCCAGCACGATCCTGATCTTCTCTTCGGCTGAATACTGTTTGCGTGTGGCACGATGGATGTCGTTAACGACTTTGTCGCCGTGGCTCTTACGTGTTCCGGATGTCTGTCCAGGTTACAGAAACTCGCCGCTGTGCATGCTTCCGTTCACAACCATTTCAACCTAGAGCGCCATCTCTACTCACGCGGCAATTTCAAGATTAACCGAACCGCCGCTCTCGCCGAGTGGCGCCAACTTTGTTCAGCATAGGTTCTGGTATTTGGCAGCATGCTGAGACTGGTTCGAATTTGTCTGACACAGCCGTCAAGAGGGCTCTGTCAGAAAAAACTGGCTTGAGGTGGGCAGGGCGGTGCCTAACTTGGCTGAATGACAAAAACCAGCCCTTTTCGCTATTCCAAGACGCGCCCCGAGATTATCCGCCTAGCAGTCATGCTCTACGTTCGCTTTCCATATTCGCTTCAGAAAGTCGTGGACATGCTGCACGAATAAGGGATTAATATCAGCCATGAAGCGGTCTGGTTCTGGTGGAAAAGGTTATGTCCCTTGGACATTACACCCAGGCTGTGCGTGGCGGAACCGAGGTCCTCGCCATCCTCGATAGGGCCTATCAGGCATAGTCCCGGAAACACGGGGAGGGGGTGCGACCCTTGGACACTCTTCCAAACCTACCAGCACATTATAAATACTCAGAAAATTTCTTTGGGAAAATTTAAGCCAAACTGCTGGAAAAGGGTGTTCCGATGGATGCTATCGAAATTGTAACAGTGCCCAGCACAGCCGATCCGCTTGCCCGTATTTATGAATTATTGGGGCTTGGTGGCCCGGCTATCGCTGCAATTGCACTACTGTCAGTTGTGGCACTTGCGTTGATCCTCTGGAAGACTTGGCGGCTGGCCGTTCTGGGTGCGTGGAACGGTGGGCCGTGTTTTCGACGAGCCGTGACTCTCTGGGCCGAAGGTCATCAGGATGATGCGCTGGAGTTGCTGAAAGGGCGGTGCACGATCCGCGCGCGACTGGCACGTGCTGCCATGCTCGCCCGTTGTGATCCGTCGCTTGACGACAGTTCCGCTCAAGCGGAAACAGGTCGTGTTGCTCAAAGCCTCCTGATGCAGGCGCGCAGTGGTTTGCGTCCGCTCGAACTGATCGCGACGATTGCGCCGCTGCTGGGCTTGTTGGGGACAGTACTGGGCATGATCGCGGCGTTTCAGGCCCTTCAGGAGGCTGGCAGCCGCGCCGACCCGGCAGCCTTGGCCGGCGGCATCTGGGAGGCGCTTCTGACAACAGCAGCAGGCATGGCAGTGGCAATTCCCGCCTCCGTCGCTCTGACTTGGTTTGACAGCGTGGTCGACCGGTTGCGCCATGACATGGAAGATGCTGCCACGCGTATTTTTTTACGCCCCTTGTCAACGAAGGCGGGCACTAAAGTATTGGCCGCCGAGTGATGTTTTCCTTCGATGTAGCCAGCAAAAGACGCCGACCAAGCCTGACACCGATGATTGACGTGGTCTTTCTACTGTTGGTTTTCTTCATGTTGGCTGCTCGTTTCGGCAATGATATGCAACTTCCGCTCACATTGGCTGGTGGCGACGCAGAGACGGCCTATCAAGGGCCGCCTCGTCTCGTTGATATTCTGCCAGACAAGCTGCATCTGAACGGAAACCCGGTCTCCGCTGATGCGCTGCTGGAAGGCATGGCAAGTCTGACCCAAGCAGAAGAAGACACGATCATTCTGCGCAGCCGTGATGGGGCTTCACTGCAACGGTTGGTCGAGGTGATGCAGCTACTGCGTGAGGCGGGCCATACCGCGCTCGTGCTGGTGGAATAGCGCGATGAAATTTCCCGCCCCCTCCCTCGCCGCGCCACGTGAAAGCATCGTTCCGATGATCAACGTGGTGTTTCTGTTACTAATCTTTTTTCTGATGACAGCCCAAATCGCCCCGCCTGAACCTTTTGAGGTGACCCCTCCGCAGGTAGACGCACAAGACCCTGCCGAAAGCAGCTTTACACTTTATCTTGGGGCCGATGAGCAGTTGGCATACCGCGATGCGAGCGGGTTACAAAACGCGCTCGCTGCTTTGCGCGCGGACCACGCCACTTACTGCGAGAAGACCCCATGTCCGGATGGGCCACCGCCAGTTATCTTGAGGGCAGATGCAACGATGCCTGCCGAGCGTTTGGCATCACTCTTGCCGCATTTCAAAGCGGCAGGGATTGCACAACTTCAGCTGATCACGATTGCTCCATGAGTCGCGCTGTTGAATTCACTATTTTCCTCACCATAGCGGTGGCGGTGCACATGGCGGCTTTTGCCACAAGTGAGAAGGCCGGTGGTGCAAGCTCGTCAGGTGAGGACGGAACGGCGCTGGTCTCGTTGCAAGCCTCAAGTTCTTCGGTTGCGAATATGGTGGCGAAATGGGAGCAGCCTACTGAGATTGTGATGCCACCCGAGGTCTCTCCTCAACAATTCGCGACACCAAACGTGCCGCCTACTATGTCGAACAGGCAAACCAGCAACCCGGCACAGCCGATGCTACCTAGTATGTCTCAGGTTTTGCCAATGCCCACTGAGAACACTGCTTATCAGGTTGTCACCACATCGCCGCAGCCGCCCGAACCACAGGCGCCACAGGCTGCGACGCCTTCAGATACTGCTCCCGTCGCGCGTCCCAACACCCAACCTGTCGATACGCGAGCACAACAGGTGCAGGTGCAAGCTCCGGCCAGCACTGCGCAACGCGCTGCTGGTCAGGGTGGTGGGGCCGCAGCAGGCACAAGCGCATCCGATAGTTCCGCCACCCTAAGCCAAAACCAAGAGCGTAGCCTGCTGGCCAGTTGGGGGGGAGAATTACGCGCCACTATCGAACGTCGCAAGCGCTATCCCGCAGGCGCGCGCGGGGTGTCAGGTACGGTCACGGTCAGACTTTCAATGGGTCGGAATGGCCGGTTGCAGGGTGTTTCAGTTGCCCGCTCGTCAGGTAATAGCTTGCTTGATCAGGCTGCCTTGGAAGCTGTGCGGTCGGCGCGCCGGTTTCCCGCCGCGCCAAGGGGCCTGACACGGCCCAGTTATGTGTTCTCACTACCTATACAGTTCACTCGATAGGGAGGAGCGGCACCATTCAGAATTCGGCTGACACACTCAGGTAAACACTGCGCCCTGGCTCATTCACCTGTACCATTGTCGGGTCAAAGACGTTCGGGCGGTTCAGGTGATTTGCATAGGTCTGATCGGTCAGGTTTGTGACCCCTGCATGAAGGATCGCATTGTCGCTCAGCGTGTATCTGGCGAAAACATCCAGAGTTGCATAACCCGTCGTCGCGTTTGCGTCACGCGACGGGTCAATCCGTGACTGACTATCTGCCCAGTTCACCCGTGCCCCTGCACGCCAGTCCGTCTCACCATAGGAAAGAGACACCGAACCGCTAAGCGGAGGGATCTGTGCAAGCGGTCGATCATCGATCAGATTTATACCATATGTCCATGCCATGTCACCCGAGAGTTCCAAGCCCCCTCGTTGCCAACTTCCATCAAGTTCGAGCCCGACAAGCCGAGCACCAATGTTGCGATAAGTGGTCACGCCGGGCACGCTGAAAGCATCTCGCAGAATGTAGTCATCGACCTGATCGAGATAGGCCGCTGCCCCGACCTGCCAATTTGCGCGGGTGACCTCGACGCCGACGTCAAACTGGTGGTGTTTTTCAGGCGCGATGTCAGGGTTGCCAACCCAATTGTTGCGCGCCATTGCCCGTTCCGTGGCGTCGGATGTGCGGACTGAACGAGACACGCCGACAAAGAGCGTCGCATTGTCGTTAAGCTTTTGTTCAACCCGGGCGAGGGCGCCAAAATTATGTTCCTCGCGGTTGTTGTCGAAGGTCGTGCCGTATTGCGCAGTATAGAAATCGTTGGGTGAAAGGGCTGATCCGCCCGGTACGATGTTGGCGGCATCTGCAGACGCGCTGACATAGTCATACCTGCCGCCGAGTGTCAGCGTGGTTTTAGATGTGAGCATTGTCTCGGTTTCACCATAGAGACCATATTGGGCAATGGTCACATCAGGCCACATCAGAAAACGCGCCAGCGCTGGGTTTTCAGCCGCCACTTGTGCCTGCATGGCGGCTGGCGCGGAATAGAATGTCGCCATTCTGTTGTTGGATTGGAGGTCCGCCCCAATTTTTGCCGTGGTACGCCCGAAATCAAGATGAGCCTCTAGTTTACCACCATAGGTGTCCGAGGTTGAAGGCGTGCGGGCTGCCATCATACCCACTGGCCTTAGCGAGAAATTGTCCATCACGTGGTCAACGGTGCCGAGGTAGGCGTTCACCTCTACCCGCTGCAACACGTCTTGGTTCATCTCCAGACCACCGCGTAGACGCATTACTGTCGTTTCTGACGACGGGCTGTCCATACTAGCACCCGGAAACAAGACATCCTCGGCTTCGTCTCTTTCAATGTCAAAGGCGAGCGATAGCCTTTCACCTACATAACCAAGGGTAACGCCAGCGGCTTGCTGCTGGTACGCACTGCGTACCGTGGCGCCATCGCCATCCACGTAGTTGTCGGCCTCATGATGTTCGGTAAAACCTTCGAGGTAGAAACCTGAACCCAAATCCAGCGCACCGGACAACGCTCCTTCGCGCAGATCAGAGTTTGACGCTGCACCGGCTTGGGTTGACAGGGTCCAGGGTTTGCCGGGATCAAAAACAGGTGCCTCGCGTTCAAGCACGATGGCACCGCCCGAACCGCCGGGCCCATTGGTGACGGTATGATAGCCGCGTTCGATGATCACGCGGTCCGCACGATTAAAGGCGGCGGTAGTCGCTGGCGGATCCATTCGGTTAGGGCAAGCCCCGAATGTGAAGGCGCCCGCGTCAATAATATTTAGCTGGTTTTGCTGCTGGCCCCGGATCACCGGTTCCAATCCGTGGCCACCCATGCGCCCAGAGGTGATGCCGGGTACGGAACGCAGCAGTTCACCCCCGTCAGCAGCCAGATTTAAGGTTCTATCGCGGTGGTTGAATACAAGTCGCGAAGGTCCGGAGGGAGCTGTCGTGTTCTGAACAATGATCGGATCGAGTTGCAGTATTAATTCGGCTTCCGGTAAGTCGGCCGCTTGGGCCAAAGCCGTGGTGGAAAGCGAAGACAGCAGAATGGCGGTCGCGCCAAGGCGCATGAATTGGGGTTTCGACATTTGTCCAACCTCTCTAGAAATCCAGTCTAGGAATGCACCAACCGCCGCCGGAAGTGGCAAGACGGCTAAGCACAGTTAAGCGAAAAGCCACGCGTTAAGCTGGCTTAGACTGTGCGAGGTGGCGCACGGATCGGTCCTGTTCGGCTTTCATGTCGCGAGGTGGCTTGCTTGCTACGTGGTCGCGCTAGCCGCTGACTTCCGGTCGCAAGAGGGAGCACATCACTTTTCGGAGATTGTGCTGACAGACAAATGCCAGTGAGGCAGAAATGACATTCAGCATCGGCGTGATGTGACGGTGTTTCGGGAATTTCCTCTCCGGAACTATCCAGCGTGATTGTCCGCAAACCACCGGCATCGCAGATTACGACCTGCAAACCCTCAGCGGATGCAGCAAAGGCGCCCAGACTAGCCAGTGTCGTCTGCAAAAGCAGTAAAATACCCAGAAACGCCGCCATAGCGGGGCGAAGTTTCTTCTTGGGCAATAAGATATTCGATTCCATGAATTTGTTTTGACTCACAAAAATGTGAGGTGCAAGCCCGTGCGACAAACCGCGCGGAAGAAACGGCTTCAAATCGTCAGCCAGCTAGGCATTCATCAGGAGGTTTTTAGTCAACTTTAGAAGAGTTTTTCGCCATACATGCTCAGTGGTTGATTTTGACCGAGGGGACAGCCCTTTCTCGGCAAGGCGCTTGCAACTCAAGCTCATCGCGTGTACGAGCATTCGAATGCTGATTTCCGGACGGTCGGTCATTTCGCAAATTTTCGCCAATTCTCAAAAACTGACTTTTTCAACGGTATCCGGCGGATTGCCGACACTGGAGGTCGCCAGCGGGGCTGGCCGTTGGGCGACACTACTCCGTGGTCCGCCCATCAAAATGTTCACGGGATGCATCGGCTTCAGCTTTGGTCCGGTGGATTGTGCCTTCGACACGCTCAGGTGGCCCGTAGATCGTATAAAGACGCAACGGTTCCTATCTGGTATTGACGACATTGTGCTTGGCGTCTGCTGGAACGATGACACCGTCATCGGCCTTTACTTGATTGGCCACATCGTCGATCCGGACTTCGCCGCTTCCCGTTTCAAAACGAAAGAACTGATCGCGATCGTCGTGAACTTCTTTGCCGATTTCTTCGCCAGGCTTGAGCGCCATGAGCACCAATTGGATGTTTTTGCGAGTATAGAGAACTTCACGGAAGTTGTCGTTTCCTTCGGTCAGCTTTTCGATGTCGTCTGCAAAACCCTTCATGTCGTCGATCTCCCGTGAACTGTTTCCTCCAGATTCGTCCCTGGACGCGATCATCCCTATAGCGTTTCAGCGAGGGGACCATTAACTTCGATCAACGCGTCGTCTGCCTGTTCCATATATCAAAATAGGACAGAGACAGCGATACCGGAGGTGCCAATGTCCGAAACTCGAGCGAAAGATGACAGGACCACATATATCGATGTTCCTGAAGCCGTTGATGTGTTCGAAACGTTCGACGATCTGCAAGGTGCTTTCTACGATTTGCGGATGTTCGGATTCAGCCGATACGACATCAGCCTCCTCGCGCGACAGGAGGTGCTAGAAGAAACACTGGGCAAGGCATATTGGCGCGCAACCGATCTGGAAGACGATCCCGATGCGCCACGTGCAGCTTTCGTCTCGGAAGAGGCTATCGGCGAATTGCAGGGCGCCATTGCCGGTGGGTTCTTCTTTCTCGGGTCATTCATTGCGTTGACCGCAATGCTTACCCTTGCCAGCACACTTGCGGCATCGATTGCTGCAATTGCCATCGGCGGCAGCCCTGCAGCGGTGATCGGTACTTTGCTGGCGCGTCGCGTTGGCAAACATCACAAGGACTATTACGCAAAACAGATCGAACATGGCGGCATCCTTCTCTGGGTCCGGGTACGTGACAAGGAACGCGAGAAACTGGCCGTCAAAATCATGAAAGGTCACTCTGGGCGTGATGTGCACGTGCATTCGTGGAGCACATGATATGTCCTGCGACGACCTGTAAGAGGCCCTGCGTTTCAGACAGGATGTCAGCATTCGATGCTATCACTACCCTCCAAAGAGATAGCAGTATCCAGTAAAATGGACTCAATGCAGTCATCTGACGGGCGTTGTCACATTAACTTTTCTAAGTCAAAATATCGAAGATTTACCAAATGCGTGTTGTTGAATTTCAAAGACTTACGAAATATTAAGTCCCATCCAAAAGAGGAAACCTGCCGGTTACTGAGTTAATGTGACAAAGCCCTTGAGAAACATCCTTGATGGCAGACAACCGCTCGGCTTGACGTCAGACTGGTGCATGCGCCACGCATTGCCTGCCGACTGGAATGAACAGCGCGAACTGCTCGCAATACTCTGATCCTCGACTTCCCACACTGCTATCGCGGAAACAGCGCCCCCAGACTTCTGCGGAAATAGGGCGCATTCTTGGCTGATGGTACGGTCTGGGGTTGCCCAAGTATCTCACAAGCCACGGTAAACACGCCACTATGTGGCGCGACACTCGTCTGGTCTGGTTTTGAAGAAGTGGTTGGCTGTGCGCCCAGCCTAGAGCGAACCAATCTCGGAGGCAATTTCCCTGCAAACTGAGAAATTGACAGGGAAAACACAGAATTTTGGCCGATTTTTGCGATGCATGCCGAAAATTAGTAAAAGGAAGCAGTGGTTTGTGGGGAAATTACCTAAAAAGGGTGACAGGGAATTGTCATGTGCAGATCAGTGAAATAGGAAGATAGTACAGGGAAAAGTTAGTTGTTCTGCATTGGGTGTATGGCCACTGTTGCCATTCTGAAAAGCTATTTTCAGAACGGGTTCAACAAGAAGCCATTCAATTGTTTGAACTCAAAAAGCATCTGCGCTTACCAAGTTTCGCAGTGATTTCCGTTGAATGTAATCAATTTTCATGAAATGCTAACATTGTGAAGTGAAATTCGAACACAGGAAATGGTTTTCACAGGCATCATGGAAAATAACCAGTTTTCAGGCCCGGTAAGCGTTCTTCAGGAAAACAGGCTGCCAGAAATGGCACTGCCTGTCGGATATGCGGCCCTGATAGATGCGTATGAGCTCCAGGTACCGACGCCGCTCACTCTGAGTGCTATAGGTAAGCGTCATAAAGTCTACACAGAAAATGGATGGCGCATCTATACGCCGCGCCATGAGCCGCGCGCCACGTTTGAGGGGCATCTGGTTTTCGCCCTGAAGTATGAAGGGCTTGATCTGGCTGTCCTGAAACGCCTGTTTGAAGCAGTTTCGCCCGCCGATGTTGAAGCGATCATTCGAGCCAAACCCACCAGCGCCTATATACGGCGTATCTGGTTTCTCTACGAATGGCTACTGGAGCGTGAACTTGATTTGCCGGATGCCAAGAGCGGCACCTACGCCGATATTGTTGATCGTAAGCAACAATGGGCCGTTAAAGGTGAGACATTCAGGCGGCACCGCGTTCGCAATAATTTGCCCGGCACCCGTTCATTCTGTCCGCTGGTCTGGCGCACAGAAAAGCTTGAACGCTTTGTAGAGGCCAAACTTGATGAGCAAGCGCGCGCCGTAGTTGGCAAAATTTCCGCAAATATTCTGGCGCGCACCGCAGCCTTTCTTCTCCTCAAAGATTCCAAATCGAGCTACGCGATTGAAGGGGAGGCCCCGCCGCACAGCCGTATTCAGCGATGGGGCAAGGCGATTGGTGAGGCGGGAAAACACCCGCTCGATCAGAACGAGTTTTTGCGTTTGCAGCGCATCGTGATCGGCAATGAGCGGTTTATACGCCTTGGCTTCCGGGATGAGGGCGGCTTCGTCGGAGATCACGAGCAGGATACCCGTATTCCGCTCCCTGACCATATCAGCGCCCGCCATGAGGATTTGCCTGCACTCGTTCAGGGCATCATTGACTTTGATCAGGGGTATGCTGAGGGTATCAACCCGGTGATAGCCGCCGCCGTTCTCGCCTTCGGGTTTGTCTATATCCACCCCTTCGCAGACGGCAACGGGCGGCTCCACCGATATCTCATTCATCATGTGTTGACAATGCGTGGGTTCAATCCAACCGGTATCGTATTCCCGGTATCCTCTGCAATCCTGGAACGAATAGACGACTACCGGCGCGTTCTGGAAAGCTATTCAGAGCGGCTTCTGCCATTTGTAGAATGGGAGCCGACCGAGAAGATGAATGTGCGGGTTCTGAACGATACGAGCGATTTCTATAAGTATTTCGACGCGACGCTCCATGCAGAGTTTCTTTTCGAGTGCGTTCAGAAAACCATCGAAATTGACCTGCCGGAGGAGGCTGCATTTCTGGTCCGCTATGATCAGTTTAAATCCCGCGTTGAGGCCCTTGTCGAAATGCCGGCATCCACCATCGATCTGCTGTTCAATTTCCTCAAGCAAAATGGCGGACAGCTTTCCAGGCGCGCTCGCAATAATGAGTTTGCCGAATTAACAGAAGGTGAGGTAGCGCAGCTTGAGGTGATCTATCAGGAGAGCATCGTCAGATAAAACCGAGCTGAGGCGGGCACGGCGGTCGTCTGGCTTTGCGGCGTAAAGAAATGAAGCTCTTGCTGCAATTCTGAACCAGCCCTGAGGTCATCCGGCTGGCGGTGATGATGTATGTACGTTTTGCAGTTTCGTTTTGAAATGTTGAGTATTCGCTGACGAGCGTGGCATCGGCACTAGCCACGAGTCCGTCCGTTTCCTGTGTCAAAGGTTCCGGTATGAACGCGCAGTGGCAGAGTTAGATTGCCAACAGAAGCAGTCTCTGCCTGACAGCGTTTTCTACCGCTGCGAAACAGTAGGGTGAGTGTTTGCGTTGTCCGGAACTTTCCGACGTTCAAACAGTGGCAAGTAAAATCCAAATATTGAAAAGTGTCGTGTTGTCGTTTCCCTTCGTTTGCGTGGCAGGAACTCCAGGATTGCCCAAACCAGGTTCATTGATTTGTTTTTCGGGGCTTTCGGGTCCGGAGAAACATAGTGCTTGTCAGGGTTCTTTCCGAGAACGATTTCATTGATGGTTTGGGTTTTGAAGCGAAGTCCCAGTTTCTTTGTTTCGTCGATCATCCAGAGAAGCGGTATCTTGGCAAGCTGGCTTTTTTGCTCCGGGTATCCCCCTCCGACATCCCCATGAACGCCAGCAAACCAAACTTCGTTCACGTCTTGCGGAACTTGCGTCTTCGGCTGAAATGGCCCGCCCCAGTATTCACCACCTTCGGGCCAGAGTTGCGGATGAAACATCGTTCGGCGTTCATCAAGTGCGACCGCATGCCGAATGGCTTCGACGCTTGTGTTTGATCGCGTGAATGCATGTGATAGCAAACGGGGACCAAATCGTCCCATCTCGATGACCGAGCCAACGGTATCGAAAAGCCCCAGACATCTGATTGCGGGACGTTTGGCGCGCAACATACGTTCAAACAGCCTGACTTCGGCAAACGGATTTTTCTTGGTCTGGTCTTTCCCGTTTTTCGCATTCGCACCAATCGCTTTGTAGGCGCGATAGGCATAATCCAGAAGGTTCAGATTGTGAGAATCGAAAAGTCCTACGGAATGAATGAACCCGGCAAGAACGCGTGCGGTGTATGCACCGCGGCTGAAGCCGAAGATATAGATTTGGTCTGGCTCTTCGTGCTCGCCGTTGTCGCGTTTTCCATTATCGTAGTATTCCACAAGAAAGCGGTAGGCTTCCTTCACATTTTGATCGAGGCCCCAGCCGGTCGCCAGCCCCCAGATTTCAAGTAAGCGCCGATAATAGTAGGACACCGAATTCGCAGCACCAAAAGTGCCAACGCCCGGGTCATAGTAGACCAATTGTTCGCCATCTTTCTTCAGCGTGCCGTAGAGACGCAGAACATTTGTTCGGTCTTCCGAGATTTCGTTTGAGGTTCCATCGCAGAGAATGACAATGTTCTTTGGCATAGATTTCTCCGTAGAAATAATTGGCAGAAAAGGACTGATCGTTCCTCACTGTCGCAACACGCATAAGTTGATCTGACGCGGCTTCCAGTAGAAAGTCCAGCGAACTTTTTTCCGCTGCAAAAAAACCATCAAGAAGACAAGAGCTGCAATCTTGTGGTAAAAGCGTTTAACGTACACCTCAGTTGCTGGAATCCATTGATAAAAAACCGATTGTTACCGTGCAGTGTGTTTTAGTTTCTTTGCAGTGCCAGCTGAAGTATTGAGCCTGTTCTCTGCCAAATGTTGATTTGGTTGAGAATGTGCGCGGGAACTAATCCTTTTAAGTTCGCATTTTTCTGGTCACCGGCGTGTGAACCAATTCCGGCGGATTTGCGTTGACACATGTAAGGGTTTTGTTATTGATGTAGTTGGTTGTATTAAACGATCAACTACTATGATAGGTTGCATTTGGAGAAGATGGCTATGAGCAGTGATAAGAATATTTCAACAATTGCAGCGGGTATTTTGACTGCTTCGCTTCTGGGCGCTCCGGCTACATCTCAAACTGGCCTTGATAACCAATCTGCTGTCGTCAGTGATGGCCCCAAAACAGTTGTGGCTGTCTAGCCCCCAATTTCAGTACCAGTAATTTTCGTTTTCTCTAATAAGGTTTCAAGCACTGGCGGGCGCATGTTCAATGCGTGATGTGGTCTTATCCGGTTGTATTGCCTGAGCCAAACATTGATGGCGACCTGGGCTTGCCTAGTGCTGTGGAACCACTCGGCATTCAGGACTTCCCGTCTTAATGTTCCGTTGAAC
>NZ_JALKAK010000016.1:0-100813 GCF_023015645.1 Pseudohalocynthiibacter sp. F2068
ATTCGTTCTATTTCATGGCACTTTTGAGAAAAGTCAGTTCCAAACCAATCTGCGGCGCATATGTTATTGTGTAAAGATGGCGATCAATCGCACCTGGGAAAGGCGGATTGTTTTCACCTTTCAGATAATAAAAATGGAAACAAACTGTAACGAATCAGAAAAACCATGCATAATTAAGGTGTTAGTGAAATCTGCCACAATTTTTTTCAAATATTTCGTAAACATGGCAAAAAAGAGTGTTAAAAATTACCGAGGTGGTAACAGAAAACGCAGCGGCAATTATTGAAACGACAAAGCTGCTTTTTTTTGGGGTGTAGGTTTGGTTGACGGCGAGGCCTTTTGTATGGGCTACCTGCTGAATGACTTGGGGTAACTATTATGACGACTCATTTAAAGGATTTTTCCGCGCCCGAAGATCCGGGGGCCGGGCAAAAAATGACGCACTTATTAACGCACTCATCAAAGATTTATAAAAACTATTTCAAACGGCTCTTCGACATCGCTTTTGTGCTTCTGACAGCCCCTATCGGACTGCCGCTTATCGCTTTGATGGCACTGATTGTTGCACGCGATGGCGCATCACCTTTTTACTGGCAGCCCCGTGTCGGGCGGAACGGCAACGTGTTCAGGATGCTGAAAATCCGCACGATGGTTCCCAATGCCGATGCGTGCTTGGAAGAGCACCTGGAAAAAAACCAGGACGCGCGCGCAGAATGGGAAAGCTCCCAGAAACTCAAAGATGATCCCCGCATTACCGCCGCCGGAAACATCATGCGCAAATCGTCGCTCGACGAATTGCCACAACTCTGGAACGTGCTCTGCGGCGATATGTCTATCGTCGGTCCACGCCCAATGATGGTCGACCAAAAACCACTCTACCCAGGGTCCGCATACTACGCCCTGCGCCCCGGTATCACTGGACCATGGCAAGTCTCAGACCGAAATAACTGCACATTCGCTGAACGCGCTAAATTCGACACCGAATACAGCAAAAAACTGTCCCTGAAAACAGACATCATAATACTCGTCCAAACCGCCGGTGTCGTGCTCAAATGTACAGGATATTAAGAAGGCCTTTTAAAGTGGGTGTATTCAACACCAAATTCGTCAATGCAAATTTAACAACGGAGAAATCATTTATTGTGTCATCACGATTTGCACCTGAAGGAGTACCGGAGAATGACACAACGGACGGAGGGGATAACTGAGCGTGACCGCAGTAATAGTGTCGCGGTCCGATAGGTTTGTTAAATCAATGTTTTACAGACCGGGCCCTGACAGAGTAATCTGATTTAGTTAATAGTAGTCGAGGGGAGACGCTATGTATAAAATTCTTTGCAGCCTTTTCATTTCCATGCTGCTCGCAACCGGGGGATCGGCCCAAAGCCCATATCGGGTCAAAGCCGGTGATACGCTTCAGGTCGAGGTCGTGGAAGATACCAATCTTAACCGCCAGGTGCTGGTGCTGCCAGATGGCTCTATCAGTTTTCCACTGGTTGGCAATATTCCGGCCGCCGGGCGTACCGTTGACCAAGTGCGCGCCGCGCTGAGTAGCGGGTTAGCCTCTAACTTTGCCTCACCACCCAATGTCTATGTCTCAATTGGTTCTCTGGCGCCACGCGTTGTTGGCACCGCAGCCGCTCTGGTGACTCAGGGTGTTTTTGTGACGGGTGAGATCGCCTCAGCAGGCAGGCTCGATGTCGAACCTGGGACAACCGTATTACAGGCCATCGCACAGGCAGGCGGGCTGACCCCGTTCGCGGCAGGCAAACGTATCCAGTTGCGCCGGGAAGACAGCGTCTACCGCTATAACTATTACAGCGCTGGCAGTGATGGTGGAAGCATCAGCAGCAGCACCGTACTGGCGCCCGGCGATGTCATCGTTGTTCCACAACGGCGGCTGTTCGAATAAATCCTGGACAACGCGCTTCATCAGAAAAAGCGTGTAAAAAGAAAAACCCTCAGGCTGGAAAACCAGCCTGAGGGTTTTTTCATTCGTCTACGGCTACCTCGGCTGTCATTACAGTCTGGTCGGCTTCTGATAAATCTCCAACACTGTTTCCGGATCCGAGACTAACGTTCAGAGTGACAAAGTTGCGCCCAAGCAACCGAATGTTATCGGCCAGAACAACGTCTGCATCTGCGATCTCTTCCTCGGCATCAACCAGATCACGGATCGTTGCTGCGTCCCGCTCCACGAGATCGCGGGTCAGATCTGCTGCTTCGCGATAAAGTCGCGCACCGCGCTGTGAGGACTGCACTGAAGCCGAACTTGCACTATAGCTAGCCAATGCATTCTCCACTTCACTCACAGCTTCAAGCACAGCAGATTTCCAGGAGGTATGCGCCTGACGTGCCTGCGAATGACGAGCCTGCACAGTGGCCCTGCGGTCACTGTTCAGCAGAGATGGGAACTGTATTGTCGGACCAAAGAAGTATTCTCCACCCGAATTCCCATCGATACTGACCACTCCGATCGAGCCGCCAAGGGAAAGACGCGGGTAAAGGTCCGCCTTGGCCACCCCGATTTCAGCAACAGACGCATAATAAAGCCGTTCGGCAATCCTGATATCCGGACGGTTGCGTAACAGATCAGCCGGAATACCCACCTCTGGCGACATACCAGGGCGCAATTGCCGTGCGCGATGGTCGAGATCAATATCAAGCGTGCCGGGTTGGGTTCCCGCCAAAACTGCAATTTCATTTTTCCTGCCCGTGATCGCTGCTACAATTGCGGGAATCTGGGCCTGCGTCTGCGCCACCAATGCTTCGGTACGCACAACATCAAGCCGAGTTGCAGACTGACGGTCAAACAACCGGCTCGTCAATGCCACTGTCTGACGACGCGAGCGTAGTTGTTCGCGGCGCAGCGCCAGAAGGCGCTGGTTGTAGCGTAAATCCACATAGGCATTGGACATGTTGAAGATCAGCAAAAGACGCGCGGAATCAACTTCAGCGCCGGCAACATCGACCCGGGCCCCGGCGGCCTTAATCTGTTGGCGTCGTGAACCATAGGGATCCAGCATCCACGACAGCCCCAATGCGCCTTCAGCACGGGTTTCGTCCGAGCCGCCACGTTCACGGCGTCGCACAACCGACGCAGACGGGTTCAGTGACCCCAAAAGAGGGACCGATTCCAGATTGGCGCGCGCTTCGATCACCCGCTCCTTCGCCAGTTCCATATCAAGATTGTCAGCCAAAGCCCGATCCACAAGCGCATTCAGCGTTGGGTCATTAAAACCTTTCCACCATTCCGCATTGTCCAGAAGAACCGGAACGGCCCTGTCTGTCGGAGAGTAACTTGCCAAAAACGGAAACATCGGATTCTGGTAAGGAACCTCGGTTGAGCATCCAGCAAGACCCAGAAGACTTGCAAGAACACACCCAGAAAAAGGCGCTTTGCGCCCGAAAATTACTGCCATTATACTGCCCGCCTGCCTCTGAAAACCGTCTACGCGGTCTTGTTGTTTGCGGTTTTAATTCTCTTAAACCTGCCACAACCTTTGAATCAGAACAAGAAAACAGGCCCAAAAAGGTATTTCAGGCATCCGAATTGGCAAAAACCACACAGTTTCGGAGAAGCTAGTTTACTTTAGCCTTCACGAAACGCGCGTTTGACCTGATCAAACAACGGCTTCGTTAGATAGGTCAGAACAGACCTTTCGCCAGTTTGCAAAAATGCCTCAACTGGCATTCCAGGGATCAGTTCAACCGCGCCAAGACGCGCCAGCTCTTCTGGCTCCAGCGTCAGTTCAACCCGGAAATAATCTATTCCCGTAGCGGGGTCTGTCAAAGATGTTGGTGAAATACCGGATACATTTCCAAACAGTTCGGGGGTCGTGCGCATGTTAAACGCCGGGAAAATCACTTTGGACGTCTGCCCAACAAAGACTTGATCAATCGATTGCGGATCCACCCGAAGTTCAAACTCCACACCCTCAGACAAAGGCACAATCTGCACGATTGTCGCTTCCGGGGCAACCACACCCCCAAGGGTAAAGGCCTGCAATTCGTGCACGATGCCATCCACGGGGGCCAGAATCTCGATCCGCTCAAGCTGCTTTTCGGCGGTTACGATCTGCAGCACCAGTTCTTCACGCGAGGCTGTCGCCTCTCGTAGTTCAGTGACCACCTGTTCTTTAAACTCACGGTCGCCCTGTAAAATCTCAAGCTCAGTATCGCGGATAGAATTTCGTATCCGAGCAAGCTCCGTCTGATGCTCTGCGATCCCGCCAAGCAAGATGGATTCCGACCGCTGAAGCTCCAACACTTCGCTTTCGCGCGCCAGCCCCTCGGCGTTCAGATCACGCACATTCTCAAGCTCTTTGACGACGAACTCCAATTGTTCGTGCTTTGAAACAATCTGACTTTCAACCCCAGCGATTTGATTGCCAAACTGCAGGATCCGCTCAACCAGTTGTTCCTTGCGCCCCTCTTGCACGTCGCGGCGAGCTGAGAACATCTCGCGCTGGCCTGCGTAGTGCCGTTCCAGACCACCATCTTCCAGATAGTTGGTATTTAGCGTGAAATCCGGTTCTTCCAGCCCCTGATATTCAGCTTCCAAACGCATTTCGCGTGCCAGAACTTCGGCCAGACGGTTCCGGTAGATATCAAGGTTGATCTGCAACAGGCTCGGGTCCAACCGCAGCAGCACATCTCCTTTTTTGACGACATCGCCATCTTCAACAAAGATGTCCTCGACAACACCACCATCCAAGCTCTGCACCTGCTTGGGTTTGCCCCGCACAACGATCTGGCCTGATGCGATAACGGCACCGCTGATCATGGTAAACTGCATCCAGGCAAAGACCGAAACGAGCAACAACAGGCTTGCGAAAGCACCCAACCGGGCTGGTATTGCAAGACCTGTCTTAAGTTCCGAGCGGCTGGCTGAGGAAAAGACCGACATCGCTTACCCGCTTTTCTGAATGACAGAGGTTGGAGTCGGTGCTGCATGCATCGCTTTGCGAAACACCTCTTCCTTGGGTCCAAACTGCGCCACCCTGCCCTTGTGCAAAACCATGACTTTGTTGACGGACACGATCACACTGGGTCGATGCGCCATGACGATCACGGCGCTGCCCCGTCCACGCAGGGTCGTAATGGCTTGTGCCAACGCGTCATCCCCACTCGAATCAAGGTTCGAGTTTGGCTCATCCAGCACAATGAATTTCGGGCTGCCATAAAGCGCGCGCACCAGACCAAGCCGCTGAATCTGGCCGCCAGACAACGGGTGGTCCGAAGTGCCAATTTCGGTGGCATAACCCTCGGGCATTGCCAATATCATGTCGTGCACACCAGCAATTTGGGCGGCTTCAACAATATCAGCATCACTGGCGGCAGGATCAAAACGGGCAATATTTTCCGCGATCGTTCCGGGCAGCATTTCCACCATCTGGGGTAAATATCCGATACGTCGGCCCAGATCTTCGGGTCGCCACTGATCAATTGTCGCCCCATCAAGACGAATTTCTCCGGCATCAGGCTGCCAAGCCCCCACCAAGAGGCGCGCAAGGCTCGATTTCCCGGCTGCACTGTTGCCAATCACCCCTAGCGCATCCCCCGGCATAAGCTCGAAGCTGACCTGATCCAGAATACGCGCCCGGGTTGTGGTGTTAATCTGGGCCGGCGTCAGTTTGGTCAGCTTGGTAACAGTCAGACGACCTTCGAGCGGCGGCAGCTCTATCCGGGGTTTTAGAGGCGGAACAGAATCAAGAGCCTCTTTAAGGCGGTTATGCGCCTCGTTTGCGCGGCCAATCGCCCGCCACTGCCCAATGACCTGATCAACCGGCGCAAGCGCGCGACCCGCAATGATAGACGCGGCAATGATCATCCCCGGTGAAATCTCCTGCGCAATCGCAAGATAGGCACCTACAGTCAGAAGAGCGGACTGCAAGAGTAGCCGGAAAGATTTGGAAAACGCGGCAAACATTTCAGAGCGGTCACCACCACGTTGGTTGCCAGCAAGGCTTGCCTCGTGCATTTTCTGCCACCGCTGGGTGATCTTATCCATCATTCCAAGCGACAGGATAGTCTCTGCATTGCGGCGGCTGCGTTCCACAAATGTCCGCTCTTGCGCGTCCAGCGCCATAGCTTCGGCAATTGAACTCTGCGTAACCGCTCGGTTCATAAACGCCACAAGCGCCACCACCGCGGCCCCCGCAAGCGTGAGATACCCCAGCCAGGGATGAATCAGAAAAACAATGGCCAGAAACACGGGAATCCAAGGCAGATCGAACAACCCCAGAATTGCCGGACTGGCCAGAAATCCGCGGGTAATCTCTAAGTCGCGCACCGGATTATAGCGGTCGCTGCCTGCCATGATTCCGGACCGCAACCAATACCCGAATGCATCAGAACCAACCCTGCTATCCAACCGATAGCTCGCGCGCGATAAAAGTCGTGAGCGCAGGAATTCATAAATGCCCAGGAATGCGTAAAGGATCACGACAATAACAAAAAGCCCCTGCAGCGTCGCCACCGAACCACTGGAAAGCACGCGGTCATAGACCTGCAGCATGTAGATCGGCCCCGTTAGCATCAGCAGATTGATTGCCGCACTGAACAGCGCAACCTGAATAAAGGTTCGTCTGAGCTGCTGAAGCATGTTGCGGTAAGGGTTTTCCGCCCTGTTTCTGGGGTCTTGCATCAATAACCTGCTATTGTTTCGCCATCGGCCGACACCTAGACTTTGAAGCGACTTCACCGCAAAAATGCCTGATACCCCGCCCTGCCCTAAAGGGCCAGTATAGTTTGGCCGCATGCGCGGAATCTTGCAAGGGTTGTCTCTATGATTAGGCCATATTCGGCATTAGTCCAGCAATGCTTCCAGATAGCGCCCGTATTCGTTCTTGCTGAACCGGGCTGCCTGCCTGCGCAGCGCCTCGGCAGTGACCCAGCCCTGTTCATACGCGATCTCCTCGGGGCAACCTGCCTGAAGCCCCTGTCGCGACTGTAGGGTGCGCACAAAATTCCCGGCATCGAGCAGGCTGCCATGTGTGCCGGTGTCAAGCCAGGCATAACCTCGCCCCATCCGCTGCACCGTCAGTACGCCTTCTTGCAGGTACATTTCCAATAACGACGCTATCTCTAGCTCACCTCGTTCCGAAGGTGTGACCGCACGCGCCCGTGCCGGGGCCGTTTCATCTAGAAAGTAAAGCCCCGTCACTGCGAAATTTGAAGGCGGAACCGCGGGTTTTTCAACAATCTCGGTCACTTCACCTGCCGCGTTCATCGCCACCACGCCATACCGTTCCGGGTCCGCCACCCGGTAGCCAAATACCGTGCCACCACTCGCTTGGCTGTTTGCTGCATCCAGCATCTCTGGCAAGCCGTGCCCGAAAAAAATATTGTCCCCCAGAACCATAGCCGACGGGGCGCCATCCAGAAAATCCTCAGCCAGAATATAGGCTTGCGCCAGTCCTTCAGGAGCGGGCTGAATAATATAGGTCAGCCTAACACCCCACTGTCCCCCATCACCAAGTAGGCGTTTGAATTGCTGCTGATCTTCAGGTGTAGTAATCACTGCAATCTCGCGGATACCTGCCAGCATCAGCACGGACAACGGGTAGTAAATCATCGGCTTGTCATAAATCGGCATCAGCTGCTTTGATATCCCCATGGTAATTGGGTAAAGTCGCGTCCCGGAGCCGCCGGCAAGGATAATTCCTTTGCGGTCTGTCATGTCATACACTCCTTTAAAACCTCGGAAAGACCGGCCTTCCAATCGGGTCGGGCAATGCCAAACTCTGCCTGCAAACTGCTACAATCCATTCTTGAATTCATCGGCCGTCGAGCGGGTGTTGGATAGTCTACCGTTGGAATATCCGCAACTTCTACATCACGACCTGCCTGAGCAAATATTTCACGCGCAAATTCCGCCCAGCTTACGTCGGGAGCGCCAGAAAAATGATACGTCTCGGCCTTGCCCATTCCCGCATTAAAAGTCTTTGCAATGCTCAAGCAGGCACTGGCAATGGCATCCGCTGGTGTCGGCCCGCCAATCTGGTCTGACACAACTCGCAGAGTCTGATGTGTTTCCGACAGCCTCAGCATGGTTTTTACAAAGTTGCCACCATGCGCTGAGAACACCCACGACGTACGAAGAATGGCATAAAGGCCCCCTGCGGCGCGCACCTCTTCTTCACCCTTCAGCTTTGAGCGTCCATAAGCGCCCAATGGTGCGACCGGATCATTCGGTACCCAGGGGAGGCTGCCCGAACCGTCAAAAACGTAATCCGTAGAGATATGAATAAACGGAAGCCCGCGTGCCGCTGCAGACCGGGCCATCGCCCCGGGCGCACGCCCATTCACCAAGGTTGCCAAATCTTCCTGCTCTTCAGCCTTATCAACGGCAGTAAAGGCTGCTGCATTAATAACGACATCGGTATCTGCATTTGCAATAACCGCTGCGCACTGTTCCGGATTGCTCAGATCTGCATCCGCCCGACTGAGCGCAATGACATCTGCCTGCGCCTTCAATCCACGTGCAACCTGCCCTGTAGCCCCAAAAACAAGAACCCGCATTCATTTCCCTTTGGTCTGTCCTGCCGCTTATTGCAAAGCACTCTTTATGATGCCTTTACACTATATACTATGAACTTACGGCGATACCTAACCGCGCACCCACACCATGTCTGTCCAACAAGGCACGCCACCAGACTTCATTTGCCAAATACCAGTCAACCGTTTTGGCTAGCCCTTGTTCCAATGTAACCGATGGTCGCCAGCCCAGCTCTGCACGAATGCGGCTTGGATCAATCGCATAGCGCAGATCATGCCCCGGGCGATCCGTTACAAATGTAATCTGCTCCGCATAGGAAGTAGATTTTGGCCGCCGCCTATCCAGAAGCGCACAGATCTTTCGCACGATATCTATATTCTTAGCTTCATTCTCGCCGCCAATATTGTAGCTACGTCCGACTACGCCCTTTTCGATGACTGTTAACAAGGCATCAGCGTGATCCTCAACATAAAGCCAGTCACGTATGTTTTCGCCTGCGCCATAAACCGGAATAGGTTCTCCGGCCAACGCGCGCAGTATCACCACCGGGATCAATTTCTCAGGGAAATGGTAGGGGCCGTAGTTATTTGAACAATTGGTCAGAAGCACGGGCAACCCATACGTCTCGTGCCAGGCGCGCACCAAATGGTCAGATCCCGCTTTAGAGGCCGAATAGGGCGAGCGCGGGTCATACGGCGTGTCTTCGGTGAATTGTCCGATGGGACCCAGGCTGCCGTAAACCTCATCCGTCGAAATATGATGGAATCTAAAGCGATCTGGCCGCGCTGCCTTGATCCAATAGGCGCGCGCAGCTTCCAACAGTTGGAACGTGCCCATGACATTGGTTTCAACAAATGTGCCTGGGCCGTCGATCGACCGATCAACATGGGATTCCGCTGCCAAATGCATCACCGCATCGGGTTGGTGAGCTTCAAACACTTGATCAAGCGCTGGCCGGTCACAGATATTCACCTTTTCAAAGGTATATCCGGAGTTATCCACTACTTCATTCAAGTTTTCCAGACAGGCCGCATAGGTCAGGCAATCGACATTTACGACAGAATGCCCAGCCCTGATTCCCTGGCGCACCACGGCGGACCCGATGAACCCCGCGCCACCCGTGACCAAAAGCTTCACGCTTCACCTTCATAATTAAAAGGTGATGTCCAATCTGCTAATCGGGGGGCTGCGGAATCTTTTTTTGAAATGGATATGTCCTTGTCATCCACTCCCCAGTCGATCCCAAGATCGGGGTCGTTCCAAACGACGGCGCCATCACATTCAGAGGAATAAAAATTATCCACCTTGTAGATTACATGGGTGTCTGGTTTCAGAGTCAGAAACCCGTGCAAAAACCCGATCGGCACCAAAAGCTGTTTTCCGTTTTCCTCCGAAATTTCAAACGATTCCCATTCACCAAAATGAGGGGAACCTTTGCGCACATCCACAACCAGATCAAGAATGGCGCCCGCCACAACGCGCACCAGTTTCGTCTGAGCAAAAGGTGGGCTTTGATAATGCAGCCCGCGCAACGTTCCCTGAACCCGCGACAGGCTTTCGTTGTCTTGAACGAATTCGTACCGCAAGCCTTCGGCGTCCAGTTTCCTACGACTCCAAGCCTCACTGAAAAATCCCCGGTCATCAAAATAACGGCGAGGGGTTAAAACCTTAACGTCTGGAAAATTGGTATGTTCTATCAGCATAAAATCAGAGTCTCTCCAGAGTGTCGATCACCCTGTCGCCATTTATTAAACTTCAGGAACCGGACCACAAGTCCCAAGCGATATCTATACGCTTAAATCGATTGTCTAAAAGTCGACTTCCAACCGTAATGACCTAATACTATTCTAATAAAATACTTCGGTGTAGAGGAAACTTATTCACTTTTTATTGTAAGGAATCCAAATTTCACGCGGGCAGCTCTTTCGAAGCCGCGTTATTTTGGGTGAAAGCCCGAGATGGGTGTATTTCGAGATACCTGCAAGAAAAAGATACATTTCCAATGCCGGGCACAGCGTATGAATTCTCGCTTTGGAAAAATTCATCGGGTCAAATGCAGTGTCGATCAGCCTTAAACCATGCTTTCAGGATTTCGGTTCGCAGAAAACTAAGCTGGTTGGTTCCGTCGCGCTAAAGACGACAACCACGATGAAGCATTCGGGGAAAACAGGAAAATTGCAGATAGAGATTGTATTCTATCTGTAGCTTTGCTGCTTGGCGTCAAATTTTTGAAAGACGCAAATGAAGTAAACTGCAACGACTGTCACAAGTGACGTGAGCGTGCCAACACAAGTGTAGAGCCAGAGAGCCGTCAGAAACGAAAGCCCTGAGTATAGGGCCGTAGCGCCTGCAATTATGCCGAAAAGCATTCCAAGTATTACAACACCGATTACCATTCGATCTCCTCCTTCGAGGCCTCTGTTGACGTAGCAACCTTTGCCTTTCGGCATGGCCCGCATTATTTTCGGACCAGACTGGCCAGACTTTGTGGCAAAAGTTTGGCAGAGCCGGATTAACACATCATTAACGGCAAGATATTGCCTATAGGGTACCGTGCTCAAAAATAACAAGCACAAGTGTAAATACGAAGGATGAGGACCTTGGTTGCGTGGTTAAGCCCGAACCTTTATAAATTTAACTCAGCCTTATCGTAGGTACGCGACGAGACTAATGGGTTTAACATTAGAGTCTGAAATAGGCACTCAATCGCCGAATCCAAGCCTCATACCGCCGATATGCGGTCAAGCTTTTGTGAAGCTGGCGAGAGCCACCAATCTTTTTCCGGTGAAAAAGAAAAGGGCCGCTAATGGCGGCCCTAATCTTGTGCGCGTGTCTAGGGACAGTCAGGGGCGCACAGACCTGAAGCTTTTGGGGCAGCGCGGATGGCGCACCGCCTCAAATTCAATAATCAGCAAAAGCGCACCAGTAAAAAAAAATATTTCAAAGGTTGCGCTATTGCTGTTCCAATAATTCGTGGCGGCTAAGCAGTTGCTGAAGAATACCAATGTCGCCGCCAGAACAATGGTCGCACATCTAAATTTCAGTGTATTTGACATCCAATGATTTTCCCTACACTCGGGTATAATTTCGCCACAGTTTTGGAAACTTGTCCAATAAAAAATTCCGTAAACTCCTATTTTTAAATATTTTTGTTCTCATTTGGCATACAGTCAAACGTCATTCACAAAGACTGTTTCCAATTCAAAGATATCACTCTTCGGTTCGGGGAAAACCGTCATTCCTAAACCCTCGCAAATGGCGAAGGGCCGCGATACTGAGCAAAAGAGGGCCGGAAATTTCAAGCAAGTGTTTGATCCATTGCATGGTCAATATAGTGCCCGTTACAGACCCAATATGATTTATCGTTGCCGCTCTGATCAAGACGAATATCGCAATTAGGAGAAGCCCCAGAAATACCAGCATATTGCGCCGGAGCGTTCCGTGCAGCTCCCGGATCATGACGAGCGCACCGATTGCAATTCCTCCTGCAAGCAGAACAGTGAACACTTTTTGTATCAAGCGTCGCTTTTCAAACCAACCTTGCATTTGTGACAGACAGCGCCCAAAACTCATAAGACCAGACTGAAGATCAACTTGCTTGTTGATCGCCATTCCCATTAGCAGTAGCAAGATGACCCACCAGAGAATCCGCTCATAACGCGCTGTGGGGCTTGGGAAATGCGACCGGCATAAAACACACAGGGCTAGAAAAGCTGCTAGTACATAGAGGACAACAATGATCCAATCTATCAAATAAGGATCACTAAGGCCCGGGTGCCAACGCGCAAAGGTGCAGTCAAAAAGCGATTGCGGTGATTCTCTCATGTCGTTCCTATGCCTTACTGCCGGTATCTTACCGGGCAGACAGGTAGATGTGTTTAAATGCGGACCACAACAAATAAAACGTGGTACGGGGGCCACAGACTCTTGTTTTGGCAACAGCGGACATAGTATTGACGCATCTGTCAATATTCTGCCCTTTATTCAAAGAGGTGCGCTCCTTTTCCAGAATGGGATTGTCGGGGCTGTATTTTAAGGAGGTGGCATTGAAAGTAGCAATTTTTGCAGGGGGCAAAGGGTCTCGGTTGATAGAGGAAACCCGTGTGCGTCCAAAGCCGCTTGTCGAGATCGCCAACCGGCCAATCCTGTGGCATATCATGCAGCATTACTCGACTTATGGGCACAATGATTTTGTGCTGGCACTTGGTTATATGGGCGATCTGATCAAAAAATATATTTCGGATCTTTGCCAGTATAACGGCAATCTCCGCGTTGATTTTGCCAATCGTGAGTTGTTCGGCCAACCCGAAGCAGATCAGCGGGATCTGCTGCCCTATCCACCCTGGACCGTAGATCTCATAGACACTGGTGAAGACACAATGACAGGGGGGCGTTTAGCCCGCCTGGAGCCTTATTTGGGCAATGAAACCTTTATGCTGACATATGGGGACGGTGTATCCAACATCGACATTGATGCCTTGCTGAAGTTTCACCGCGCACACGGAAAACTGGTCACCATGACGATGGTTCATCCTCTCACAACCTTTGGTCACCTGTCCGTACGCGACGACGGTCTGGTTGAAGGTTTTCAGGAAAAACCCGAAGCGGCGATGGATTGGATAAACGGTGGATTCTTCGTAATCGAACCCAGTGTCTTTGATGCCGTGGCCGATGTAAACGGAGAAACGATCATGTGGGAAGAAGGACCCCTTCCCAAGCTCATGGAAATGGGTGAACTGATGGCATATCGCCATCCGGGTTTTTGGTATTGTATGGATCACCTGGCGGACAAACGCCGGCTAGAGGAGATGTGGAAGAATGGAAACCGACCTTGGGCAACATGGGAAGATAAAGCGCGTCCTTCTAACGGGTCATCTGGGCTACGTGGGGACAGTAGCCGCGCCGGTATTGGCCGCGGCGGGCATCCAGGTGACTGGGTGCGATATAAATCTCTTTGACCGTGCTGATTTTGCGCCAGGTGGGGATGTTCCCGAAGTTCCCAATATTGGTAAGGACATTCGCGATCTGACGGTCGCGGACCTTGAAGGCTTTGACGCGGTTGTACATCTTGCGGCCCTGTCTAATGACCCGCTTGGTCAATTGCGCCCGGGACTGACACAGGAGATTAATCACAAGGGCACAATCCACGTCGCCCGTTGTGCGAAAGAGGCCGGAGCCTCGCGCTTTGTCTTTGCATCGTCTTGCTCAAACTACGGAAAAGCCGGCGAAGGCATGGTGGACGAGGACGGCAAGCTCAATCCGCAAACCGACTATGGTGTTTCCAAGGTTCTGGCCGAGCGTGATCTCAAACCGCTGGCCGATGAATACTTCTGCCCAGTCTTCCTGCGTTTTGCCACCGCCTATGGTGCAAGCCCTCGGATGCGGTTTGATATCGTGCTGAACAACCTTGTCGCCCACGCCTATACCTCGGGCAAAATCATGATGATGTCAGACGGCACCCCTTGGCGTCCGATTATCCATGTTGAAGATATGGCGCGCGCTTTTGTGGCCGCTCTTGAAGCAGATGCTGGTGCGATCCGGGGCCAAGCGTTTAACGTTTGCCGTACGGAAAACAACTATCAGATCAAGGATCTTGCTGAAATTGTTGCCAAAACAGTGCCGAATGCGGAAATCGATTTTGCCTCTGATGCCGGCCCTGATAACCGGTCTTACCGGGTAAGTTCAGCCAAGATCGAAAAGCATATCCCGGGGTTCAAGCCAGAGTGGGATGCCGAAAGAGGCGCAAAGCAGCTTTATGATGCGGTGCGGGCTTGCGATCTCAAGGTCGAGGATTTTGAAGGTCGCAAATACAAGCGTCTCGCCCAGCTTGAAGCGCTGGTGGCCGAAGGGCGTCTGGATGAGGAATTTCGACTGACAGCTAAAGTATCCGCCTGAGGCTGTATTAAATCGCCGCTACGATTTTCGGTTTGGCCTGCTTGATGTTCCGGATAAGCTGCTGCAGCGCCCCACGGCGCTGCGCCAGTTTCGGATGCGCCTCCATCCCGGCTAACGCAAGCACCTTTTCCCAACGGTAAAGGTGATCGTGCCGTTCCAGGCACTCTAGAATATTACGTGTGCGGATCACTTCCAACCGTGCGGGCTGAGCGTCAAGATCAGACAGAATACTGCCAATGTCAGGACAAGCATAGGGAATATCAATCACCGAATCCGGCCAGTCTAACCAAGTTTTGAACGCGTCGCTATCTATGCGATTGCCTAAGATCACGGCTCCTGAAGCCAGCCCTTCCAAGTAGCGCAAACCGAATTCGACTTGCTGCCCGCGTTCCAGCGTGCGCTCGACTTTGGCGATATAGGAAAAGAAATAACGGGTACGTTGTAGTTGACCGATATAATTGTACCGGTGTTCCCGGTAATTTTGCATCTCCGCCCGACCGGAAATGGTTTCATAGGAATAATACTGCCCGTTCTGGTCAGCATAGTCGATTAATGCTTTGTGAGTAACTTCATGCTTGATCCCAACGCTGAGCATGTCTATCGCCCGACGGGGCGGATTAGGATACGGACAGAACTGCAGCATATCCACGCCCCAAGGCAGATAAAGGACTGGTACGGACAGAATGTCCTGCAAAACTTCCGCTGTTTCCGCGAAGGAGCATATGACAAAATCGAACTCATTCAGCCGCGCCACCAGTGCCCGCTGGCGGTCTAGGCTGTCAATCCAGAGCTCCTGTAGCCAACAAATCGCGCAGGCTGATCTGCGGCGCCAACCCCGAAGAGAAGACAGAAAATTGAGGTCCCGCAGCTGAGCCACACTGTAGAACAAGAGGCTGTAGTCCTGCGTAAGTGTTGTGTGCTGCAATCCTGAAGGTATTCCACGCGCACGCACCGTCAGACCGGAAAGCAAATTCTTCGCCTTAACGAGCGGGCGGATCGTCGCACTGTCGCTCGGTGCGTAAAGTGTGGCATTCTCCAGGCCGTCCAAGATCGTATCCTCGAACTCATACCCATGAGACCGCGAAACGTGGCTTTCCAGATTTCTCAGGGAGAAAACGGCAACACGTGGTGCCTCATCATTTGTGTTCGATTCTGACACCGTTCTTCCCAATTCTGTCAACAGAACTCACCCCACTGCCCCTTTATGCGATAGCACTCGAACCGTTCCATTTATACATGTCTACCGACTGGCCTTTAACGATAGTTATCATGTCGTAGCTGAAAATTGCGCCCTAATCATGAACAATACCTGACTAAACTGTGTATTTTTTCAAACTCATAAACAATCTTCGGAGCAAAGCTCAACACAACCCTAATCCTTTCCGTAAAGGATCAGCAAGATGCAATGACAACTACACAATCATAAGCGTAGGGTTGACGTAGCCACCAGATGGAAGATGGATGAGCCGCTAACATAAAGATTGTCCGTATCGTGAGCCCGCTGGTCTGGTTCCAATGATACAAATCTAGGAAGTTTCTTTGTGCTCCGCAACGAAACTTTACCCCTTTATGGGCATCTTAAATCCCTTATTTTCAATACTCAGCGCCCCGAGCGACTTAGCACAAGCCACCCAGCCGCCGCGCGCGCGTAGCTGTTTCAGGCGCTCCTCCTATGAACCCGCTCGGGTTAGGTCCGTGGTCCGCAGAGCATTCTTCGGATTCTCTATCTTTTTGGCAACGAGGTTTGATAGCGCCCTGCGTCAGGCAAGGTCTCCACGGTACTCATTTGTGCGCTCTGTGCTGCTTAAACCGCGCCGTGGTCAAAGCGTCTTGGGTGATCTCAATCTTCTGCGGAATTTTGTAAGACTCAAGCTTGCCGACAAGCCCCTTACGAATAGCTGTGCGTGCATCAGGGGCTGCAAATGTGGGGTCTTGCATGCGTACACGGGCGCAGACGATGGCGCCAAGAATTGGATGTGCCTTGCCAAAAACTGCGACCTCGGCGACGCCGTCAATATTGCGGATCGCAGCTTCGACCTCTGCCGGAAAAACTTTTTGCCCGCCAACATTGATAATGTCGCTGTCGCGGCCAAGAAAGCGAATCAGATCGCCTTTTACCTCGACCTGATCACCTGTTTCGTACCAGCCATCTTTGGTAAACGGCGAGGGAGCATTAAGGTACCCCAGCATCGCTGTGCGGGTTTTGATTTCCAAAAGCCCGTCGACCACGCGCCACTCAGCCCCGCCGAGCCTGATCCAGCGCGAACGGCTGTCTTCGGATTGCGACCGCAGCGCCCCGATTTCTGAGGTGCCATATTTCTGAATGATGCGGGTTTCTGGAAAGGCTTCCGTCACCCTTTCCAAAAGCCCCTGCGGCATCATTTCCGCCCCATATGTGATGATTTTGAGACTGGACAGGTCATGGTTTTCGGTCACGTTCGAAAGCAGCAATAGGTTCAGAAAGGACGGGGCGGTGGGCAGCACTTCGACCCTATGATCTTCGATCAAACGGCAGATTGTGGAGGGCCCGCGATCGGGCGGGCAGACGATGGTCGAGCCGTTGGCCAGACAGTAAAAAAGCGTGTCTATTCCAGCGATATGGTCAAAAAGCAGGAATGCAAGCGTAACAAAATCTTTGCCCGGGTTTTGAAACTTACCCAGAAGCCGGGTTGCATCATGAAGCGCGCCTTTTGATGCGCCCGTGGTGCCCGAGGAAAAAATGATCAGCCCCGGCGTCTTGTGGCTGCGCAGTATGTCGTAAAGGCTGTGCTTAGAATTTCCTGCTGCGCGCGTGATCTGGTTTGTCGCGGGATCGGCGATCCATTCCGCCGCTGCGACGTTTAAAAATTCATCCGCTTTTTCATAACTCGACGGTGCAACCGGCGTTACGATAGCAAGGACGCGCCACAGCGCAATCAGCCATGCAGCCGATGCGGCGCTGAAATCGCCACGCAACTGCACGGATGCGCCGGGTGGTACGTCATTTGCGTTCAGTAATTCTGTGACGCCTTCGATAAGACCTAACAGCTCAGCGTAGGAAACAGTGCTGCCATCAGGCTCTATAAAGGCGGTTTTTGGCCCTGCCGCACGAAAGCGGTCCAATAGAAAACCAACCGCTTCGGGCATTGCTTAAACACCACCCAGATAAAGGGTTTGTCCTGTGATGAAATCTGATTCGTCCTGCAAAAAGAAATCACAGACATTCAGCACATCTTCCATCGTGCCATAACGCGGGATGGCTTGTCGGGCGATCAGGGCTGTCATCTTTTCCTCGGGGACAGAGCCAACAAGATCCGTGGGAACCGGGGTTGGGCCAACCGCATTAACCGTAATACCAAGCGGTGACAATTCGCGCGCCAGCACCTCGGTCAGCGACACAACCGCAGCCTTAGAGGCAGCATAGACTGCTTCGCCTTCCAGCTTTAGCGGCGTTGCAACGGTGGCGAAATTTACGATACGTCCGTATTTGCGGCGGCCCATCAGTTTGGCAGCCTCGCGGCAGAAGAAGAAGCTGCCAAACACATTGGTGGCAAAGACCCGTTTCAGGGTGCTGCCCGGGGTCAGAAGCGCATGGTTCATCGAGGCTATGCCCGCGTTGTTGATCAACGCATCAAGACGGCCCAACTTGCGGCGTAAATCCTGAATCATCGCAACAACGGCCTTTTCATCCGCCACATCCAGTTCGTAGTGAACGTAGTTTTTGTGTTCTAAGTCGCTGGAGCCACGTGAACATCCCGCGACTGTCCAGCCACGCGCCAAAAACTTCTCTGTCATGAACAGGCCAATCCCCTTGCGGGTGCCAGTAATGACAACAACTTTGTTATCAATCATGCCTCAGCCCCTTCACCAGAAACTTCGACAGCATATTCTGCAAGGGCACGTAACGACCTGTAGGGGCTACGTTTGCGTGACATAGCAGCCTCTGACGCCAGAACGATATCATCGCCAATTTCGTCAGAAACATATTGCTCAGCTGCCATGACAACATTGACGAGTCCGATGGAATCAAGTGCGCTGCCATCGCCAAACAACACGGCATCGGGATCATCTGACACATGCTTGTCTTCAGGCAGGGACAAATTGATTTCTGCTACCGCATTTTTAACCGCTTCTATCGCAACTTCTAAAGTAAATGACATTTATTGATTTCCTGAATTGTTTAGTCAGATTCAGAGGTCTCAGCGACCTCTTTTGGAATAACTCTAGGCGGTGGAACGAACAGGGTGCGATCAGCTGGCACGTCGTTGGAAACAACACAGTTCGGGCCAATTGTAACATTGTCGCCAATCGTAATATCGCCGACAATCACGCAGCCAACGCCAAAGGAAACTTGATTGCCAATCACTGGGCCTTTGCCACGTTCCCAATCATTGCTGATCCCGAAGGTTACACCCTGCCGTATAACGCAATCATCGCCAAAGCGCCCAAAATCGTGAACAACGATACCGTGTTGATGACCTATTTCAAAGCGACGCCCGATGTTTGCGGTTCGGCGCATCTCGATACCATAAAATGCCCGACAAAAACGCCAGCCTATGAAGTAGAAAATGTCCAGCGGCCAGCAAAAAGGTTTGGGTAGCAAGGTTGCATAGACCCCAATTCTGTGGACCCAAAGGGTCTGGAACCCGGGTCTTGAGAAATCGCGGCGGTGCTGATTAAAGTCCTCTCTCGTAATTTTCCAAAAACCGATAGAGCGTATACGTTCTGCTTCTGTCAGAACCGGATCTTTAACATCATTTTTATCAATCTCATTCATTTAACACTCAACACATGAACTCAAAAAATAGCGGCACCTGCCGCTCAGTTTACCTAATTGATCAGATACATAGCATATTTTTCTAAAATTTTTGCAAATTAGAACAAAGAAACAGACTGATCTTTAAGAAGAAACAAAATAGGCGTCCTGTTCCACGCGCAATCGGTCAATCAGACGCCCTTCGGGCAATATAATATCGCCATAGGTGAGAGTTTTATCTTTAGGGATATCGTGCCGCAACACGCAACCCTCAGCAACACCCATAGGCAGTAAGCTTTCGGCCTTCACAACATTGGCATTTTCCGCTTCGCCGTAAGTCATATACCAGCCGATCCCGTCAAGCGTATCGCCAGCCTTCAGGTTCGTTTTCGCAGTTGCTACAACCTCAACTTTAGGGGCGCCAATCGGTGCCATAACGGCATCGCCAAACAACGCAACGCGTGCCGCGGACAAAGGAACCTCGAAATGACACAAATGATAGGGTGTGTAAAAACTGTAAAGCGGGCCTTCGCCAAGCTTGTACAAATTGAGATAATGACGTTGTTTAGGGTCTTCTATAGTGCCTAGAACATAGATTCCCGGACCTGGTTGGCTACCAACAACGTAATCAACGATCCCACCGCATTCTTTTAAAGCGTCAATGTCGTAGAAAGCTGTCAGTTCATCCACATGCCCGCGATGGTCGCGCCCGATCATACCTCGTTTTGAAACACACATGCCGGTGGCATTGGCAACAATCGCCTGTTCGTAGGAAATTTTCGACCCATCTGCAAAACTTGTCACCATGTGCGGCTGCTGCCCCCATTGCTCAGCAAAGCCTTTTTGGGTGGTCGGGTTTCGGTAAGGATCTTGCAAGCCTTTGATATTCCCGCAAACAAGCGGCGTCAGGCCAATTGATTTCACAAACCGAAAGAGGTTCATCTGCACCCCGGGCTGATCACCATCGCAGGCTGAAAGAACAACCCCAGCGGCATCTGCCTTGGCTTTCAGAAGCGGGCCAACGGTTCCGTCAAGCTCTGCATTCATCAGCACCATATGTTTGCCGTGCGCGATAGCATCGAGCACGATTTCCGCGCCAAATTCGATGGCGCCTGTCACCTCGATCAGCACATCAATGTTTTCCGCCCGGCACAAAAGATGTGCATCTTCAGCAATAGCTGGTTGCCCCGCGCGAATAGCATCTTCCAACGCATCAAGGCGTTTGACCTGCACGACGTTTTCGGCGCCTGCCTCTTGATAAGCGCGCCGCGCACCCTCGATATTTCGGTTCGAGATTGCCACCAGTTTCATACCGGGAACAGAGTTCAGGATTTGATTTGCGATGCCGCGCCCCATGAAACCGGCCCCGATCATCCCAACTTTAACCGGATTATTTGCTTCTGCGCGGCGACGAAGGGCTGTATCTACCAGTATCATCGTGTCGTCCCCTCGATCAAAGGCCAAGCGGCGTCTTTTTCTGAAATAACCACAACATCAACGGGCCAATTGATGCCAAGGGCAGGGTCATCAAAGCGATAGCCCCCTTCGACCCCGGGGGTATAAAACTCTCCCACTGAATACGTCACTTCAGCATCATCTATCAGGGTGAGATAACCATGCGCAAACATCTCTGGCACGTAAAGGGCACGCCTGTTCGATGACGTCAGTTCAACCCCGAAATGTTGCATATGTGTAGGAGAGTCTGGCCGCAGATCCACAATCACGTCCCATATTGCGCCAGCAGTACAGCGTACAAGCTTGGTTTCTGCGGCAGGGGGGGCCTGAAAATGCAGCCCTCGCATGGTTCCCTTTTTATGATTATAGGACAGATTGCCCTGTGCGACGGTCGGGTTGAGCCCATGGTCTTCGAACTCTCGCGCGCAGAAAGCGCGGGCAAAGAACCCCCTGTCGTCACTCAATTCTTGCAGATCAATAACGAAAGCACTCTTAAGCTTTGTTTCGGAAAAAATCATCTCTCAAACACCTGATATATTAAATCAAACCAGTCCATTCCGACTAAACTTATCTTTATCGCCTCGTTTGATAGAAAGACAAGTTTGTTTGCACATAACTAACAATTCTGCGGCGCCAGTGTTCAAACCGCACTTCAAACAAAGCATAGAAGGCAAGGGAAACGAGAAAGACAAACACTAGAAAAAGCAGTTTTCCAATATCGCTCATGTCACCCCCTAATAGGTTACGGACGATGCGCGTTGCTGGGAAATGAACGAGGTAAATTGTATAAGATAAATTACCAAGATGCCGGTCGATCCGCCCGCTTTTTTGCCTGACATTGAAGGCTATGAAAGGCAAAAGGAAGATCACCCAGAAAAGGGCGAAAACCTTATCAGCAAAATTGCTGCCGCTTCCGTAGATCAAATAGGGTCTCAGGTCTGGGGTCAGGACTGCGCAGAAGGCCATCACAAAAAACACTAAAATAGAGACATGAGCCATTCTCTTTCCGGGCTTCAATTCATACAAATACATCGTTGCACCCATCAGAAAGAGCGGCAGATACAGCAGAACCGTTTCCATCTCGTATCGGCCGCCAAGTAACAATCCGACCCCCCAGAGCAAAAGGGCGCACGCAAAAAAGCCGCCCCTCTGACGCAATGTTTGCAGTTTGGACAAAAACAAAGCGATTATTGGTAACAGAAGATAAAATTGGACTTCGATGTCGAGCGACCAAGTCACCCCTAGAATATCGGTTTGATGTGTTGCTACGCCCAAAATGGGGAGCGCTATCCAGATGTTAGAATGGATCGGGAACTGCAAAAGTTTGAAAAGCAGGACCGTGACCAGAAAAACGGCGATGTAAAGCGGCCATATACGTAAAAAACGGGACAAATAGAAAACCGGAATGCCTGCCGCCACATGAATATACCGTTCCTGAAAAACCCTCGTTACCCAGAACCCGCTGAGCGTAAAAAACGCCATGACCGCAACTTTTCCGATTTCAAATCTCGATACATGTTCGACGACAACCATCCATGCCAATAGAAATCTGAAACCGCCCGGCCCAAGCACCTAACAACCCCCAAAAAATTACGAAGCCTCGTCAGCCAATCTAACACGGCTTTGCTATGATTTTTAAAGATTCGGCCGCTTCGCTGATATTTCGGGACAATCTCTAAAAATAAGAGATATTGTTCACGTTAACTAATTTTTGTCGGATAAATATGGTACACAGAAAACACCCATAGACCGCTGGCCTACGAAAGCCCCAGCGCCCGCAAAATTCCCTTAAGCGGTCGTCGCTCCGGAGGATCGTCTTTCAATTGGCCCATGGGATTTAGGTTGTCCGGCACATAACCGAACCTATCGAAATCACGTGCATAGAATCGGGCTATCTGCTCGATCTGCTCAGTCGATGGTACGACTTTTTCGGTCTTCTGATTACTGTAGCTTCCGCGTTTATTGATCTTGGGAAGAGTTCTTGGGCCATCTGTGTCTCCCATCAGTTCGTCCAGCCACGAAACAAAAATATCAAAGCTTTGTTCCAGATAAAAGATTTTTGCTCCCTTCGGCACAATATCGTTCATCGGGCGCACGTGATTGTCGTAAATATAAGGGTTTTGGACGTATGCTTCTTCTATGTTGTGCAACCAAGTTCCAAAGTCAGTATCTGGTGGAATGCTTTTTTCCACTTCTTGCTGAAAGTGAAAGGAGCTCACAAGACGAGAGACCGGATGCCGCACAACCGTGAAGGAGGCGTCGAAAAAGTCCTCGGGAAAAAGCCGATGGAGTGCTTCGGCATTAATGTGCTGTGGAGACGTTTTGGACCACCGCTGCGTTCCGGGAATTAAATGAAAGGAATCGTCGTGAAACGCCAAAGCACCGAAACGGTTCTGAAGGTATTTCATCATAGACGAGCCCGCGCATTTGGGAACATGTGCGAAATAAATAAGTTTCGGGCCCGTTCGAAACATCGGCATTCCAATTTCTCCTGTCTGCCGTTTCATACCGTTTAAATAATTGTTTTATAAATTATTTGTCGCAGCGCCACCTAATGCTCAACATGTATTTTTGTTAAACCGAGCGAAGACCCTGGATTGCTGCTATATACACACATAATTCAGGGATTTGGGATATGAACATCCCAATCGACGGTCTTTTCTGGTTAACGCATTTACGGAACAAACCTCAATCATAGCCAATTCACTCAACATTATAATAATAGTAAGGTCAATAATTGTCGCTACAAAGTTTAAATGCGCCACATTTGAAAAACGGGAACTTAATAATTCCCTGTGGTCGCAATTTTCCTCGATAGGTGTAAAGCCGCATTTTCAAGAAGAGCAAATGCGCAGCACGATCTCAGCAGAACCTTTTGTATCCAAGCAAATGAAATGTTCGTCTTGGTTGAGCAAACCTGCCGCAAAAACACCAAAATTCTAAAGCTATGTTTTCTGGAAATTAGCACTCGCGTGCCGCTAAGCCTTCTCACAGCCGGGAGGTTATTTACTGTCAACGTGTTCGCGTTATCCAGCGAAGTTCCAACTGCGACCACCTCGCTGGCACTGATGGAACTGCAAAACAGATAACTGGTTGAACTGAGAGGAGGAGCTCTGAGAAAGCGTGAAAATTGTTCGAACAGCGCTGACACCAGAAATAAGAAAGATACAGTCGAGTTAGTTGTTAGTTGACTTCATAGAAAAGCCGTTCACTTTTAGTGCGGCTCGTATTTAAGGAATTTAAGGTGTCTATTGTTTATTGGAGTGACAGGAATATAGATGCAGCGATCAAAAAATCAGAGACAGATGCCAAATTCTAAGTATCAGAGAAGTATAACGTACAGCCCTGAAATTGATGGTCTCCGAGCAATCGCTGTTATTTCGGTCATTATCTATCATTTGAAAATAGGGTCTACGGGGAGTTACTTCCTCCCAGGCGGTTTTCTTGGAGTCGACCTTTTTTTCGTGATCTCTGGATATTTGATCACCAAGATACTTTTAGCTGAACTGGACGCGAGCGGACGTATTTCGATCACGAAATTCTATTGGCGCCGCGCCCGTCGAATTCTGCCAGCCTTGCTGTTTGTGATCATCATCTTCATCCCAATCGCTTGGATCATCCTGCTTCCGAGCGAGATTGAAATCTTTGCGCATTCGTTGCTAGCGTCCCTATTGTTCTATGCAAACATTTTTTGGCTCGAAACACAGAGCGCCTACGGTGCGCAATCGGCACTGCTTCAACCTTTCTTACATATTTGGAGTCTGGCAGTCGAAGAGCAATTTTATATTGTGTTTCCTCTGTTTCTAGCGTTCCTACACCGACGGTCGTGGGTCGGTTTTGCAATTCCTGTTTTGATAGTTTTGGGCCTAATTTTTGCCTATACAACGACACTCTGGAAACCAAATCTTTCTTTCTACTCTCCGACCAGTCGTGCGTGGGAAATGCTTGTTGGCTCCCTAATGGGATGGTTGTCTCTACGCTCTAACCGATTTGGAAAAAGCTTAACGGATAAACGTCTGCTACCGACCGTTGGCATAATCATAATTCTTTGGTCAATCGTTACATTTCGCTTTAGCGAAATCGTCCACCCTGGTCTTGCCACTGCCCCCTTAATTCTCGGTGTTTTCCTTGTAATCTGGTTTGCCGAACCACGGGAACCCGTTACACGGTTACTCTCAACCAGACCATTCGTGTGGATCGGATTGAGGTCTTACGCGCTATATCTCTGGCATTTTCCCATATTTGCGTTCGGGCGCCATCTGAACGCCCTGCCCGAACCATTAGAGAAAGCGACATGGATCGCGTTAACTTTCGCCATGGCAACTTTCAGCTACCGCTTTGTAGAAGAACCGTTCCGCCGTCGCGTCACAAAACTCACATTTGCTGGCTTTGGAAGTGCTATCGCAGCGTGTGTCATTGGTTTTACAATCACGGTGTCAATAAATCAGGGTTTTCCAAATCGATTTCCTCAACTCCAAGCATTGTACGGGAAGAATGAGTTTGACAACGAAGTCCTTCGCGACTTGTCGTGGTCAATCCTAGATAACCTGGCAGGAGAGGAAAAAATCGAGACTTGGAATGCACACGCGCCCTCGCAGAACGAACAGAATAATCTCTGGTATCCAGATACCGATCAAATAAAGATTTTGATCGTGGGCAATTCGCACAGCAAAGATTTGTTCAACGCTCTCTACCTCAACAGTGACCATTTCCCTGATCAGGCGTTTGCACATTTCGGTATGGAATCTTCTTTTCCCGCCAAACAGCGCGAGCTGCTTTATGATGCTCCAAACTTTCAGGCAGCGGACATCGTGCTGATCTCATCGAAGTACTATGAGGCCACAGTTGAAAATCTTCCTGGCTTTATCACTCAACTTCGTGACTTGGGAAAACGTGTTGTGCTTGCGGGCAACACGGCCGAATTTTCGTTGATTGGTAACATGCCAATCTTCGACTGGTACATCCGGCGAGAGGGCAAAAATGTTTCTCTGTCTGATCTAGGAACAATCGCACACCAACATGAGAATGTTGAAACCCACAAGCAAAGCGAACTTGTCAAAGACATCGCTGAAGAGATGGACATACAGTTTCTGGATCGACGCATGCTTGTCTGCAACGATGCTGATGGAGTTTGCGATCTCATTACAAAAGGCGGATGGAAAGCTCTCTACGACTATGGGCACTGGACAATCGACGGCGCCCGCTACTTTGGGCAACGAGCGTCAGAATTAGACTGGTTATCGCCAGTTCTGAGTGAGGTCCCTCAGCTTCGAGGGCAACTAAGCACCAATTGACATTCCTGACGAACGAGTGGTTTTTCGACTTGAGTTATCCAGGCATATGGCCAAACAACAACAAAACAGCATTTTCATTTCAAGGTTAATCTGATTCATTGCCATCAAAAGTAAGTGGTAGACGAGGGTAAAATGACGTCGAAGGGCACTAGTCCGAGTAGAAGTGCCGCTCTTGTCGCCGGAGCGGTTACTTTGCTTGTCTCAGGATTGCTGCGTCAAGGCCTAGGTCTGCTGACACTTGTCGTAACCGCCCGGTTGCTGACACCTGAGGATTTTGGTGTTGTAGCCTATTTTATGATCGCAGTGGCATTTCTGGAAATGTTGCAGAGACAGATTTCCATGTCTTTGATCCGAATTGATGCGGTCACATCCGAACATTTCGAAACCGCACTTACCATGCAGTTTATCTTTGGTATCAGCGCCGCATCTTTGTTCTGGGTCGCCCAACCGCTCATTGCTGGTCTTGGCATCACGGCATTGACTCAGCTGGCACCCACGATGTCACTCATGTCGATCATTATTGCATTCAGAAGCCCTCGCTTCGTGCTGTTCGAACGCAATCTCCAATTTGGTCGGGCCGCTGCGGAAGAGACCGCTAATCGAATTATCTACTCTGTGGTGGCGATATGGTTGGCGTGGTTGTGGCGTGATTATTGGGCCATCGTTGTTGCAACTTTCGTAAGCCAGTTGGCACGGAATGTATGGACATTTTCTTTCGCGCCCATGTCTATACGACTCTCCCTTTCACGATGGCGCGACAGTTTTTCATTTTCGACATGGTCAATGGGTGCCCAGATCGCCCAGTTCTTCGCAAAGGATATGCCACAACTTGTGATCGGACTGACCCTTGGACTGGCAGATGCTGGCCTGTTCCGACTTGGAAACCGAATTACAACACTGGTGACAACCCAGTTTTTTGCCCCAATGCAGCGCGTCATCTATCCCGGCCTTGCCGATGTGTCCCGCAATACAGATCGTCGGCAAGAGGCCTTCGTCAAGCTGAACTCGTACATGCTTGCGATCCTCTTACCCATCAGCGTTGGTATAGCGTTGATCGCCGAGGACGTTATCTTGGCAGGCGTGGGGTACAAATGGATCGTTGCGGCACAGGTAATTTGGATACTCGCCCCCCTGAAAGCACTTGAAACGCTTCAAGCGAATGTAAGGGCGGCAGTATATGTCGAGGGTTCTACGAAGGTTTTATTTGTAAGAAACATTATCCTTCTGGTGATTGTTTGCCTGTTTATGCGGTTTGGGGTTAACTTCGATTTTTTCGGAGCGGTGATCGCGGCCGGCGCGTCCAGTTTAGCCGCCCTTTTCATGACACTCGTGCTTGCAAGACGATTTGGAACAGGGGGGTTCTTTGACCCTCTCCTTTGCGGATGGCGCAGTTTTTTGTCCAGTGCCGCGATGGCGATAGCCGTTGTTGCAATAGGATGGTTGCTTGAAACCGATTCATTTTCACTACAGATTTTCACTTTAATCCTGATCAAAGTTCTCATCGGAATAATTGCTTATGTTGGAATCCACTTTCTGCTGTGGACCCTCGCCGGAAAGCCGGATGGTTTCGAAAGCGTGGTACTTTCATTCCTTAGTCGCATTCGCAGATATGTCGCTAAACGCCGGGCTCAGTAAGATGGAATGCTACACTGAGAGCAACACCTTTAAAAGAGTTTTGGTACACCATTACATTTTCTACTGTATTCTGAAATTTAGAACTTAGTGGGGCGCGCATTGAAACGAGAACATGATTTAACGATTTAATGGATTTAAAAATGGCTGCGAACTCAAAGACCCAACCCGTAAATGGCCAAATGGATACAATGAGCCATAATGTTGGTACTTTGGAAAATTCTAAAAAAGCAGTCGATATCACTGCCGTTATTGTCAACTACAACACGCGCGAAGTCACTGAGAATGCGATCACATCAGTGCTACGTTGTACAGGTGGGCTAGAGGTCGAAATCATTGTCGTGGACAACGCCTCCAGTGACGGTAGCGTTCAGGCGTTTCGCGCAGAGTTTCCGCAGGTCAAGGTAATCGATACCGGTTACAACGGCGGCTACGCGTGGGGCAACAATGTCGGCATCCATAAAGCCCGGGGACGTTACGTATTAATCCTGAATCCCGACGCACTAATTCATGAAACCACACTAAAACGCGCAGTCGACTATATGAACGCCCACCCTGAGGTAGGCATTCTCGGAGCGAGTGTCTCGTTGGAAGACGGTTCTCGACAGTTGACTATTTTCCGATTTCCTTCACTAAGCAACTTATTCTGGCACATTTTTGTTCCGAACCGCGTTATCCGGAAAAGCCGACATTTCGGCGATCAGCGTTACGCTTCTCAACCCTACGATCAAGCTATCGATGTCGATGTCGTTGCCGGATGCTTCATGATGCTTCCCCGCAAAGTAATTGATCAAGTCGGTTTGATGGATGACCGTTTCTTCATGTATAGCGAGGAAACCGAATGGTGCTTACGTGTGAAGCAGGCTGGCTACAGTGTCCGATATAATCCGGACGTCCAAATTACTCACTACGGAGCTGTATCTACCGGGCAGTCGTCGCCTTGGAAATCCGTTGAAATAACAAGAAGCCAGATCCTCTTTCTACGAATCTCCAGAGGACCCGCCAGCGCAATGGCTGCAACAGTCTTAATGCTTTTAGGGGAATTGTTTCGAGGCGTCTGGTTGTTGCCAAGTCTACTACGTTCTTCGAAAACGCAGAAAGCTGCCCTCTGGAGCGCGAAGACAGGCTTCTTAATAAAAGCCCTCTTTAACCAACCTAAAGGTCAGAAACCTCCGCCTGCGGAGCTCGCTGGAAGATGAAATCGTGGATCAAAACCGTGGTTCGTACCAGCGTCCACACTATTCTTTCCCCGTTGGAAGCGCGCCTTATTGAACGCTATAAAGAGGCCCAGTGGCCACACGTTTTTATAGTAGGTGCACCTCGATCAGGCACATCGCTTTTTTACGAACTTCTTGTCACACGATATCGTTTTGCGTTCTTTTCTAACCTAGCCCACAGATTCTACAAAACACCCGTCGCTGCCAGTTGGTGTGGGCGATCCATTATCCAAAACCGCAAAAGCCAGTTCAGAAGCAACTATGGACATATTTCCGGATGGTCCGCTCCGAATGAAGGCGGCCAAATATGGCAACGCTGGTTCGAAGACGGTCCTTGGACCGACGAAAGCGCCTTGCCCAACCTGCCTTCAGCAGAAATACGGGCAACGCTTGCAGCCATGTCGCGAGTTTTTGACGCTCCTTTTGTAAACAAGAATGTTATGCATTCTAACCGCCTTCGCCTTTTACAAACGCTTTTTCCCGATTGCTTAATCCTGGAAATGCGTCGTGATCCAACGGAAACCGTACGCTCAATAATCCGGGCACAGCTCCGCGAAAAGGGCCCAATACTTAACGACGATCAATGGTGGTCGGTACAACCCTCAAACGCAGGTGGTGCTGATTTGATTGAACGGGCTTGCCTGCAGGTCACCGGTGTTGCGGACGACATCGCCCGCGACACTGGTCTTATGGGGCGCAAAAACCACTTAGCCGTTGACTACTCCGGTCTTTGCGCAGACCCCTCACTGATGCTTGATCAAGTTGAGACTTTCCTGTCTTCGAACGGTGTTCCGATGGAACGGAGGCAGGATATACAAGAACATTTCCCAGCGCCCCGTTCTAAGCCTCTAGACCTCGAAATTGAAACGCGTATCCGCGATCTGCTGGAACAACACAGAGCTAGTTGGTGAAACAACCATGACCCTCCCAAACCTTACCGTTCGTCCCGTCGACTCCGCCAATTGGCTAGGTGTCTCCAGTGAGTTCGAGGACATTACTTACGAACAGAGCGCAACATACGGTCAGGCTGCTGCTGCACGGATCGGTGCAGAGGTAATGTTCGTCGCTTTATATAGCACAGAAGGGAAACTCGTTGCTGCGGCTTGCCTGCGTTTCAAACATCTTCCTGGTATAAAGCGCGGTATCGCTTGGATCGCTTCGGGACCGCTGGTCCGGAAGCTTGGAAACCCAGCCTTAAGTCCCGAGCAGCTACGCGCCGTTTTTGCCACCCTGCGTGACCATTGCCACGCCGCAGGCCATATTTTGCGACTACGCCTTTCTGCAGTAACAGGCTTCGCCCCCGAAACAATCGACGGTTTGATAACACTTGAAGGGTATCAGCCCACTGATCGATCCGTATCCTACCGCTCTGTTATAATCGATCTGGAACAGGAGGAAGACGCGCTAATGCGCGCGCTTCACGGAAAGTGGCGCAATCCTCTGCGAAATGCACTCAAATCCGGACTTTCACTTGAACAAGGTTCTCTTGCCGAGTTTTCCGAGAGATTTCACCAGCTTTATGAGGACGTCCGAAGGGCAAAGGGGTTCTCTCCTGATATTCCACCCGAATTTTATTACACTCTCTCTGGGTCCGGTTTCACTCAAGAGGCGCTCATTGCTCGCGAGGGCGGTCAGGATGTTGGCGGCATGACAATCGGAATAACGGGGCCCAATGCCGTTTATCTGTTCGGCGCCACAACTGCGGCTGGACGGCACCTGAATGCAGGGCACTTCCTAATGTGGAAAGCGATGCTACACTGCCGGGCGCGCGGAATGCGCCGCTTCGACCTAGGTGGAATCGACGAGGCAGACAACCCCAGCGTTGCTCGATTCAAGTTGCGGACGGGCGGCGCAGATGTGACCGCTCCTGGCCCTTATGAGAGCAGCCCTGATGGGTTAATCCCGAAACTGATACTTGGGGCTGAAGCACTTTATAAAAAATGGTAGGGCAAGGGTTGAAGCAAGTGATCGGTTTGAATTTTCATGGAATAGGTTGCCCAGAACGCGATCTGGAACCAGGAGAAGCACCCTATTGGATCAGCGAAAAACAATTCATCGACATACTAGACCGGGTTCAAAACTGCGTAGATCCAAAGCGCTACGTTATCACGTTTGACGACGGCAATCTTTCAGACCACCGCATCGCCCTACCCGCACTCGTCGCGCGCGGCCTTGCGGCCCGGTTCTTCGTTTTAGCGGGTCGCTTGGGCAAAGTGGGGTCGCTCAACGTGCCTGATGTACTTGAACTTCAAGCATCTGGCATGCGTATCGGAAGTCACGGATACGCCCATGTCCCCTGGGCAGGGCTGAAGGGTGAAGACCTTGCCCAAGAGATTGTCCGCTCCCGCGAAATACTTGAAGAGATCTGCAATCAACCAGTCAAAGAGGCCGGCATCCCCTTTGGAAAATATGATGCCCAAGTTTTAAAAGCACTGCGTCGCGCAGGTTACTCTTGCGCCTATTCAAGCGACCTTGGACCCATGAACTGTGCAGATTTCCTGCGACCCCGAACCTCCATTCGAGACGACATGACGACTGCAGATATCGACGAAATACTAGCCGGTACCTTGCCTCTAAGGCAGCGGATTCGCCGAACGCTCAGCATGGCAAAGCGACGGTATTTTCCGCTGTTCTGACTATATCTGAGCCTCAGCAACTGGAAATCTCGTATATCTGATCTTACGATCAGATGCTTCATCTTCCTGAATGGGTCCTTCTATCTCTTCTTGCCCCTGCGCATCGATAAACCAGATACCCGCCCCCAGAAAGAACATGTACAAGCAATAGGTCGCATCCCACATATGCACCGAAATTACTGCGAAGCTTATGCCAAATACGGAAATCAGATATCCGGTCCTAGCTGTCGCCAGGGCCCCGCTTAGCGGTGCACGCCCAATTCGACGGAACAGAAGAAACAGGATTACGAGCATGATGATGAGTGCAGGCAAGCCGTAACGTAATGCAATCAGCAACCAGAAATTGTCGACGCTCGACTTCAGCCAAACAGGGCGCGTCCAATCTCCTAGACCAATGCCAAAAATTGGGTTGTTCATGACATCGTCACTTGCGTTGTTAAAGATGATGATCCGAGTCCATGCTGTCGCTTTGGAAAACGTCAAATGGGATGCGATGATTTCAAACGCTGTACGGTTCGAAAACACCTCTATCACTAGGTAAGCCAGCCCTGCCCAAGCAGCCAGTATGTTCCACTTCTTTTGCACATTTTGGAACACACTGTTCCACACACTCAGGAAGAACTGTACCATTATGCTCAAAAATGCCCCAGACGACAGAGATGTTAAGACAGCAAGAACGACGGCAGCCGGCCGCCATATTTGGCCTCGGTTTCCGTCGTTACTCCGCAGCGTGTACCAGACCAGTGCGAAGGCGGGCGAACAGAAGACGCCGAATAGAATCGGATGTGGCATTGATGCCTGTGCACGTTCAAAGCCAAACCGAGGATCCTTGGTCGCGTTGTTGTAAACATTGAAAATTTTGTCAAACAAATCGAGCAAAATATTTTGCCCAGTTACGCTTTCATAAACACTGAACGGTAAAAGCCCCAGAACGATAAAAAAGAGCCACTTCACAAAAAACCTGAATGATTCCAAATCACGTATGGCTGCCCTGGCTATAAAATAAGGCCCAAGTGTTTCGATAATGTAGATACCCGAAAATTCCCACGTCGCGCCCACTCCATGATTGACTGCCAATGAAAGAGCGGACCAAACCGCAAACAAAATTACTAGATAATCGATTGATCGAATCTGTCCCGCTTTCCCTGACATACAGAAAAAAATAGCTGGTAAAAAAAATACCAGAAGTACAATCCGGTAGGCGCTAAACTTCAAACCGACCAGGTAGAAAAAAAACGGCATCACGAAAGACAGCAGCAGTAGAACCACCCATGTTTTTCGTCCCGCTGAAACGCCTGCATTTTTTGAAGAACTTGCGATGGTATTCATCGTCAATCTTTTCCTAACTTAAACCTCAACTAACCACTCTTTAGCAGGCTTGTCCAAATAGGGGTAGCAACTCAGCTGACCTAATGGGATGAACTGCTTTACCATCTGAACGCAGGTCCGGTTGCGTACACTTGTGGACAAGAAGGAACATACTAATGGGAATCGTAGTTCTTGGTTTCGATTTGGGCAAGACTGATTAAACCTTCGCGAGATTGAAGTGCTACAATGCGGAAGTTTTTCGAAAATATATCTAGCAATCCCAAGAAACCAAAGACACTGCCTGTTCTGGAACGTGTGGTTTTCAAGCGCTGCAAAATAGTCCGTTTTCTTCGGTGTGAGAGGGGTGAATCCCTGATTTGGCTTTCGTGCAGTATGGTAAAATTGTTCCGACTGCCATCGTCGGCACTCCTGCTCCGCTAGGATGACACCCGAAAAATACACTAGCCTTTTGATAGTATGGATAAAAGATAAACAGAACTATAATCTTTATCGCGAAATCTACAGGAAAAAAGCCACCGATAATCAAGATTTGGAAATTAGCTTCAACCACTCAATTGGGGCTGACTACACTAACCGAAGCCGTTACTATTTATTCTGTTAATTTTATTTTCGAATTGAAAGGCTATATAGTGCCCTCTCATAAACCTTGGGTTTGGTTTTTCGCCTCCGTTGTGAGGATTAAGCAGTTTCGGAGTATCGGCCGCCGCATCAAGCGCAAACTGACGCATAAATCCCCGGATGGTTTTGAAATATCTGCACCACGGCTGATCCCAAAAACCGTTTGGATCTTTTGGGATTCCGGAGAAGAAAGAGCGCCTGACTTGGTCAAAATGTGCATCGCTTCATGGCGCGAACAAAACCCGGAATGGACAATTCATGTCCTCGACAAAGATTCTGTTTCTCAATTCACAACATTGCCAGACCTTTCCCCCGAAATTTCGGTTCAGGCATTTGCAGATCTACTACGGTGCAGACTTCTCAAAGAACATGGCGGCGTATGGGCGGACGCAACCACTTTTTGCGTGCGTCCTCTGAATCACTGGCTTCCCATCGTGGCCCAACAGGGTTTCTTTGCGTTTACCTGGACAAAAGCGGACCAGTGGTTTCTTTGGCCAGGGTACAAACGAGAATTGACCAATTGGTTCTTGGCTTCAGAACGTGACGGGGCGATAATTTCAGTCTGGGAAGAATACTGCTTTGACTATTGGGAGGGGCGCTTGCACCCACACCTATATTTTTGGCCGCACACTCTGTTTGAAACGTTGCTGTATATGCTCCCTTCATTTCGAAAAACCTACGAAAGCGTTCCAAAGATTGGATGTTTGGGGCCACATATCGTTCACGATTGTATTGTTTCCAATCGAGACGTGGAAAAGGTTTCGTTAATCATTGCAGATGGTGCTGTTCCCGTTCAGAAACTGCGATGGCAGTGGAACGAGGAACAGATCGCAATGGCAAAATCTCTTTTACTAGGGAGCGAAAAAGCTTCGGTGCAGCCTTTGTCTACTGCAGCTGAAAACTCTTGAAACTAAACTCAAGAAGTGGCCGACGGCTTGAAAATCATTCTTGGGTATCGTTGTTCCAAATCGTGCAGGTCCTGTTCGTAACGATCGACTAAACGGGCAGCGTCAGCCTGATCAAGCGGTTTGAAAGCTGTACGACCATCCCCAATTGGCAGCTCTTCATAATAAATGCGTCGCACCTGTGCTCTACGTTCCTCTACCGCTAAATGCCGATCAATTTTCTCTGCCTTCAAAATCGCATCGTGCGAAGGTGAGGTTGTGCGCACCGGTGGGGGTAACTCTGGAAACTGGCCAACATCCTGCCCAACAAAAGACGTAAGGATTTCCTGCGAATGAGCACTGTAATCTTCATAACGCCATAGCATGAGCGAGGCGTCCGGAAACATCGCCATCAGGCGGTCAACAAGATCTACCCAGCTTGGGGGGGTTCTGCTCATATTGGTCAGAACTTCATCCAGCCAATCTGGCTCCGGGGCAATTGTCTTGATCGTCTGCGCAAAAGCCGACGGCAAAAGCCGGTCAAAAGACCGGACACCCAGAAAAAGCTTCAGCTTTGTATCCTTTGCCAAACTACGGATCGTATGAAGACCTCTTAGATCCGGATAGATGGGCGACGTGAAAAGATCATATGCGTAGCCCAGAAGATCTTCATCTGAAAGCAATACAACATCACCACCTTCGCGCAATTTCTGAAACTGCCTTTTGAACAGCCTTTCAACAGGCCATGACCACAAATTTTTACGCCAGCGGCTTGGATCTGAAAACCTTCTTTGAAGAGGGCCAAATCGCTCTCGAGGGATATAGTCAATTCCATGAAGCGCGATGTTATTTTGATGCGCTAGCAAGGTATCCTGTAAATGCGTTGTTGCTGTCTTATGCGCACCCAAGTGAACACGCAGCTCTTTTACAGGCTCCATAAACACGCCTCCTGCAAACCTCGACTGCCTATGAAGACCAAATCTGGTGACAAGGTTAAGCTTTGGATTGGATAGAATAAAACCACTTCAGCGACCGCGCCTTTTAATACGTAACAAATCCATTTTTCGTGAAATTCAGAAAACTCTTTAAGTCCCAAATTTTCAACAGCTCTGTTGACTACTTTAGGGTAAAATACAAACAGCACCGGACAAACACCTTTAAGGCATTTTATCCAGTGCTGCTTAAGGTATCGCACACCCTATTTCTTAACCAAAGAACGTATCACCCAAGACCGTCTGATCTTCGATAAACTGAACTTCGTCATCAATTTGGAAATTACTGACTTCACCATCTACATAGCGTCCCCAGCCAGTCCCAATATTCCAGCCCCATTCTCGACCACCCGCACCGACAAAGTCAAAATCTGTTCCTGTTTCATCAAGTACCAGCACATCGTCAACAATGACCTGCAGACGATCAGTCGCCTGATCAACCAAAAGCGAGATCTGATGCACCTCGGTATCGTTCAAGCCAATGTTAGAGACTTCAAATCCTTTGTGAAATTTGCCTGTCGTGTTTGCAACATGCGCTATGAGACCATCGTCGGTTAGGGTCAGCGCCATCTTCTTGTGGTTCCAGATCAATCGCTGCTCACTTCCGTCTGCGGTATGACGGGCGAAATCTACTGTGAAGGCAAGCTGCTCTGATTGTTCAAACTGTGTCAGGCGACCAAGCTTCGCGTTATCTTTGTCACCGTCAAAGCTGAGAACACTATGCGTGCCATAGTCTATTACCTGCGAGTCACCTTTCAGTGTTGCCTGATTGTTTCCTGGCAATCCAGCGATATCCAGCGAATAGTCGTCAAATATCATTGCCCCATCAGAACTACCACTTGTTCCAGTGTCCGCCGGTGCTGTACCTGTGTCCGCCGGTGCTGTACCTGTATCTGCTGGCGTCGTACCTGTATCTGCTGGCGTCGTACCTGTATCTGTTGGCGTCGTACCAGCACCAGTCGTCGTTCCGGTACCAGACGTCGCGCCAGCCGAAGTCACGGAAGAACCCCAGTTTGCTGGCCATGCGTCATATGGAAGTGGATAAAAATCTACCAGGCTAGAGCCAGCACCCGCAGCTTCAATCTCGCCACCTGGCTTCACGCCCCACTGATTGTAGCCATCCGCCTGACCTGTCGCATGATATACGAACACGTCATCATAATATCCTGGCGCGTTCGGGTCGGTGTTCTGGATCAGAACGTTGTTGCTAAGGGTCCAGTTCGATTGTCCATTATACCCTCTGACGTCCGGCGTAACATTATTCTCGATAACCACGTTTTGAGAAAAATGAGAAACTGATATTACTGGTACGGCAATACCCTTCGTCTCTCCGCGATCAATTGCTACAACTGTATTATCTCGGATGATCAGCCCGTCAGCTTCTGCCACAACGAGACCGTTAACATGCGCGTTATATATGATGTTGTTTTCGATTAAAATATTCTGATAGAACATGCTGGTGTCATTTGGATCGACGCTATTGTTCCCCATAAACAACGTCTGGCCATGGTCTCCGGTTCCCATATCAAAAACATTGTTGCGGATCACAACATCCGAGCTTGCCTGTCCGTGTTGAACACTCTTACCAAACTGAATCATGTCCCGGTGGTCAGAAACCCCGATTGCTGCAACAAAATCATGGAGGTAATTGTTCTCAAGAACCATGTTGTGAACATTGCCGAAAACCATGCCATCGGCTCGGATAGCATGCAAGTCATTACCCGCAACAACAAAGTCCGTCACAGTCGTTCCCGAGATTCCTTTCCAAAAGTCAAAGACTTCATTGTTAGAAACTTCGATCGAGGTCGAGTTCCGAATGGCCAACGCACGGCCAGTTCCGGTACCGTCCAATAAAGTCGAAACGCCTTGCGTAACATCACCGTCAAAGACCGAGTTCACGAACTTGATGTGGTCGCTATTTTTTACAGCGAATGGTTCGTAAGTATCACGTTCTCCGCTGCTGAACGTGTAGTCAAATAAGATGCTGTCGAAGGTTACGTTCGACGCCCCGTCAACTCGCAATTTGGAAAACGATGCCGGTGCATTCGGATCAGCGGAGGTTATTGTAATCTCAGAGGAGAAGCTGTCACCAGAATTCAGCGATAGTTGCCCGTAGTCACCACTCGCAAGCCTAATCTCGTCGCCGCCCGTTGCGGCGCCCAATGCGGCAGAAAGTTCCGCCGAGTTACTTACGTTAAAAACAGACATATTGCATTACTCCTGCCAAGTCTTGAGCCCCGTGCATCACTTACGCAGGACGTTTCAATCATGCACCCCGAAAGCTAATAATCTGGTGTTTTGCGGCAAAAACGCGCCCAGAATATGGCGCATAAGTGTTTTCTTGCTTATGGAAACAATTTGTTCGCCTTAAAACTTGCACCTGTCACTTGACAGGCACAGATTCTTCAGAATCAGAAATAGTATTAGCAGCCAAATACTTACCTTTTGACGCCAAAGCGCCCGAATCGCATAGACGGGTTCTGTTTTTACTCCCCAACTGCATCTTCGGTCGTTGCCAAATCCTTTTCTGTGTCCATTGCGTCGCTGCAATGTTTCCAGAATGCAGCCTAATGTTAAGCGTGAAAAGGTTGCCCCCCCGCATCCTTACGTTTTTGTGGGGCCGCAATTCTGCACCATCGGTTTTTTCCACGGCACCGACTAGGTTACCGGTCGTTGCGACATACCGCTCCACGAGATTATGCATCCGATCCGCCTCTTCACGATAAGGCGGATACCCCGCTGGATTGAAAGCATCTGTCGAAAGAGAGAGCTGATACATCCTTTAACCATACCCGCGTTTCAGTTTCGCTTTTTGCCATGCGTCCTGTTCAGCAATGGCTTCAGTCTCTGATGGAAAAGACTTTGTCAGGCTTTGCCCTCCATGGCGCCCGATCCTGCCCCATCTGCGCATTAGAACCCATGTGCCAAACAAATCCCGATCAATATCGACCGCATAATAGCGGTGGAGGTTATCCTCATCAATGTGGCGTTCCAGATAGACCATCCTCTTTCACCCCCTACCCTTTCGCCTTCCACATTCTAAACCTTCCCTGCCCCGTCACCTCGCGAACAAGACCCAGTTCTGAAAGCTTGTCCAAGTTCCTTTGAACGGCCGCGCGCGAGGCGCCTGTTTGCAACTCCAGCGCCTCGGCTGACAACATTGGCCAAATGGCAAGCGCTTTGATCAGGCGGGCGGGTGTACGGCCAGACAGGTGGGCTGTTGCGGCGGTTGCTTTCCTTTGCCAGGCTGTAATTCGGTCAAGCTCCATCATGGCACGCAAACAAAACGTCTCTGTTCCAGCGTAAAACTTGCCCAGTTGAACGTCCGGCGTGCCAATCGGGGTTGCACCATCAAACTGCAAGAAACGAGCGCCACCACGGCTGTTTTCTGCTCCGATTTTCGAAACAACCACTGCGCCCTCGATACGGGCGGTGTCTCCGGAAAGATCAAACCTGTGCCAAAGCGCCCAGGCATATGCTGCGCGCGTGATCGGGTGATTTTCCTGCATCTCCGCAAGAGCGGCCCAAAACCGGTCTTCCAGTGCTGCAAACTCTGCACCCTGTGGTCGCTCTATCAAATCCCGTGGGGCGACCTCAGGAACAGGAACCCGCCCCAGAAATTCGCCAAGTTCGCCGGGCAACGCCCCCTGCCCGTCCAGCAGCCGCCTGTGCGCCCATCCAGCGCGGGCAAAACCCGCAATGTCACTTCCGGCGCGTGTAATCCGTGCGGCGAGGAATAGCGCGATACGATCTTCCGTCAGCCGATCGCCTAGGTGCCAGCTAAGCTCTGCCACCTGCATCAACCCGATCCTATGTTGGGCACCCTTCGCTGCATGGCGCAATCGCTCATCCAATGCGCCAAAGGCCGCAGCTGCTCTGGCAAGTGCAACTGCATTTGCTGCTTCCGCTGCGCGCCATGTTTCTACGTCGCTCTTTTCAACGTCTGCGACGCGCCATGGCAAATCCGCCGCCTGCTCAGCTGCATCAAGCTCCGGAAGAAACCAGAGATCTTCTTCACCGGTCGGGTCCGGATCATAGGGTGATCTTGGGCCTGCGTCAGGCGTCGTATTTTTCATTGTGCTTCAACTGCTCTTTTTATCCATTGTGCATAATTTACCTATTTAGCACAGCACTAATGCAATTTTCGGGGAGCAAATATCACACATGATAAGCTATAGTTATCATGTCTTATTGATTTCACGTCCAAAACCGCTCAGAATGGCACCATGACACATGACGCAGCCCTCTCGTACGCCCACCCCCCTGCCCTTTCGCAGGCCGACGAAGAAGCGCTGACAGATCTTTATATTCGGGGCACGCCCGCGAATACGCTGCGCGCGTATGAGCGTGACCTGATTTACGTCACCGCATGGAAGCGCGCTGTCTATGATCAGGATCTAACATGGCCCGAAAGCGATGTTGTGGCTTTGCGCTTCGTTCTGGATCACGCGCGCGATCTGGGTGATGCCAACCAGCAAGACCCGGCTAGAGCTGCCGCTGAAGGTTTGATCCGTCAGGGCCTGCGCAAGACACTCGCCTGCCCTGCCCCGGCGACGCTAGACCGCCGCATCGCAAGCTGGCGGGCGTTTCACCGGATGCGGAACCTCGACAGCCCCTTTGACGCCCCGATCCTAAGGCAAGCCCGCGCAAAAGCCCGGCGTGCCGCGGCGCGTGCCCCTGCCCCAAAATCAGAACACCCCATAACCCGTGAGGTTCTGAACGCGATGCTGGCGACATGTGGGTATTCCTTGCGTGACCTTCGCGACAGCGCGCTGCTGATGCTTGGCTGGGCGTCTGGTGGCCGTAGGCGTTCTGAAATCACGGGTCTGAGGCGCGAAGACGTTTCACTAAAGGATTTCGAGTCTGAGGGGCTTGTCTGGATCACCATACTGGAAACCAAAACCACTGCCAAAGGCAAAACCCCGCGCCTCGTCCTGAAGGGTCGCGCGGCCAGGTCGTTGGTTCATTGGATCAACATGGCAGAGATTATTGACGGCCCATTGTTCCGCCCTATCAGCAAGTCAGACAACCCGTTGGACCGCGCCCTATCTCCCGATGCTGTTTACCAGATCGTCAAGCGCCGATTACAGCTTGCCGGTTATGACGAAGGCTTTGCGTCGCCACACGGCTTAAGATCTGGCTTTCTGACGCAGGCTGCGCTGGATGGCGCACCACTTCAGGCTGCGATGCGCCTGAGCCTGCATCGATCAATGGCACAGGCGCAAAAATACTATGATGACGTCGATGTGGCCGACAACCCGGCGACCGACCTGCTTGGCTGATCTTCCCCGCGGGGAAGGTTTCATCCCTCTAGCTGATCAAGCATCCCCCGCACTGCGGCTTCTAGCCGGCGGCGGTCGATAGTTGAAAAATCCTTGGGCAAACGCACCTCAAGCTTTCCAGATGACGCGGTACATTTCGCCCTGCCCTGCGGCCGGATGATCTGAAAAGTTGTCTTGGCTTTGCCAGTTGGCTCAATCTTCACCGCAGGAACGGTCGTTTTTTCGGCTCTAACCGGCTTGTTAGTCTCTGTTCCCGCATATCTGCGCAGCACGGTCAGTTCGTCCTGAACAGACCTGTTTTCCCAATCCTTAAACTCTGCCTTGATCGCGACAGCAGTGCCCTCAACTTCTTCAAGCTGCAATACAAGCGCAAGACCGAGCGACCGGGGAATATCCGGCGCATGTTGCAGCACATCCCCTAGCCTGCTCATCAGTTTGATAAAACTTCGCACATAACTACGTTTTTGGTACCCGGTTGATTTGAACAGCACCGCGACGGCCTTGTCCGGATCGTTTTCTTCTGTGTCCGGGTCCATCGCATAGTGAATAGCGAGCTGCGCCATCTCGGCAAATGAGATGTCCTTGCGTACAAGGTTTTCATCAACCATTCGACGATAAAGGCTATCAAGCGTTTCCCCCGCCAACAGTATCGTTGCAGGAATTGTGCCGTATGCGTCTTTGTCACCCGTCTCTGCCAGCAACGCTTTATAGGCGCTTAGCCGGCGGTAGCCCTGTATCAGTTCGTACTTACCGTCTTCACGTGGTTCCACCTGAATCGGGTTCGATAAGCCAATTGATTTGATCGAGGCCGCAAGGTCCGCCAATTCCATATCCGCTGCTTTGAAACGGTCACGCGTAAGCTTGTACGACTCAATCTGATCCAGCGGGATAAGATCGGTGATCAGGCCAAGCTTCTTCAGACGGACAAGCTCGTGGGCCAGCGCATCGTTTTCAGCGCGAATCTGACTTTCGAGATCGCGCCGTTCCCGCAAGCTTTCGGCGTTTTCTGTTATCGCTGTCGCCATCGGGCCACGACGCTTAATTTCCGGTGCGCTTTCCTCAACCTTCCCCGCGGGGACGATTTCATCTTCGGGGATATCGATGTCAAAGATACGTCTTCTCTTGCTCATTTTTCATCCTCCAGTTTGTCCCACACGTTGATGACAGATTCTTTGAACTCGTCATAAGCCCGATCAAAGGTTGCGCGGGCGCGCCGCCAAGTCTCGCGTGTCATTTCTCGGTAATCAATTTCGTAAACTGAACTCAGGAACCGCCCCGACTGTTCAACAGCACGGGTCATTTCCACAGGGTGCTCTGTTACCCGGTCACCGAAAACCTTTTTGAAGGCATCAAACATCGCGCGATGCAATTCATTGCCGGGTTCATACCGGGTGAGCAGGAAGCGGATATCACAGAATGTTTTAGGAAGTGTTATCTTCCCCGCGGGGAAGGTTCCGTCAAAACCATGACTAAGATCGCCCAAAGCTTCGGCAAGTTGGCCGATAAAGCTGGTGGTACTGTCATACTCCCAGTAACCGGGACCCGAAGGAATATAGAGCATGTCCGCCGCAAAGACCGCGTTCATCGACTGATATCCAATCGCTGGCGGGCAGTCGAAAATAATCAGGTCATAGGCGTCGTCCGGCAAAGCATCGAGATAACGGCTGACCGCGCCGAAGAAGGACCATTCGGGGTTAAGGTGCCTGTACTGAGCCGAAGCAAACTCAACAAAGGCGGCGTTGGCGCAGGACGGAACGATATCGATCGTTGACCAGGCGGTGGGTTTAATAAAGTCGTTGATACGAAGTTCATCGAGCCCAAGATCGCGGATTGACGCGGGAATACGGCGCTGGGGCAGGGTGGTGCCGCTCTCGGCACCCTGTGAGACTGCGTTCATCCTGTCGGTTTCCCGCACCAGATCGCGCGCCATAATGCCCCAGACGGTATGATCTTCGGCAACGTCGTTCAGGCCCATAGAGTGCGACAGCGTCGCCTGCGGATCAAAATCGACAAGGAGAACCCGGTACCCATCCAGTGCCGAGGCATGGGCAAGGTGCAATGCAACGGTTGATTTACCAGCGCCGCCTTTGAAGTTCGCAATCGCAACACGGACCGCGCGCTTGCCAACGGGGCGGGTTGGCATAAGGGATTTGCGGTTCACCTTGATCCGGCGGCGCAGCTCATTGATCTCATCCAATGTAAACCAGCGCTGACGGCCATCTTCCTCAACCGTGCCCGCTGGCAGAGAAGGATCTGCGGCAAGCCGCCCGCGAAAGGTGGACTGGTTGACCTTGAAAATCAGTTCGGACACTTCCCAGCTGGAAAACCGACGCAGGGTCTTTTCAAGCTCGGGGCTGAAGGTCTGACGCCGAATCCAGGTCTGCATTTTCAGGGACTGGGCCTGTAGGTTACTGAGGTCCTCGTGGGTGTACATCTTCACTCCGTTATTCTTAGGACGTTAATTCTGCTCAATTCTGTAATTACGCTGGATTTGCAAAAAATGCAAAAGGGAATATAGACTTTGTTCAAAGACCTTCCCTGCGGGGAAGATTGCTTGGAACAAAGGGGTATAGAGCGAATCGGGTAGGGCAGCCCACGCGTCCGGGTTTAACGTCAAGGCCCTAGGGCGTGACGCTAAATATTGGGGGACAGGTCAGTCCGCGACACCGCCAATAGGGTGACATAAGTGCCTAATAAGGTGACAGACAGGATGTCCCCCTTTACCAATACTTACCTAATTCTTTAATTGAATTGGGCATGAAGGCAGCCCGAACCAGCGCTTCAAAGCACAAGCTTCTTGACAGAATCGGACAATCGGACGCAAATACCTGTGTGGTCGGGAATAGCGTTGGGAACAGCGCATCCTGAACACGTGAAAGATCTTCGAAGATACGAAGACATTGAGGCAGATTTATATTCCGCTTGTCGGAAATGGAAGCAGGAAGGAGCTGGCAGTCGATGCTGGTTAACAAAGCAGTTGGGCGTGATGCCGCAACGAAGAAATACGATATCCTGACTGCCCTCACGACATTTGCCTTGTCCGAGGATAAACACAGGCAGCGGCAAGTGATGCGGCTGATTGCCCTGATCACATCACGGTACAACTGGCAACGAAACGAGCTTTCGATGGGCCAGCGGGAAATTGCAAAACTCTGGTCGGTTGATGAACGTACGGTAAAACGTGAATTGGCAAAGCTTCGAAGTCTCGGCTGGCTTACGGTCAAAAGGGCAGGGGCCCGGGGCAGGGTGACAAGCTATGGTCTTGAACTGGATATTGTGTTCGAAGTGACGCGCCCGTGCTGGGAAAAGATTGGGCCGGATTTTATTGACCGGATGGGCATGATGCAGGGCAGGGCGACGGATAGGCCCGACAGTAATGTCGTTCCTTTTTCGAAGTCTCTGCAAAACGGGCCGCAAGCCGATGGCACGCTATGGTCAGATGCGCGGGCAATTCTTTTTGCCGATGACCCTGTTAGTTATGGTTCATGGTTTCATCAATTGACCGAGGCGGGCAGGGACGGGGACACATTGGTTCTGGCTGTTCCCACGAAGTTTCACGCGTCTTACATTCAGACGCATCTGTCAGAACGCTTGATATCCTCGCTTAGGCGCATCGACCCGAGCCTGAAAGGCTATCGGTTAATACAATAGCGATTCTCCGTTTGCCCGCCTGCGAAAATCGAGTCTTTGGCGCCGATGTCGTAACTGAAACAGTTGATGACCGATTCAGATGCAGCAAAATGAAAGAATCTGGTGACTATACCCAGACAGAACGATGAGGACATCATGCGGTATTCGGGATTCAGGGTTATCAAAGAGGCTTTGACTGGGCACAAAGGTTGGACTCCGGCCTGGCGTGACCCTGAACCAAAAGCACATTATGACATTGTGATTATCGGCGGTGGCGGGCATGGGCTGGCGACGGCTTATTATCTGGCCAAAGAATATGGTCAGCAAAACATAGCCGTTATCGAAAAGGGCTGGATCGGCGGCGGGAACGTCGGGCGGAATACAACGATTATACGCTCCAATTATCTGCTTGATGGAAACGAGCCGTTTTATGAATTCTCGCTCAAGCTATGGGAAGGTTTGGAGCAGGACTTTAACTTTAACGCCATGGTCAGCCAGCGGGGTATTCTGAACCTTGTTCACACAGATGCGCAGCGCGATGCGTTCACCCGGCGTGGCAATGCGATGATCTTGAACGGTGCCGATGCCGAAATGCTGACGGCCGAACAGGTGCGTAAGGAATACCCCTTCCTGAATTTTGAAAATGCACGCTTCCCGATCAAAGGCGGTTTGGCGCAGCGGCGCGGTGGCACAGTACGCCATGATGCGGTGGCTTGGGGCTATGCGCGGGGCGCGGACAGCCGTGGCGTAGATATTATCCAGAACTGCGAAGTGACCGGTTTCCGAATTGAGAATGGCAAATGTCTGGGTGTTGAAACGTCGCGCGGCTTTATCGGTGCGGGCAAGGTTGGCAGCGCGGTTGCCGGATCTTCTGGCCGCCTGATGGCCAAGGCCGGGATGCGCCTGCCAATAGAAAGCCATGTGTTGCAGGCTTTCGTGTCTGAAGGGCTGAAACCTGTTTTGCCGGGTGTTATCACCTACGGGGCAGGACACTTTTACGTCAGCCAGTCTGATAAAGGCGGGTTGGTGTTTGGCGGAGATATCGACGGCTACAATTCCTACGCGCAACGCGGCAACCTGCCTGTGGTCGAAGATGTATGCGAAGGGGGAATGTCCCTTATGCCAATGATCGGGCGTGCGCGTCTGCTGCGGATGTGGGGTGGGATCATGGATATGAGCATGGATGGCTCGCCCATCATCGACCGCACGCATATTGACGGGCTCTATTTTAATGGTGGCTGGTGTTATGGCGGGTTCAAGGCGACGCCTGCATCGGGCTTTTCCTATGCGCATTTGCTGGCAACTGACACACCGCATGACACAGCTACGGCCTATCGGTTTGACCGGTTCCGCAAGGGCCTGATGATTGACGAAAAAGGGCAGGGTGCACAGCCCAACCTGCATTAACGGAGGCATGACACGATGATTATCAATCACCCGCTTCTTGGCCCCCGCGACAGTCAGGAATTTACCTATCTGGGCGACGCGAGCCTGATCACCCGCCCTGACTGGCAGGCCGAAGATGCTGTCGATCAGTTCACCGAATATCTTTACCAGCGGGACAACCCCGCAGGTGAACATCAGGAGCTTTGGTTTCATGAACAGGGCGACCGGTCTTGGCTGGTTGTGACCCGGAACACACTGACACACGAAATTTCCAAGGTGGAACTGGCCTGCGATGTGGCCCGCGCGCGGGGGCGAAGCAAATGAGCCAGATCAACAGACTTAAAGGCGGTCAGATCGACAGGTCGAAAACGCTGAATTTCCGCTTTGACGGTGCGTCTTATCAGGGGCATCCGGGCGATACGCTTGCCTCGGCATTGCTGGCGAATGGTGTACGCCTGATGGGGCGAAGCTTCAAGTACCATCGCCCACGTGGGCCGCTGACCGCAGGATCGGAAGAGCCAAACGCACTGGTTGAACTGCGCAGCGGTGCGCGGCAAGAGCCGAACACACGCGCAACCACGGCAGAACTTTTTGACGGGCTAGAGGCGCAAAGCCAAAACCGCTGGCCGTCGCTGAAGTTTGACGCGATGGCGATAAACGACAGGTTCTCAAACTTCTTAACTGCTGGTTTTTATTATAAAACTTTCATGTGGCCCAAAGCGTTCTGGGAAAAGCTCTATGAACCAATTATCCGTCGAGCTGCGGGCCTTGGGTCATTGTCGATGCAGGATGACCCCGATGTCTATGACAAGGGTTTCCTTCATTGCGACCTGTTGATCATTGGTGCGGGACCGTCTGGTTTGGCTGCGGCGCTGACAGCGGGCAGGGCAGGGGCCGAGGTTATTCTGGCTGACGAGGATTTCGCTTTTGGTGGACGACTAAACGCAGAGACGATTGCGATTGGTGATCAGGCAGCAGACGATTGGGTTGCAGAAAGTGTTGCAGAACTCGACTCAATGGCCAACGTTCGGCTGATGACACGCACCACCGTGATTGGTGCTTTTGACCACGGTATTTATGGTGCGGTCGAGCGTGTGTCGGATCATGTTGCGGTTCCCGACGCGGGTAGGCCACGCCAAATCCTGTGGCGAATCTATACGAAACGCAGCTTGCTGTGTGCAGGGGCGATTGAAAGGCCCATTGGATTTGAAAACAATGATCGTCCGGGCATCATGTTGGCCAGTGCAATCCGGTCCTATGCGAACCGTTGGGCGGCAACGCCTGCGCAAACCGTATCTGTGTTTACCAACAACGATGATGGGCACAGAACTGCGGCGGATCTGATGGCTAAGGGCGTTAAGGTTGCAGCGGTGATTGACACGCGGCCAGATGCACCGCGTCTGACCGACACTGAATTGCTGCGCGGGGCGCAGGTGGTTGATACCGCCGGGCGGCTTGGACTGGCATTCGTCAAGGTTCGTTTGGATGACGGCAGTTCCCGCACAATCGAATGCGGCGCACTTGGTGTTTCCGGAGGCTGGAACCCGAATGTGCATCTGACCTGTCATCAACGCGGCCGACCCGTCTGGAACGATGACATAGCAGCATTTGTTCCTGGCAAAGATATGCCCGACGGGATGACCGTTGCGGGTGCTGCGACGGGTGATCTGACGACGTCGGGCGCGTTTTCATCCGGCGCTAAACAAGCCGCAGCCGCAGTGCGCGATTTGGGGTTCACCGCCCGTGCGGCCGTGATACCAAAAACCGAAGATGCGCCAGTAAACATCACCCCGTTCTGGTATGTGCATGAAGGTAAGGGCCGTGCCTGGCTTGACCAGCAAAATGACGTAACCGTCAAGGACGTGAAACTCGCGCATCAGGAAAACTACCGTTCGGTCGAGCACCTGAAACGCTACACCACGCTGGGTATGGCAACTGATCAGGGCAAGACGTCAAACATGGGTGGTCTTGCGATCATGGCCGAGCTCGCGGGCAAGTCCATTCCCGAGGTGGGCACAACGATTTTCCGCCCCCCCTATACCCCTGTTTCAATGGGCGTGATGGCGGGCCGTATGGTTGGCAAGGAATTCCACCCAACGCGCCTGACACCGAGCCACAAATGGGCCGAGGAACAGGGGGCTGTTTTCGTCGAAGTTGGCAACTGGATGCGGGCGCAGTGGTTCCCGCAGCCCGGTGAAACCACATGGCGCGAATCTGTAGACCGCGAGGTTCTGGCAACGCGCAACTCTGTAGGAATTTGCGATGTGACAACGCTTGGTAAAATCGACGTTCAGGGCACCGATGCGGCCGAGTTTTTGAACAAGGTCTATGCCAACGCTTTTGGCAAACTTCCGGTGGGCAAGGTGCGTTACGGGCTGATGCTGCGCGAAGATGGCATTGCGATGGACGATGGCACAACCGCGCGATTTGCCGACGATCAGTTTGTGATGACAACGACAACGGCCAATGCCCTTGGCGTTTACCGGCATATGGAGTTTTGCCGCCAATGCCTGTGGCCCAACATGGACGTGCAGTTGATTTCAACGACCGAGGCCTGGGCGCAGTATGCGGTAGCAGGGCCTAACGCACGGAAGTTGCTGCAGAAAATCGTTGATCCAGAGTTTGACCTGTCAAACGATGCCTTCCCGTTTATGGCGTGTGGCGACATCACGGTTTGCGGTGGGCTGCGGGCGCGGTTGTTCCGCATCTCGTTTTCAGGAGAGCTTGCCTATGAGATTGCGGTGCCAACACGCTATGGTGATGGCTTGATCCGCGCGATGATGGACGCTGGTAAGGAATTTGACGTTGTGCCCTATGGGACAGAGGCGCTTGGTGTTATGCGGATCGAAAAGGGTCATGCAGCGGGCAATGAGCTGAACGGAACAACCACCGCACTGAACCTTGGTATGGGAAAGATGGTGTCAAAGAAGAAAGACAGCATCGGTTCAACCCTTTCAGAGCGCGAAGGTCTGGCACAGGAGGACGGGCTTTTGTTGGTTGGCATCAAACCTGTTAATCCGGCTGATCCGGTGACGGCCGGGGGCCATCTGATCAATCGGGGTCATGTCGCGAATGCGGCCAATGATCAGGGCTATGTCACCTCGGCGGCGTTCTCGCCAAACCTCGGCCATTCGATCGGCCTCGGCTACTTGAAGAACGGGGCCCATCGTAAGGGTGATAGGCTACGTGTTGTGAACCTGCTGGCAGGGACAGACGTAGAGGTCGAAATTGTCAGCGCCCACTTTGTTGATCCGGAAGGGGAGCGTCTTCGTGCCTGAACATCGTTTTAAAGCATTGGCGCCTCTTGGGGGGGCGACACCGAAGGTTGACCGGTTTGAAGGTCTGACGATCACCGAATTCACCGGGGTGGCGCTGGCGTCAATCGCAAGCCGGGTTGGCAAGGAAAAACCTTGTGCAACGGCGGCGAAAAAAGTGCTGGGTGTTGCATTGCCGGATGTTGGAAAAATGGCATCAAGAGGTGTGTTCAATGCCTTCTGGACCGGCCCGGAACAATGGTTTGTCGAAGCCCCGTTTGAGACGCATGAAGACCTCGCTTCAATTTTGAAGGCGGGTTTGAAAAACACGGCCTCAGTCACGGAACAAACCGACGGCTGGTGCCGCTTTGATGTCGAGGGGCAGGGGGCTGTAAAAGTGTTTGAACGCCTTTGCCCAGTCAATATCCGAAAGATGGAAAGCGATACGGTATCACGCACGGCGATCGACCATACCGGATGCTTTCTGTTGTGCCGCACGGCGGGCGAAGCGTTTAGCGTTTATGGCCCAAGGTCGTCAGCCGGGTCCCTGCATCACGCGCTGACGACGGCGGCAGTAGGTGCGCTTTAGGGTAGGATAAGCGACATCCATTTGAGAGTTTGACTGCACGCGGGACGCGTTGCGGGTATAGCTGACGTCCGACTTTTACGCCGAACGCAAAACGCTTTGTTTTCTTATCGGTTTTTAACGAGACCAGCCCCCTTTCCAGCACGCTAACGACCTCATTGCGAAACAGTTGTTGAATTGGTCCGAATATCTGGAGCTTTTGAGCGGTGGGTGCAATAGAGCTAACAGATTAAAAATAAAAGAAAATATCCAGAGAGCCGTAATTAACGAGATGCAGCGATCGAGAATTGTTAACATCAATTGAAAGCTCATATTCGGTCCAGATTTTGCCTTTATTTCTGCAACTTGGCTAGATAGGTATTCGTTGGTTAATAAACGAATTATTTTGAAAATTGAGCTTGGAGAAAATGTTGGTTCATCCAGTTGTTCTTTTTGGGGGATCAGGGGCACGACTTTGGCCCAGTTCCCGGCAGACCAATTTGGTGACAGATATGGATGGTGTGAAGGATCTGAAGAACGTGGTTGGGTTGCTTAAGGCTGCTTGCATCTTCGGAACTGAGGTTTATTGAAGGGAAAGCAATGATATTTCAATGTATTTCTAGTGGTTTAATGTTTGGTAGGTTCTTATGAAGGTTGCTGTGTTGGGATTGGGCTATGTTGGCTTTACGGCAGCTTGCTGCATGGCTAGTGAAGGCCACGAAGTTATTGGGATCGACGTGAGCCAGAACAAGGTTCGCAGAATTCTGGCCGGGCACGCTCCGATTGTGGAACCGCGCGTTCAGAACATGCTAAGCGACGGGCTGAAAGCAGGTTTGATCACGGCAGATACGGCGATTGGTGCGCATCTGGATGATTGCGATCTTGCTATTGTGTGCGTGGGGACACCATCTGCGGCAGACGGGTCACACAATATGGGTTTTATCGCTGATGTTACGCACCAGATCGCGACTGCGCTGATAGCAGATCGGGCACGCCCATTGGTGGTCGCGTACCGGTCTACTTTCCGCCCCGGTACGGTCGAAGAACTTGTTTTACCAATTTTTCAGGCGGTTTTGGGGGGCGAGGCGGAGCAGCGCGTTGATGTTGTTTACAACCCCGAGTTTCTGCGCGAGGGCAGTGCGGTCGAAGACTATTTCAAGCCCCCAAAAATCGTGATTGGTACCCGTGACAGTCAGCCGAATGAGGCTATGGAAGAACTGAATGTCAATATAGATGCCCAGGTCTTCGTCGTTGGGTATCGCGAGGCGGAAATAACGAAATTTGTCGACAATAGCTGGCATGCAGTCAAAGTAACCTTCGCTAACGAAGTTGGGCGAGCCTGTCTGGGGCTTGGAATATCGGCGCGCCAAGTTCATGAGATTTTTGTCGCTGATACCAAGCTCAATATTTCGCCCTACTACTTACGACCTGGTGGGGCATTCGGAGGGTCCTGCCTACCAAAGGATGTTCGGGCTTTTCAACATATCGCCGCTGATATTGGCGCTAATCTGCCAATGATCAGCAACCTGATGACCTCTAACGAGGCACACAAGCATAGGCTTTTCGAATATGCGACTGAGGGGCTTGAAAAGGGTGCCAGGGTTCTTTTGGCAGGGCTGGCGTTCAAGGCGGGAACAGACGATCTGCGGGAAAGTCCAAACGTCGACTTGGCGCGCAAACTACTTGCGGCGGGCTTCGACCTGGAAATTCTCGATCCGGGCATTGATGCTTCAAAGCTTGTTGGCGCCAATCTCGGCTATGCCTTTAGTCAGCTTCCGGTTCTGGAACGTCTGCTGATTGACCGAGCACATGCTGAAACAAACCGGTACGACCGGGTGATTGCAACAAATGCGACAGTAGATGGTCTCGTCCTACCAGGCGCACCGGAAATTCGGCATATCGGGCGGTTGCCATGAAGGAGATATTACCTGTTCAGACGCCGCGCATGAACGCCGTGCGTCAGACCCTGCCGCTTTCCGGCAGGCGCATCCTGATAATCGTGGAAAACCTGCCCCTGCCTTTTGATCGTAGGGTCTGGCATGAATGCAGGACCCTTCGTGCGGCTGGGGCTGAAGTTTCCGTTATTTGCCCGACTGGAAAGGGCTATGGAGCCCGGTATGAGGAAATTGACGGTGTCCATATTTATCGCCATTCTTTGCCGCTGGATGCGAGCGGCGCACTGGGATACTTGCTTGAATACGGCATGGCGCTCTTTCATGAAATGCGTCTGGCGCTCAAGGTCGCACGTCGCCAGGGATTTGATACGATTCAAGCCTGCAACCCGCCAGATCTTATCTTTCTCGTGGCTCTGCCTTTCAAATTGTTTGGCAAGCGCTTTATTTTCGACCATCACGACATAAATCCGGAACTCTATGAGGCAAAATTCGGCCGCAGAGGGTTTTTCTGGCGTCTGATGGTGCTGTTCGAGCGCTGGACGTTCCGGACTGCAGATGTGGTAATTTCTACGAATGAAAGCTACCGGGAGATCGCGATGGAGCGCGGCGGAGTTGCGGCTGAAGATGTGTTTATAGTCCGCTCTGGCCCTGATCTCAGTCGGTTGGTGGTAACAGCCCCCAATCCAGATTGGCACAATGGCCGTGCACATATGGTCGGGTATGTCGGAGTCATGGGCGATCAGGAGGGTATTGATTTGTTGCTTGAGGCTGCGCGTATCATTGTGCAGGATCGCGGGCGAGATGTGCAGTTTGTCTTGGTCGGGGGTGGCCCGGCGTTACAGGGCCTGCGAACGCTCGCTGACGATCTGGGTTTGCAAGACCATGTAACTTTTACCGGCCGGGCACCGGATGCAGAGTTGTTTGAAGTCCTTTCAAGTGCTGATGTTTGTGTGAATCCGGATCGGGTAAACCCGATGAATGACAAATCTACGATGAATAAAATCATGGAATACATGGCATTTTCAAAACCAATTGTACAATTTGATGTGACCGAAGGGCGTCATTCTGCCGGGCGCGCTTCGCTCTATGCGGCCGCTAACGACACAAGCGATATGGCTAACAAAATTCTTGAACTTCTGGACGATCCCGCGCTTGCTGCAGAAATGGGCGCATTCGGACGTAACCGCGTGGAGACCGAGTTGAACTGGGATCATCAAGTCGATGCTCTTGTCGACGCCTACCGCCGTGTAATCGTTAAAAAGCCGCTCTGAACGAGTGTGTCATCGGGCTTTCAAATGTGCCAGGCTTTGATCTGGCATCTACGGCCCACGTTCCTCTGCCGGGTCGTTGCACCTTACGCTGACAACGGCGGCGATAAGCGCGCTTTAGGGTAGGGGTAAGCTGCGGTGTAAAGTGGTATTCAGTACTCGACAACAACTCCTGGGCTCTACTTGGCCAAGCCTCCACCTATTCAATTGTTGCGGATACACGAACGTCCACTACTTCACCACTTTCAGATAACCCGATATTAACACCTATCGAGTGGACCAATGTAAGGCCGGTCAATCGCCACAGTAAACTTGGACGATGTCTCATCGTCTCCTCCGAATCCCAACTTCCTCCAAACCTGTAAAGTGGTTCACGCTCGTTCCTCGGTCTGCAATTTTCGCTATAGCTTCGTGTCGGTCCCCACACTTCAAACGCGTGAAATTCCAACCAAGCGCGAATAGCGTCCAGATTTCCCAGACTCCGGAATATTCTGAATAGGCAGACTTCCAAGTCATGTCTGTCCCTAAGATTTGGCCACTCTATATTTAACAAGTTTGGTGTTTGGACCATCCGCTCGGATGACATCAAACAAGCCTGCGTTCTTCGAAACTTTCTAAGGGCGTTATCGTAGTCAGAATACCGAGGATGCCCACTGTCGACGATTTTGCCCGAAAACATGAATGGTTCGTCAGTTTAGTTGGATATGTGGTCATATGGAATTCTGCAATTGTTCTCGGAACTGCAAACAATCGGGTTGGGGTAGTCACCAGACGTTTCGGCAATTTCTACACCTTCGGCCATAGCTGAAGTTACCTGCAACATTGCTATTGTTACGCATGTCAGCAGCGGCTCCAACTCATTAGTTTTGAGAATTTTGGAAGAAGAGTTTTTTCTAAGCCAAAACAAAGTGCCACTTTTTCATATTTAAGTTTTGCTCATTCTGGAGCGACACAACCTAAACAAATGTTCGAATATTACAAGGCACTCCAGAAGTGCATGCCGATCTCTAACCTGCCTGGCACCGATGAACTACGTTGACGGGATTGCGCTGTTCCCCTCGACCCTGAACATGTTGATCTTGGTGCGTTCCTGAAGGGGGGACATGCCGAAGGCCTGTCTATAGTGGCGCATCAACGGTGTTGAGCTGGCGTAACCGACGGCGATGGCGATCTCTGTCATCGTGTCGTTGGAATACATCACCAACTGGCGCGCGGCGTTCATTCGCATGGTACGGTAATAGGCCGAGGGGCTTTGCCCGGTTGCACGTTTGAAGCTGCGTTCGAGCTGGCGGGGTGAGACCGCAACAGCCGACGCTACATCGGCAATATGGATAGGGTCTTCAATGTGTTCAGCAAACATCTTGATCGCATCATTCACAGAAGATGGAAGCATGTCGTCGGTGCCAGATGTTTTGAAGGCCGGTATTTTCTGGCTGACATCTTCACCGCGCACGAAGGGGTGCTGGAACCAACAGGCGACTTCGGTCATCGTTTCGGCGCCCAGCTCTTCGTCAATCAGCTTCAGCATCAAATCAAAGACGGCGGTTGAGCCTGACGCGGTATAGCGGCTGCGATCAATGGTAATGACATTGTCCGTTGCTTCGATATCCGGGAATTCTGTTTTGAACGCAGCTTCGTAACACCAGTGGACGCTGCATTTATGTTTGTCCATCAAGCCAGATCGAACGAGCGGAAAAACCCCACCGCTAAAGCCGCCAATTTTTATGCCACGCCGTGCAAGCCAACGCAATTGCCCGTTCGAGGCTTTGGGGTTTTCAAAATTCCCCATTGGGCCGCTGAGCAGAAACAGGAAATCAAGGTTTTCCACATCCGAAAGCGCGACATCTGGGTCGAACCCGACATTGGCGCTGGATGTTACGCGTGAATTGGTTTCGCCTACGACTGTCCAGGAAAACACCTTGCGGCCGATAATTTCGTTCGCGGCGCGCAAAGGCTCAATCGCCGAGGTCAGGCAAGCCATCGGAAACCCCGGAAAAATCAGGAAACCAAGAACCTTGTTGTTTTCATTTCTAATCATAGTTTTTATACTAAGAGGAAACTTTGAACGATAGAATAGCCTAATTTGTTGTATCGTTTCAAATTGATCAGCCGTTCGCTGTTCTTTGTACATTTTGACGACCCAGAAGGGAAATATTGTGGTTATCGCGTCATCTAAAGGAAAAAAGAATTCTAAGAACATGCCTCTTAATCAGGACCCGCACCGGGTTGTTGAGGCGCGCGAAAAAGTTCTGGAAGTTGCAATCGGGCGCGAGGTGCGCGGGTTTCGCCGTCAGAAAGACATTACTGTTGCCGAACTTTCCGCTTTGACCGGTCTGTCGATCGGGATGCTGTCCAAAATCGAGAATGGAATAACGTCACCATCGCTCACAACTTTGCAAACCCTTGCCAACGCGCTTAGCGTTCCGCTGACATCATTTTTTCGAGGGTTCGAGGAAAACCGCGATGTAGTGCACGTAAAAGCCGGGGAAGCTGTCGAGATGGAACGCGCTGGAACACGCGCAGGCCATCAGTACAATTTGCTTGGGCACATTGGGTCAAACGCCAGCGGTGTGATGGTCGAGCCATACATGATCACCCTGAACGAACAATCAGATATTTTTCCGACATTCCAGCATGCCGGGATAGAACTGCTTTACATGCTGGAAGGCGAGATTGAGTATCGCCACGGCGACCAGCTTTTCCTGATGCAGCCGGGTGATAGTCTGTTCTTTGATGCGGATGCGCCGCACGGGCCAGAGAAACTAAACGTTCTGCCGGCTCGCTATCTTTCGATCATTTCATATCCGCAGTCGAGTTGACCGCTATACAGGATCAGCCCAGACGCCAGGCGAGGTTGGCGTGCCATCATCGTATTTGGACAGCCATTCGAGAATTTTTGGCCGATTGTCGATAAACCCTTTATAGGTGGCCAGTTCTTCGGGCAGATCGCGCAGCACACGGTGAAAACGACGCCCCCACTTTGGCACAGTCACGAGTTCATCCATTTTGATCAGGTAAGCGCGGATCGGAAATACGAGCGCGTTTGACCGTGGCAGGCGGAAAAAAGTTTGCAGCTCGACCCTCAGGTGCATTTTCTGCCCCATGTTTTCAAGCGTCAGTCCCTTTTTCTGCACCCCCCATTTGTGGTAATTCTCGGGGCTCGTGTCGAGCAGCGGGTTTACCGTCATTGTCCAGTTCAGCCTACGTGCCGGTGCACCTTGCTGAATGTTCAGAAGGAACTTGAGCGCCCGTACAAAAATACCCATTTCATGGGCTTTCGGAACCGGGGCGTGCCATTCAAAGAAATTCATTCCGATGTCGAAATCCAGCGACCAGTCCGCCTGGGTTGTCACCATTCCGGCGTCCATCCAAAGGTTATCGTCACGTTGGTCCAGCACGGCAAAATCACCCTGGGTCTGGCGCGTGATGTATTCCATCGGGCCGTAGGGTAGAGTGGCCTCATCCATGAACACAAACTTCTGGTCAATGCCCATGGGTTTGTTGATCCAATGCCAGTTATTGCCGTCACGGGTTAGCGAAAACAGATCTGGGTAGTCCTCGGATTTCGCTTCCATGATCAGCTCCAGCAAATCCCAACCCGCAAGGGTCATATGCGGCAGGGACTGGCAGCGAAGCGGATCTTCAGCCAGAACCAGTGCACGGTCACGCATTTCCGAAACGTAATGCTCATCAACGTCGAAGCGATTTTCATAAACGCTGCCGGGAACGACGGGTGTGTGTGGTTCCATATTCACGGAGTACATGTAGCTGTCTTCGTGAAAGGGGAACGGAAAGCGGCGAATTTGTTCCGGCGAATTGAAAAAGGTGAAATCGTCGCGGAACGTTTCGTCTTTGAAGTTAATACCCATCGGTTTCTCCTATCGGTCCAGGACGAGGGTCTTGCCCTCGAACCGTGACACGCATGGCATGATTTTCTTGCCACTGGCGTGCTCTTCGTCGGTCAGCCAGTGGTCGTTATGCAGGAATTTGCCGTCATAGCCGATCACTTCGGTTTCGCATTGGCCACAGGCGCCGCCGCGACAAAGGTACGGGGCGTCGACACCGGCGGCTTCAATTGCTTCAAGCAGGCTTTGATGTTCGCCCACTTTGATGACTTTGTTTGAACGCGAAAGTTTGACTTCAAACGGTTTACCGGAGGACGGTGCCAGGAACTCTTCGTGGTGTACGGCTTCGCGCGGCCAGCCAAGAGATTCTGCCATGCTGCGCACCCAGTCGATCATACCCTTGGGGCCGCAGACATAGGTGTGTGTACCCAAGGGTTGTCCATCCAGCAGGTTTTTCAGATCAATCGCCTGTTTCTGTTCGTCGTAGTAAATGTGGACACTGTTGGGGTAGTGATCGGTTAGCTCGTGGACATACGAACCGAGCGCTTTTGAACGTACTGAGTAGTGCAACTCAAAAAGACCGTTTGAGGCTGAGAGCTGTTTGATCTGCGCAAGGAATGGTGTGATGCCAATGCCGCCTGCCAGAAACAAATGTTTGCGTGCGCGTAAATCCAGCGGAAACAGGTTGACCGGATAGCTGATCACCATCTCCATGCCGGGTTTGGCATTGTTGTGCATGAACAGCGATCCGCCGCGGCCTTCGTCATCACGCCGGACCGAAATTTCGTAGCCAGATTGGTCGGCTGGGTCGCTCATCAGCGAGTAAGGGTTTAGACGGGTTACGCCATTGTCATCCATTTCAACGACGGTATGCGCACCGCCAGAAAAATGGGGCAGGGGGCCGCCATCAGTTCTGGCAAACCGAAAGCGCGTTACCAGATCGTTGACTTTGGTCACATCGGTGACGGTTACATTTATTTTTGCGGTTCCTGCACTCATTTGAAACGCTCCACCGGTTCGGGGATACTGCCGGGATCTTCGGCATCGACGCGCACGGCCTGATAAGCCGCAATGCGGCGCGAATAGTGGTCACGCACGAACAGATGCAAACCGCAGTGCGCGCATTGGAACGGATCATGAGTCACGTCCTCGGTGATACCTTTGCAATGCACACATTGCATCCGGCGCGCGGTTGAACCGCGATGTTCGGTCTGAATGGCGGTATGCGGAATACCGGCATCGGTTGCTTCGCGCATTGCCTGGCCAATGATGCTTTCTGTACCCGCCAGATAAACCTGCAAACCCATATGAGCGTCAGACAAGGTTTTGCGAAGGCGCGGGATCGCAGCCTCGTACGATGGGCCAATGTATAACTGGGCCGCGCCAAGTGCATTGAGTTTTTCGTTATACGTGTCACCCGACGTTTTCGGGATGAAGATTATATGTGTGTGGGCCATCATGTCAGCCGGCACTGATTTGGCCATCTCCAAAATCGCATCGGCGCCGACGGCATCAGCAACGATCAGATGTGCCTTTCCCGGTCGTGCCTCCAGCTTTCCATGAACCATTTGATTGCTTGGCTTTGATTGAGTCGCGGAATTTGACATGTTCTGCGCAATCCCTTTTGAAATAGTTCAAGTCAGGGATGCCAACGGATGCTGGCATCCCTTTAATGTATCAGCCTTTGGCTGTGCGACGCTTCTTATCGACATCATAGAATGGCATCGAATGCGCGATGCAGGGAACCTCTCCGCTTTTGTTCTTAACTGAAAGCTTTGTGCCGTCGACTGCACAATTAACAGGCATCCGTGCGATTCCGACGTTATGTTTATTTAGCGAGGAATACATGCCGATTGTTACGACACCAACTTGTTTGCCGTCTTGCAACAATGGTGCGCCTTCATCGGCTGGCTCTGTTCCCTCAAGTTTAACGCCATAGATTTTGAAGCGTTCCTTGCCCTGAAGTCGGTAGTGTTCTTCCGCGCCGTGAAAACCGGTTTTGCCTTTGGAGACCGTAAAGTCGAGGCCGAGTTCCCACAGAGTATCGCCATGCTTTTCGTTCTCGAACGGATACATGTCCGAATTGTCATAGGGGAAGAACAAGAGATAGCTTTCAGCCCGCAGCCAATCCAGTGTGGTAAAGCGTGTCGGGATGATACCCATGTCCGCGCCTTTTTCTACCAGTGTATCCCAGATTTCAGGTGCATCCTGCGCGCGACAAAAAATTTCATATCCGCGTTCCCCAGTGTAACCAGTGCGTGAGATAGTCACGGGTTTGTCCCAGAGCGTTGTGTGAATATGGCTGAAATAGGCCACGTCGCGTATGCCGGGAACACCATGTTTTTCAAGGAAATCAACAGCCAGTGGGCCTTGTAATGAGATGTCGTGCAGGTTGTCGTCAAAACGGATGTCTACTTCGCGGCCCGTCGCAGCCATAGTCAGCTGTTCATGACCCTGACCCGAGCCGTGTACAACCATCCATGAATTTGGCCCCATGCGATAGATCACACAATCGTCGACGAACTTGCCTTCGTCGTTCAACATACAGGCATAAGAACTGCGCCCTGGTTTAATTTTTTCAGGGTTGCGCGTAGTTGCCCGGTCAATCACATGGCTGGCATGCGGGCCGGTGACGTGAACTTTCTTCAAGCCCGAAACATCCATGAATCCCGCTTTGGTGCGGATCGCCAGATACTCTTCCTCTTGATCCTTGTCATAGGTCCATGCGGTTCCCATCCCACTCCAGTCTTCGAGGTTCGAACCCATCGCGCGATGGCGATCACCGAGTGCAGAAAATCTCCAAGAGGCAGTCATTTTTCTCTCCCATCCGGCCCGTCGAGTACAGGCAAAAGTAAATTTTTTGTAAACTTAAGTTGACAGAAAGGTGCGTTCAAAAGCAATACTAAAAGAAAAAAATATTACTGAGAGGCAAAAACCTCCAAAACGCGCAACTAGGGAGTCGGAAAGTTGGACGGAAATCTCAATGCAATTACCACGATTTTTACCGAGTTTTATTACTGGGTAACGGTCGTTTTCATGTTCCTGATTCACGTCGGGTTCTGCATGTACGAAGTCGGCGCAAGCCGTCGGCGTAACCATATGCATACACTTATGAAAAACATCATGATCATTCCTTTGGTCTCGGTGACATTTTACTTCTTTGGATGGTGGATCTACTGGGCCTTCCCAGACTTTCCGCTATTTGGTGGTCTGAACCTGGAAGCGGGAAGCGCAAATCTGCCGTGGGCGGAGAACATGGCGACTCACCTCGGAGATAGAATCACGGGTGTGTTCTGGGCGGCGTTCCTGCTGTTTTCATGGACAGCAGCGTCGATTGTGTCTGGCGCGGTGATCGAACGGATTCGGTCAAGTGCGCTGTGGTTGCACGCTGTTCTCATTGGTTCGGTATTCTGGATTATCGATGCGGCATGGGGCTGGCACTACGCTGGCTGGATGGTGCGCGAACTGGGATATCACGATGCTTATGCATCGGGCGTGATTCACGCGATCGCCGGTGGTTACGCATTAGGTGTGATCATGGTGCTTGGCCCACGGATCGGCAAATTTGCCGCCGATGGCACACCACGTGACATTCCTCCGCATAACCCGTGGATGCTCGTGATCGGGATATTCCTGATCTACACCGGGTTCTGGGGTTTTTATGCTGCGTGTAACGTGCCGCTGATTTCACCAGAAGCGATTGGTGGTCAGATCACGGGTACAACGTGGACAGCCACGAATATCTATCTTGCTCCGACAACATTGGGTGCAATCACATTCAACTTTATCATGTCACTATCAGGTGGCCTGATGGCAGCCTATGTGGTGTCAAAGGGTGATGCGTTCTGGACGTTCTCTGGTGGTCTTGCCGGTATTATTACCGCGTCTGCCGGTAACGATCTTTACCATCCGATCCAGGCCATGCTGGTGGGTGCCGTTGGTGTCGTAATCATCTACAATCTGCACTACTGGGTTGAGCGCAAATTCAAGCTTGACGATGCGGTCGGTGCGGTTGCGGTGCACGGATATGCCGGTGTTGTTGGCCTGATTATCGCGGGCTTCCTTCTTTGGGGTGCTCCGTCGTCACCCTTTGAAGGTTATGCAACAGTCAACCCGCTGGGTCAGACGATTGGTGCATTCATCATGTTCTTTGTTTTGGGTTTCCTGCCCGCCTTTATCGTCAGCAAACTACAGGCTGCGGTAGGTGTGCTTCGCATTCCTGAAGAGGTCGAACTTCAAGGTCTCGACTACGCAGAACACCACGCATACGAGGATGCTATGGCCGAGATCACCGAAGCCACCAGACTGCACCTCGCAGCGACAGGTAAATAAAGGGAGAAATAACTATGTCTACAATTGGATACGATAGCTGGGCTGTTGATTTGGCCGAAGTTGGTCCCGTTTACCCGCTGCAGGGCTGGGAGGTCTTGATGACAGTGGTTGGTGTGATTTTCTGGGTCGGATGGCATCGCATCCAGTATGTTCGCGAAAGCGCGCACCTGGAAGCGGCGAAGCATGCTGGTGACGAGGAAAAAATAGCCAAAGCGCTAGAGCGATATTAAAACCGCTCAACAAAAAATTTGGGGGCGGTTGCAAAAAGCAGCCGCCCCTTTGTTTTCTTGCATGAAAAAAAGTTTCTTCACAGTTGAACTGCTAAAACAATGATGTTAGCCTCTGAGTCGACTGTTGAATGAAGGGAGCGAAACCAATGTGCGGTATCGTAGGATTATTTCTGAAAGATCGATCTCTGGAGCCCAAACTGGGTGAAATGCTGACCGATATGCTTGTAACAATGACAGACCGGGGACCGGACAGTGCAGGCATCGCAATCTATGGGTCAGACGCAGGTGATCTTGGCAAACTGACAGTTCAGTCAGACAACGCTTCGGCAGATTTTGAAACGATTGGCGTTGATCTGGGTAAAGCGATTGGGGCGCAGGTCAGCATACGCGTCAAGGATACGCACGCAGTTCTGGAAATGCCTATGAGCAAGATTGAAGAAGCGCGCGGTGCACTGGCTGATCTCAGACCGAATGTTCGCGTCATGAGCGCGGGTGACACGATTGAAATCTACAAAGAGGTTGGTCTTCCGAAGGATGTCGCCGCCCGTTTTGAAGTTTCGAAAATGAGCGGAAGCCACGGCATCGGCCACACGCGCATGGCAACAGAATCTGCTGTTACAACGATGGGTGCACACCCGTTTTCAACCGGAACAGACCAGTGTCTTGTTCACAACGGATCGCTTTCCAATCACAACAGCTTGCGTCGCAAGCTCATGCGCGATGGCGTTCGTATTGAAAGCCAGAACGACACTGAAGTTGGAGCTGCTTACCTGTCCTGGAAAATGCAAAATGGCTCGACTCTGGGCGAAGCTCTTGAAAGTTCGCTAGAGGATCTCGATGGGTTCTTCACTTTTGTGGTTGGCACGAAAGACGGGTTCGGCGTGGTGCGCGACCCGATTGCCTGTAAGCCAGCCGTCATGGCCGAGACAGATCAGTATGTGGCCTTCGGATCGGAATACCGCGCCTTGGTAAACTTGCCCGGTATCGAAGACGCACGCGTTTGGGAGCCCGAGCCCGCAACCGTTTATTTCTGGAACCACTAAGATGCAGACATATGATCTAGAAGTGAATGGTTTGCGTGGTCTGAATTCCACCTTGCAGGGGCAAAACGAAGTAACGAACCAAACCGCCTGGGAGATTGTTAATCCTAAGGGAAGTCACGCAATTGCGGTTGGTCTGGATGCCCCGATTGAAGTCACTGTCAAAGGGTCCACCGGTTACTACTGTGCAGGAATGAACCAGCAAGCAACTGTTAACGTGCATGGTTCTGTAGGGCCGGGTGTGGCTGAGAACATGATGTCTGGCCAGGTCATCGTCGAAGGGGACGCCAGCCAATACGCTGGTGCAACCGGTCACGGCGGATTGCTTGTGATCAAGGGTAATGCGTCATCGCGCTGCGGTATTTCGATGAAAGGCATCGACATTGTCGTGCATGGCAACATCGGCCACATGTCCGCGTTTATGGCACAGGCCGGCAATCTGGTTGTTTGTGGTGACGCAGGGGATGCGCTTGGTGACTCGCTCTATGAAGCGCACCTGTTTGTACGTGGCTCGGTGAAAAGCCTCGGGGCGGATTGTATCGAAAAAGAGATGCGGCCTGAACATATTAAGACCCTGAAAGACCTGCTTGAACGCGCAGGGTGTGATGCGAAACCGGAAGAATTTAAGCGCTACGGTTCAGCCCGTCAGCTTTACAACTTCGACGTCGATAACGCTGCTGCGTATTAAGGACAAGGACATGAAAGACATGGATGATAAGATCCCACGTACGGTGCCAATTCAGTCGAACACGTTTACAAATCCGATCAACGCGGAAATTCGTCGTGCTGCGGCAACCGGTATCTACGATATTCGTGGCGGTGGCGCGAAACGCAAAGTCCCGCATTTTGACGACCTGCTGTTTCTGGGCGCGTCCATATCGCGCTATCCGCTGGAAGGGTACCGGGAGAAATGTGAAACGAAAGTTGTTCTGGGCACACGGTTTGCGAAAAAGCCGATCGTGCTCGACATTCCAATTACGATTGCGGGAATGAGCTTTGGCGCGCTGTCCGGCCCAGCCAAGGAAGCGTTGGGGCGTGGTGCATCCATGGCTGGCACTTCGACCACCACAGGTGATGGCGGCATGACCCCGGAAGAACGTGGTCATTCAACGCAGCTTGTCTATCAATATCTGCCGTCGCGTTACGGGATGAACCCGGACGATCTGCGCAAGGCTGATGCAATAGAAGTCGTTGTCGGGCAGGGTGCTAAACCTGGCGGCGGCGGGATGCTGCTTGGTCAGAAAATCAGTGATCGTGTTGCCGAGATGCGCACGCTGCCAAAAGGCATCGATCAGCGGTCTGCTTGTCGTCATCCTGACTGGACCGGCCCCGATGATCTTGAAATCAAAATCCTCGAACTTCGAGAAATTACAAACTGGGAAAAACCGATCTACGTAAAAGTTGGTGGGACCCGCCCTTACTTTGACACCGCGCTTGCTGTGAAAGCTGGTGCTGATGTTGTGGTTCTTGACGGTATGCAAGGCGGCACCGCCGCAACGCAGGATGTGTTTATCGAACATGTCGGCCTGCCGACACTGGCCTGTATCCGCCCTGCAGTTCAGGCGCTACAGGATCTGGGTGTGCACCGTGAAGTACAGCTGATCATTTCAGGTGGTATTCGGACTGGTGCAGACGTTGCAAAGGCGATGGCGCTTGGGGCTGATGCAGTTTCCATCGGAACGGCAGCAATGGTTGCGATTGGTGACAACGACCCGAAATGGGAAAGTGAATACCAAAAGCTCGGCACAACAACGGGTGCCTATGATGATTGGCATGAGGGCAAAGACCCGGCGGGCATCACAACGCAGGACCCGGAACTTGCAGCACGTCTTGATCCGGTCGATGCGGGTCGGCGTTTGCGCAATTACCTCAAGGTGATGACACTGGAAGCACAAACAATAGCACGTGCTTGCGGCCATAACCATCTGCACAATCTCGAACCCGAGGATCTGTGCGCGCTGACAATGGAGGCCGCAGCAATGGCACGGGTCCCCTTGGCAGGAACAAGCTGGTACCCCGGAAAAGACGGATTTTGACAAATTACGGCGCGGTTCATGAACAGGATCGCGCCGATTTTATTATGAATATCAACAGGGAAAGGAAAAGCAGACCATGACGATAGATCTGGCCGCTTTCGCGAAGGAAAAAGGCGTAAAATATTTCATGATCTCCTTCACCGATTTGTTCGGTGGACAGCGGGCGAAACTGGTGCCTGCACAGGCAATTGCCGACATGCAGGAAGATGGCGCCGGATTTGCCGGGTTCGCAACTTACCTCGACATGACCCCGGCGCACCCAGATATGCTGGCGGTGCCGGATCCTTCTTCCGTCATTCAACTGCCCTGGAAACCCGAGGTCGCATGGGTTGCGGGCAACTGCGTGATGGAAGGGCAGGACGTCGCACAAGCTCCACGCAATGTGCTCCGCCGCCTGATTGCCGATGCCGCGGAATTGGGTATGCATGTTAAAACCGGTATCGAGGCTGAATTCTTTTTGCTGACACCGGACGGGGAAGAGATTTCGGACCCCTTCGATACAGCCGCGAAACCCTGCTATGACCAGCAGGCTGTAATGCGCCGCTATGATGTGGTGCGCGAAATTTGTGACTACATGCTGGAGCTTGGCTGGGGTCCCTACCAGAACGACCACGAAGATGCGAATGGTCAGTTCGAAATGAACTGGGAGTTTGACGACGCACTCAGAACTGCGGATAAACACAGCTTCTTCAAATTCATGACCAAGTCGGTTGCAGAAAAACACGGCTTTCGCGCAACGTTTATGCCAAAGCCTGTTGAGGGTCTGACCGGAAACGGGTGTCACGCGCATATCTCTGTTTGGGATGCGCCGGGTGCGGATTCGAAGGTCAACGTTTTCGCAACAGACAAAGGCGAAGGCCAGACCGGCGAACTTGGCCTTTCCCAAAAGGGATCACATTTTCTGGGTGGGATCATGAAGCATGCTTCCGCACTTGCAGCGATCACAAACCCAACAGTGAACAGCTACAAGCGTATCAACGCGCCGCGCACCATGTCGGGTGCAACATGGGCACCCAATACCGTGACCTGGACCGGCAATAACCGGACCCACATGGTTCGTGTCCCAGGGCCTGGCCGGTTTGAACTGCGCCTTCCCGATGGTGCGGTGAATCCATATCTCTTGCAGGCGGTGATCATTGCGGCCGGGCTTTCGGGTGTCCAGTCCGAGGCCAATCCCGGCAAGCGTTGGGACATCGATATGTACGCCGAGGGCCACAAGGTTCGTGGCGCGCCTAAGTTGCCGCTGAACATGCTCGACGCGTTGCGCGCATACGACAGAGACAAAGAGTTAAAAGCGATGATGGGCGACGAATTCTCGGCAGCCTTTCTGAAGATGAAACACCAAGAATGGAATTCCTTTGTGTCGCATTTCTCAAACTGGGAAAAAGAAAACACTTTGGATATTTAAATCCCTGTACTGCCGCCTGTTCTTTGGAACGGGCGGCGTTTTTTTTGTGCAGACCCCGACCACCTTGAAAAAGCAATTGCCCGTAAGGGGTGGTTGCTTTTTCCATTTATAAGCCGCCTGAGACATAAAACTGTTATGCGACATCGCTAGGGTTTGAAGCAAATCTGTTGCTGGTGATAAAGATCAGGTAACGCTTTTGAGGCAAACCCGATTTTAGGGCTGACCCGGCAGGAGGCCGCGACGTGACCGATGTAATTCTGATAATCAATTGTGGCTCGTCCAGCCTGAAATTTGCGGTCTACCCAGCTAATGAACACGCAGACGAGGCTTTGCTGACAGGCAAGGTAATGGGTATTGGGCACCAACCTGTTCTGACTGCAAGGATGGGGGGGGAGGCGTTGGCAGTGACAGAGCCGTTAAACAACATCCCTCAGGATGCGAGCCATGAATGGTTGATCGAACAACTTCTGGATCGGTTGCACAGTGAATTTGTAAGCCTGAACCCTGTGGCAGCGGGGCATCGTGTGGTGCATGGCGGCAGTGAATTTTTCGGACCCGTTTTAACAACTGCGAACGTGCGCAGGAAGCTGGAAGACTTTGTACCGCTGGCCCCATTGCACCAACCGCACAATCTGGCAGCTATCGACGCGATAGATAAATTCGCCCCGCATCTGCCACAAGTCGCGTGTTTTGACACGAGCTTTCACCGTACGCAGCCGCGGTTGGGGCAGATGTTTGCTTTGCCTTATGCGCTGACCGATACGGGTATCATTCGCTATGGGTTTCACGGTTTGTCCTATGAATACATTGCCGCACAACTTCCAACCGAACTCGGGGCAGGGGCTGACGGCCGGGTGATCGTCGCCCACCTTGGTAACGGGGCCAGCATGTGCGCGATGAAAAACCGACAAAGCGTTGCCACCACAATGGGGTTCACAGCACTTGATGGTTTGATGATGGGGCGACGATGTGGATCACTTGATCCGGGTGCCATTCTGCACCTGATGCAGGAGAAGGGGCTGAGCGTGGATGAAGTTCAGCGGATTCTGTACCGTGAAAGTGGCATGCTTGGTGTGTCGGGCATCAGCAACAATATGCAAGTGCTGGAGCAGCGGACAGAACCCCGCGCTAAGGAAGCAATTGATCTGTTCTGTTACCGGGCCGTGCGCGAGATTGGCTCGCTTGCGGCGGCGATTGGTGGATTGGATGCACTGGTTTTTACGGCAGGTATCGGAGAAAACTCTGTCGTGGTGCGGCAAAAGATTTGTGCAGAACTTGGTTGGTTGGGCGTAGAGCTTGATATTGCAGCGAACGCATCAAACCAGAATCAGATCAGCGCAGCCGGCGCTACTGTAGATGTTCGGGTGATCAAGACTGACGAGGAATCGGTTATTGCGGCCTCGTCCCGCGAGGTTCTCAATTCCTGCTAGGCATTCAGCGGGGATTTGTTAGCGTGGGTGCATTGTTGTTCGGCAAGGGTGTAAAATGCGCAGTTCAAAGACCATCCATGTAATATCTGCCCATGCAGAGGGTGAAGTTGGCGATGTGATCGTTGGGGGTGTTCTGCCACCGCCCGGTGACACGCTTTGGGAGCAGCGCTCTTTCATCGCCAAGGATCAAACATTGCGGAATTTTATGCTGAACGAACCAAGGGGTGGTGTGTTCCGGCATGTTAATCTGCTTGTGCCACCAAAGCATCCGGACGCGCTGATGGGTTTCATCACTATGGAACCCGAAGATACCCCGCCGATGTCAGGGTCGAACTCGATTTGCGTTTCTACGGTGCTGCTTGATGCCGGGATCGTTCCGATGGTCGAGCCTTTGACGGAAATGGTGCTTGAAGCGCCCGGCGGTTTGGTGCGGGTTCGCGCGGAATGCAGGAACGGCAAGGCTGAGCGGATTAATGTTCAGAACCTTCCGTCATTCGCTGACCGTCTGGATGCAAAACTGGAAGTGCCGGGGGTTGGCACGCTGACCGTCGATACGGCCTATGGCGGCGATAGTTTCGTGATTGTCGATGCGCCGTCACTTGGCATTGAAATCGCACCGGATGAGGCGCGTGATATCGCGCAATTGGGTGTTACGATCATGAAAGCTGCGAATGAACAACTGGGATTCAGCCACCCTGAAAATGCCGATTGGGATCATATTTCTTTCTGCCTGTTTGCAGGGGGTTTGGAGCCTGAGCAAGATGGCTTTAAGGCCCGGTCCGCTGTCGCAATTCAGCCCGGAAAAGTTGACCGTTCTCCTACGGGTACGGCGGTATCAGCCCGCATGGCAGTTCTGAAAGCGCGCGGCCAGATGAAAAAGGGCCAGACGCTGACGGCGACGTCGATCATCGGATCGACCTTTAAGGGGCGAATTGCAGACATTGTAACTGTGGGTGGGAAACCAGCAATCATCCCGGAAATCTCGGGCCGTGGATGGGTAACAGGCACCCATCAACATATGCTTGATCCGGATGATCCCTGGCCTGAAGGTTACCGGGTTAATGACACCTGGGGTGTTTCTTAGCTGTCGTCCTGACGAACCTTGAAAACAGCGAGATACAAGGCGGGCACAAAGACTAGCGTGATGATCGTGCCAGCAATGATGCCGCCCATCATCGCATATGCCATCGGTCCCCAGAAAATCTGACGCGAGATCGGGATAAGCGCGAGGCTGGCTGCCGCTGCTGTCAGCAAAATCGGACGCGCGCGGCTGTCGCTCGCTTCAAAAACAGCGTCCCAGGCCGTTCGGCCTTTTCGCGCAGCACTTCGATTTCATGCACCAGAATGATGGAGTTCCGGACCAGAATACCGATCAGGGCGAGCACACCAAGAATGGCCACAAACCCAAGCGGGGCACCTGATGGCACGAGCGCTGCAACGACCCCAATCAAGCCGAGCGGGGCAACGCAAAGCACCACAAATGCAAGTCGGAATCCCTGCATCTGAACCATGATCAGCATCATCAGCGGAACGACCGCGACAATCGGGGCCTGACTTTTAGCACTTTTTTCAACAGACCCGCCAACTTCGGCCTTGTACCCAAAGGGCAGAGCATCATTGAAGGCCGCTATCTTATCGGCCAGGTCGTTGACGATAGTGTCAGGCTGATCATCTGTTGCGATGGTCGCTGAGGCCGAAACAGAAGCAGAGTCTGAGAAAGAAGAAGATACAGACGAAAACTAATCTGTAAATTACCCATAAAATTTAGCGCCGGTTTCGCTGTGTCCTTACTGCCATCTTTGTTAACGAAAAGTTAACAATTGCAGAGTGCCATCTGGCTGATCGGCAACTAATCGCTTAAGGTTGCGTAAAAATAATTGGAGCGATCAGCAGATGTATCTTTCAAAATCACTTCTTTCCGCTTTGGTGCTTTCCGTTGCATTTGGGGTTTCGTCAAATGAAGCAAATGCCACAGAACGGCAGTTCAGTTTTGGCTTGATTAGCACACCTGATGCATCTCACGACATTGGCGGGTTTAATTCTAACGGCGGATTTAGCAACGTCGATGATAGAAACGCATCCGTAAACGGACTTTACATCGCATATGGTGCGAAAGACTTGTTTCGATTGGGCACTTTACCAATGACTGTCGAGGCCGAAATATCAGTGACCAACGGTGATGTCGTGACCAACAGTTTTCCAGGGTCCCCTGGTCCGATCTTATTCTTTTACAACACGCACATAAATTCCCAGCGGCTAGCCGCGAATCTCTGGACCCCAATCTGGCACCAGTCTGACTGGATGCTCGAAGGCGGCGTGGGTCTTGGCATTCAAGCCTTTAATATTCGTGTTTCTGATGGCGTCGTAAGCGGAAATTCCAGCGACTACGTACCATACGGAATGTTGGGACTCAGAATGACAAAGGAAATCACAGAGTCGGCTGGGCTAGAACTGGGAATTCGCTATAGCGACACTGGTACGGCGGACGTTCCCTTAGACAACGGAGTGTCAGGCAATTACGAATACAGTCAGAGCGGCTTGTCAGTGCTCCTTGGCTGGCAACTAGACATGTAACCGTGGCCTCATCCTTCGATGTGACATGGTTTCAAAACCAAACATCCCCTTATCAGCTGCCTTGTGATGCCGGCCGCTTTGAAATTTGCTTTAAAGATCTTTGCACATACAAATACGATTTAAGATTGTGACATCGATTGTTGTGCTGTGTTTGACGTCAGCGCGTATCTGTTTAAACTTCAGTATTCGGAATGGGATTGTTTCTGGTTCACCGAACCACTGAAGAGTGGAACATGAGACGAACAACCGGAACAGGAAGCAGAGCGTCAGAGGAGATCGTCAAAGACATACAGCGTTTGACGCGCAAACAGTATTCTGCTGAAGGAAAGATCAGAATCGCACCGGATGAGGCGCGTGATATCGTGCAGCTGGGTGTTACGATCATGAAAGCCGCGAATGAACACCTGGGATTCACCCACCCGGAAAACCCCGATTGGGATCATATCTCATTCTGTCTTTTTGCGGGGGGATTAGAACCAAACCGAGATGGCTTTAAGGCCCGGTCCGCTGTCGCAATTCAGCCCGGAAAAGTTGACCGCTCTACCCACGGGTACGGCGGTATCAGCGCGCATGGCAGCTCTGAATGCGCGCGGCCAGATGAAAAAGGGCCAGACGCTGACGGCGACGTCGATCATCGGATCGACCCTTACGGGACGAATTGCAGACATTGTAACTGAGGGTGGAAAACCCGCGATTATCCCGGAAATTTCAGGGCGTGGCTGGGCGACTGGTATTCACCAGCATATGCTTGACCCGGATGATCTCTGGCCCGAAGGCTACCGTGTTAATGACACCTGGGGTGTTTCTTAACTGTCGTCCTGACGAACCTTGAAAACAGCGAGATACAGCGCGGGCACAAAGACAAGTGTGATGATCGTTCCTGCAATGATGCCACCCATCATAGCGTAGGCCATTGGCCCCCAGAATATCTGACGCGAGATCGGGATAAGCGCGAGGCTGGCTGCCGCTGCTGTCAGCAAAATTGGACGCGCGCGGCTGTCACTTGCCTCAAAAACAGCATCCCAGGCCGTTCGGCCTTTTTCGCGCAGCACTTCGATTTCGTGCACAAGAATGATGGAGTTCCGGATCAGAATGCCTATTAAGGCGAGCACACCAAGAATGGCCACAAATCCAAGCGGGGCACCTGATGGCACGAGCGCAGCAACGACCCCAATCAAGCCAAGCGGGGCAACGCACAGCACCACAAATGCAAGTCGGAATCCCTGCATCTGAACCATGATCAGCGTCAGCATGATCAGCATCATCAGCGGAACGACCGCGACAATCGGGGCCTGACTTTTAGCGCTTTCCTCAACCGAGCCGCCAACTTCGGCCTTGTATCCAAAGGGCAGGGCGTCGTTAAAGGCCGCGATCTTATCTGCAAGATCGTTGACGATAGTGTCAGGCTGATCATCTGTTGCGATGGCCGCTTTCACAGAAATTGTCGGCGCGCGGCTTCGTTGATGGATTACCGGCTGTTCTGTGCCGTAGTGAAATGTTGCGACCGAGCGGAGCGGGATCGTTCTGCCACCTGTTGCGCTAAGCTGAAGGCCGGCTAATGCTTCTACAGATTGGCGGGAACTGTCATCACCACGCGCTACAATGTCGATCAGATAAGCATTATCGCGCAGTTCGGTTACTGCGGTTCCATCGTATATCGCGTCAAGTGCGGCTGCGATATCACGGGCGGTGATGCCCAGTTGGCGCGCTTTGTCTTGCAGGATGTCAACACGCACGACGCGGGCTGGTTCGTTCCAGTCCATCACAACCCCTGCAAGTCGTTGATCTGTGGCGACAATTGCAGCAAGCTCACGTGCATAGTCGCGCAGCGATGCAATATCGGTACCGCTCATCCGATATTGCACGGGGCGACCAACGGGGGGGCCAATTTCAAGGAGTTTTATAAAGGCGTCGACGCCCGGAAAATCTTTCGCAACAATTTCGGTAAGTTCGACGCGCAGCGCATCACGTGCTTCGACCGAGGGTGTCTGTATTACAATCTGACCCATGTTCGGCCCGGCGGTTGGTACATCAAACGCAAGCAGGAACCGCGGCGCCCCCCGCCCGACATAGGATGACCAGAACAGGATGTGCTCATTCCCTTTCAGGTGCTCCTCCAGCCGGTCCATCTGCGCCTGAGTTTCCGTGATTGAGGTGTTGTGAGGTAGCGTCATGTCAACGATCAGCTCTGGTCGGTCAGAGTTTGGGAAGAATTGCTGTTCGACAAACCGCATTCCGTAAAGCGAGAGACCAAAGGTTGCGATCGTAAGAATGATGGTCAGCCAGCGAAAACGCATGGCAGCCCGCAAAAACACATGGAACAAGCGTCGGAAGCGTCCCGGTTCACCATTGTGCTGCTTCATTTTGGAAGGCAGGAATGTCACGCCAAGAAGTGGGGCAAACAGAACCGCCACGATCCACGAAACCAGCAACGCCACCGCAATGACCACGAAAAGCGAAAAGGTAAACTCGCCCGCCGCCGAGGTGTTAAGCCCAATTGGGATGAAACCGGCAACCGTGATAAGCGTTCCTGAGAGCATTGGAAAAGCGATAGAGGTCCAGGCATAAGAGGCCGCGCGCGAAAGGCTTTCACCCTTTTCAAGGCGCGAAATCATGGTTTCAATCGCGATCATCGCATCGTCAACCAACAGCCCCAATGCAATAATCAAGGCACCAAGCGATATGCGTTGAAGGGTTATCCCCGTGTATTCCATCACAACAAAGGTAATGGCGAGCACAAGAGGGATTGTCAGCGTCACAACAAACCCTGCCCGCAGGCCGAGGCTGATGAAACTGACGGCCAGAACGATCAGCACCGCCTCAAGCAGCGCTTGCAGAAAGTGACCAACAGCTTCGTCAACCACATGGGGTTGATCGGCGACCTGATGAATTTCTATACCAATCGGCAAGTCGGATAAGGCTTGCGTCATGACCTTTTCCAACTCGACTCCAAAGTCGATGATGTTGGCGCCTCTACGCATTCCGACGGCAAGCCCGATCGCCTCTTCGCCATTAAACCTGAAAATCTGGTCTGGGGGGTCTTTATAGCCGCGCCGAATATCGGCCACATCGGTCAGGCGGAAAAACCTGTCGTCAACACGCAGGTTTATGTCCTCAAGGCTTTCGGTTCCTGAAAACTGTCCACCGATCCGTACCAGTACACGCTCAGGGCCAGCATCAATTTCGCCTGATGGCACGATCGCGTTTTGCGCAGCTAGGGTTGCCTGCACTTCCTGTTGATTGAGGCCAAGTGCGGCGAGGCGTTCGGTAGAAAATTCCAGATAGATGACTTCATCCCGGGTCGCGAATATTTCGACTTTTCCAGCATCGTCCAATGCCTGCACATCGCGACGAACCCTTTCGACATAGTCGCGCACTTCGCGCCGGGAAAAACCGTCAGAGGTAAAGGCATAGATATTGCCGAACACATCGCCAAAATTGTCATTGAACTGGAAGCCCGCGAACTCGACCGGGAAATCGCCACGTATGTCTGCCATCATGTTGCGAACGGTTTGCCAGACTCGCGGCAAAGTAGATGCATCTGTCGAAGGTAGCAGTTCTACGTAAACGATGGACTGGCCTGGGATGGTAATAGAGCGTGTGTAGTCAAGCTCTGGTAGATCTTCGAGTTTCTTTTCGATCCTGTCAGTGACCTGGGTCAGTGTTTCTTGCGTGTTTGCGCCGGGCAGGGCGCCGGCAATGATCATAGTCTTGATTGAAAAGTCCGGGTCTTCTTCCCGTCCGATGCCGACGTAGGACAAAGCACCCGCGACGACGCATATGATCATCAGGAACCACACAAAAGAACGGTGGTTTAATGCCCAGTCCGAAACGTTAAAACGGTTCATGGTGTCACCCGCCGGCCAACGATCTGTCCGTCATGAAGAGAGTTGATGCCTTTAACGACCACTTCGTCACCCGCTGAAAGCCCACTTGTGACGCGTTCGCGCTGGCCAAACCGTGCACCCAATGTGATCGAGGTACGGCTCACAGTGTTTGTATCTCGATCAACGACCCAGACGGCAGCTGTCCCCTCCCGATCAAGGATTGCCGTGCTTTCGATGCTTACGATTGCTTCGGAGCTGTCAGCCACGCTGACACGCACAAGGGCGCCAAGCCGAAAACTCAAGGGTGGATCACTTAAGGTGAGGTGTAGGCGTCGCGTTCGGGTGGTGCGCTCGGCAACGGGGTCGATCCGGGTGAGGGTGGCCTGCGCTGTGACATCGGTGCTCGAGACAAGACCAGTTGTGAACCCAGTGCCAATTTCAAGGTTGGCAACGTCCTGTTCAGTGAGGTCAATGACGATTTCCCGCGCTCCGGTTTCGGCAAGCCTTACGACAGGCTCTCCGGCTGTGATCGTCGCGCCCGGTTCGACAAACACCTCTATTATCGCGCCATCCTGTGGTGCGAGAAGCGTCGCGAAACTGCGCATGTCCTGCGCACGGGCAAGACTTGCCTGAGCCTGCTCAAGCTTTGCTTCGGCAGCGGTCAGTGCGCGTTGGGTGTCTTCGACCTTGGTTGCACTGTCGACACCACGCGCCGAGAGTTCCCGCGCGCGTTGTTCCGCGTCACGTGCAGTCCGCAACTGGGCAGTGGCGACATCAACACCCGCCTCAGCCGCGCGAACGTCAGAGTCCAGATCTTCGGGATTCAGGCGTGCCAACACATCCCCTTTAGAGACCAGATGCCCCTTGTCGACCAAACGCACAGCGATGGTACCGTTGAGCGGGAACCCGAGATCTGTTTCCGCGCGCGCCGCGACGATACCGACATAGACGTTAGGGTCGCTGAATTGTGGATTGATGACCTCGGAAACAACGGGCCTTGGCGAAAGCGAAGCCGTGCTTGCCGGTTCTTCCGCAAACGCGGGCGCGGCCAGGATCATCAGAAGCAAAACAACCAGTTTCATTGGTTAGCCTCCGTTCGCTTCACGATGCGACCCGGGTAAAGCAAATGCGCGCCCCGCGTCACCACCAAGGTTCCGCTTTCTATTCCGTCAGCAAGAATGATCTGGCCCGTTTCGAAACGTTCTATTCTGATAGGTTTTAATTCGACCGCCATTGTATTGGGGTCCACAACCCAAACAGCGGGTCCGTCTTTTGTTGCGGACATGGCGGTGTATGGTAGCACCACATGTGCCGGATTCTGCTTGGTCACGGTGCCACGTACAGCGTCGCCATAGCTCATGTTTGCGGGCGGTGATTTAACAGCTACGGTAACCTCTACCGTTCCGGTCGCTGGGTCGATGAGTGGTGAAATTTCGCGCACTTCGCCAGTGAACTGTTCGCCCGGGGTTTCAATTAAAGACAAGTAGACAACAGGTGGTGGCCCATCGTCTGTGAGCAAAACCTCGGGGACTTCGAAAACCGCGTCAATCTCGTCGCCAAGGGCAAGCTCTACAATGGATTGCGCTGCCCCTACGACCTGACCCGGCTCTGCTATGCGGTCGATGACGGTAGCGTCAGATGGGGCGATTAGGACGGTTTCTGTAAGTGCTTTGTTGGCGCGATCCAGCTCTGAAAGTGCCTGTGCAAGCCCGCCTTCGGCAATGTGCAGCGCGTCTTCGGTACTATCGCGGTTGATCCTTGTTGTGGCACCACGCTCGAGTAATGCGTTTTGTCGATCCAGATCTTCGATGGCCTGACGGTGATCAGCCTGCGCAGTTGCAAGCCCTGCTTCTGCAGCGCGCAATGCCTGCTCTTGCTGAACAGATTCCATGTGGGCAAGCGGGAAACCTTTCGTCACCTTATCGCCTTCCTGAACCAGAACGTCAGCAACACGACCGCTCATCGGGAAAGATGCGCTCAGGGTATCCCGCGCGTTTATTTCGCCAGTCAGAGAAATGCTCTGACTGTCCGTGCGGCTTTCTGCAGCAACGATTTCAACAATCAGCGGGGCATCTGCAAAAACGGGCGCAAAGGACAAGAACAAAACCAAAGCGGCATGGATCAGAGTCATTTCTTTACCTCTTAAGCAGATGGCGCTTATCAATATCAAAACGTTTCGCAACATTATGTGCTTTCTTTAACATCTATGAAAGAAAGATTTGGGGCAGGGTCTAAGGGTGTCGCGAGTCTTGTATTTGATCGACTAGCCAGGGGAATTTTTCGTCATGCGACTCTCGCCATGAAAGATATATCGTTTGTTCGAAACCTTCGGCCCCTTTGACCGCAAAAAGCCTTTGGTTGTCCAAATGGGTTTTTACCAGGCGGTCTGGCAGATAGGCAGACCCACCGGTTTTCAGAATGTGGCGCAAGGCCCAATCCGGTGCGTTAAAGGAAACCCGGGCGGTTTCATCTTTCGGCCAGGCCTGAACGTGATGGCGACGAAATTCTGGCCCGTAGTGGATGTAAATGTATGCCGGATCCCAGGGCATCACTTCGCGTTCAACAGAAGAGACCAAAACCAATCGGTCGCGTGAAAAAACGCGACTGACGATGTTTGGCGCAACGATTTGTTCGTAAAGTAAAGCGGCGTCGGACACACCGCTTTGCAACCATTCACTCGCTTCTCGAGACGTGGCAGACCATATTTCAAAAGCGGTGTCAGGGTGCGACGCTCTGAGATTTGTCATCCATGTTTCTGCCAGATTAACCCAAAGATTTGGCTCGCAGGCCAGACTGAAAAGATTGGTAAGACCCTTTGGCAGACTTGCGCGTGCTTTGGCATTTTCCCAGGTATTGACGATTGTTTCAGCCTGCCCAAGAAAGGCAAATCCTGCCTTTGTCAATTTTGCACCTTTACGAGATCGCACAAGCAATATTTGCCCCAGTGACTCTTCCAATGTATCAAGACGGGCAGAAACGGCAGATTGCGTGACGTTCATTTCTTCCGCCGCCGAAATCAGGTTTCGGGTGCGTACAACGCTTAGAAAAGTTTGAATGGCAGCTATTTTCATGACGTTAATCCAAGATTATTGATTTAAAGCACAAAATATATTCGTTTTCCAGATTTTAAGAGATATGCGATGCTTTGGTGTCTTTATGACGGAGCAAATATGGAATTCAGTCTTCAACTCTCGTCGGACTATCCTGATAAGTCTTATGGCGGAGATCGCGTTTACCGTGACATGCTGGATCAGGCCATCTTTGCTGACAAACTTGGTTATGACGCAGTCTCGATAACCGAACATCACCTGATGAATTGCCTGATGATGCCCGCCCCCTTGCAGTTCGTTGTGAAGATTGCCGCGCATACGAATGACATAAAGATTATGACGTCTATTGTCGTACTGCCGCTGCATGACATGCGCACCTATGCCGGAGAGGTGGTGGTCGCCGACATCTTTACCGAAGGGCGGCTGATGCTGGGCGTTGGGCGAGGGGCGTTTAAGTATGAGATGGAAAGACTGGGCGTTCCGATGGAGGAAACACAGGCGCGGTTCAATGAATCTCTTGATGTGCTTCAGGCGCTTCTGACCAAAGAAGAAGTGTCGTGGGATGGTGCATATTACAAGTTCGACCCGATAACGATTATGCCGCGCCCGGTCCGCCCCGGTGGTCCGCAAATGATGATGGCGGTCTTGAACCCCGAAGGGATTTATCATTGCACGAAGCGCGGCTTTCACATTCAGACAACGCCGCTATCGGGAAACCATCAGCTTTTGATTGATCAGGTGGGCAGTTTTAACCGGGCCAAGGACGAAACGGTTGAAAGCGGTAAAGACCTGACACTTAGTCTTTCACGCGTGGGGTTTGTCGCACAATCACAATCGGACCAGCGCTCCAAGATGGAAGCCGCGAGCCGATACTACAGCCGCTTTGACAATGTGTTCACCGGGCCGGGTTTAGTGGACAATGGTATGGTCCGTCCGCTACCGCGCGAACAATCCGTTGAGGAACTGGCCGAAAGTTTGCTGGTTTGCACAAAAGCGGAAATGATCGATAAGCTGGGGCCGTATTTTGATTTGGGAATCGATCGGGTGATTATGAACATGAACTTTGAAACCGATCCGCAGGAAGTGTTGGACAGCATGCAGTGTTTCGCCGAAGATGTGATGCCGCATTTCACCAAGCGAACTAAGAGCGTGACAGCGGCAGAGCGAAGGCACGGCTGAACAACATGCGACAAGAGTTTATCGATGCGATGCGCAGGGTGGCCAGCTCTGTAACTGTAGTGACTACCAATGGTAGCTATGGGAGGGTGGGCGCGACCGTCAGTGCGTTTTCATCGCTAACGGCAGACCCGCCATCAGTTCTTGTGTGCCTGAAAACAGACAGCCGGATTGCGCAAACTGTTTTAGCGAACAATGTCTATTGTGTGAACGTTTTGCCGGAAGGGGCGGACGAACTCGCGCAACGATTTGCCGGGCAGTTTGATAGCAAGACGCCAGACAGGTTTGAGAATTTGTCGATCTGGGAAACTGATGGAAATGGCCCGGGGTTGGTTGGCGCGACCGTCTTTGCTTGCAATGTTGAGAAATGCGTTGAGCATGGCAGCCACACAATTTTTATTGGTGGCGTCACCCAAATTTTCTGCGCCTCTGACCGGCCTTTGACCTACCTGAACGGCGCTTATCACCAGGTGCGCCCACAATCAAAGCCTGAGGAAGAATGACATACATGGCTTTAAGCGTTGAAATGTTTAAGGGCGGCTAAATTCCGGATTGAGGGTAGGATATGAACGACGTTATCGACTGTGAATTCAGTGTCGAGGGAAGCGGACCTCCGTTGTTTCTGATCCATGGCATTGGTGCTGCGCGGAACACGTGGCGCAACGCAATGCCTTTGCTGCGCACCCATTTCACGGTTGTGACCTATGATTTGCGCGGTCATGGAACGTCGCCAATGCCAATGGGTGAATTTGGACTTGATGTACTTGTTGATGATTTGGAGCGTGTACGCGAACGAAGCGGTTTTGAAGCTGCTCATTTTGCGGGTCATTCGCTTGGCGGTATGATCGGGCCAGCTTATGCGTTGAAATACCCAGACAGGGTGCTTTCACTTGGCTTGCTTTCAACAGCGGCTTTCAGAACAGAAGACGATAGCGCGAAAGTTTGGGGTGTCGTCCGGGCGATGGAAGAAAAGGGAATTCCACAGGTTCTTGAGACTCTGACCGATCGCTGGTTCACGGATGCGTTTATCGAGAACAACAAAGAAGTTGTAACAGCCCGGTTGAAGCAAGTTGTTGAAACGGACCCTGATGTTTTTCTGAATGTTTTTCGTATTTATGCCGGAACAGAGATGGCGCCATGGTTGCATAATGTAAATGCGCCGTCTTTGGTTTTGACTGGTGAAAATGATGGTGGATGCAACCCGCGTCTTAACAGGCTGATTGACAATACATTGCCGAATTCGGAACTGGTCATTCTACCAGGCTACAAACATTCACTGTTGTTGGAAGCAGGTGACATTGTTGCTGAACACGTAATCCGATTCATAGAAAGCCTAAACGCATAATCAGAATTATGTAATTAGACAGTAAATTCGGCAATCTCAGAGTGGACCTGTAGCTCTAGTTACAAAGACAACAACCCCTAATTCGTTTCAAGATATTTTAAGGGCTTGGATGTCGAGCCTTATTTAGCCAGACACGCGCCTGGCGTGACGAAGCTGTCATTTTCGATTGCATCCTTTCCGCACTCTACGTTTGCATTGGGAGATACATATCGCGCTTCGACTGGAAGAGCAGAAAGTTCATCAATCAAATAGTTCAGACGACCTTTTGAAGCAGACGGTATTGCGACCAAGCGGTGTTGGCGCAACTCTCGAAGTGGCTGAGTCTTTGATTGAACAACTCATAGATAAAATCGAAGTCCTAGAGCGCCAAGCCCGTGAGGGGTTGATACATGGGAAGAAGGAAGCTGCCCAAGTAGTTTCCAATACAGAACTGGCTTCGCGCCACAGCGAAGCTGGCCAGCCGGTGGGGAAAGCCGGAGTGGGTGGTGTCAGACGGATCGAACCAGTCTCTGTAAGGACAGTAACGCTGTCCCTTATGGCGTGCAAAGTTGGCGCCACTCGGCGAGAGCGGCGGCACGGTTGAGCTTGAAAATGGCGCGGGGTAAAGGTGGCGCTCCAGATTGAATGGTTATGAATCGAGGAATGCAAGGAGGAGAATTTCTGTAGACTCTTCGTCTGCCGAAACCGCAGCATCGCCCGTTCTAGTCGTCGAAACGGCTGGTGTGAATTCTCGCCCCGATTGTTCAACCAACGGCCGGTTTCTTGCTTCTGCGCAATGCCTATTTCTTTCATGGCAGCGCCGTACGATCGAAGCTTGTCTGTCACGATGACATGCGGGCTCCCGTAGCGTTTCATTGTGTTCCTGAGGAATTTCAACGCCGCCTTGCGATCACGACGCTTGGTGGCAAAGGATTCTAACACCTCACCTTCGTGATCCACGGCGCGCCAGAGATAGTGCGTCTCGCCGTTGATCTTCACGAAAACCTCGTCCAGGTGCCACTGCCAATTGGAGTGCGCTCGTAGTTTTTGGACGAGGTACCGGCGGATCTCAGCGGCGAACAACGGGCCAAAACGGTTCCACCAGAAACGAACTGTCTCGTGGCTGATATCAATACCACGTTCGTGCAACAGGTCTTCTACATTTCGTAAGGAAAGTGGAAACCGCACGTACATCATCACTGCAAGGCGAATGATCTCCGGGCTAGTTCGGAAATACCGAAAAGGGCTGGGTTTTGTCATCCGGCAAAGCTACGCAACCGCCCTGCCCGTCTCAAGTCAGATCCCTCTGACAGTACCTAACCAGTTGATATTGTGGATATTAAAGAGCGTTCCGCACAAGGGGTGTTCATCCTCAACTCGTGCGAAGCGCAACAATCGATTTAGGTCGATATTTCTTGTGCTGCTGCAACGTCAGGAAGCTCAAGATCCGTGAGCGCATTTCTAAGTATGTGCTTATCATTCTGTTCGACGTCCTTGATAAATTTGCGCATGGCATCAAGCACGGGAACATCCTGCCTGTCAAAAACCTCTCCCTGTAGCAGTTGAAGTACTTCCAGCCTATGTTTTTTTGATTGAATGAAATGTGTGAAAGAAGGAAGAAGCTTGTAGTACAACCGAATGAACTCGTACCAGACGCTGACGCCGGAACGGAGTTTTGTTTCATAAGGTTTGAACGCTGCTTCAGAAAAATCACCTTTTTCCATTGCTTTGACGATTTGTTCTGAAGCATATTTGGCGCTAGCCAGCGCGACGCTAACGCCGGAGGAAAAGATCGGGTCGACAAACCGCGCAGCATCACCGACGCAAAGAAAGCCGTCGCCGACAAATTTTTCCATGCTGTAACTGTAATCCGCTTCTTTCTTAAAATCATTTACGCGAACCGCATTCTCCATTGCGTTTTTCAAATTGGGGTTCGTCGCAATATGAGTGTTAAAATAAGATTCAACATCCTGTTTAGACTGTTTGAAGACTTCTTTTTCGGCAACGACGCCAATCGAAGTTATCTCGTCAGTGATGGGGATTTGCCAGACCCATCCCCGTTCGCAGGTCAGGAAATAGATGTGAATGTCATCGTCTCTCTTTCCGATGCTCTTGTCGACATTTTCAAACCAAGCGTGAACTGCAAACTGGTTAAAGTCCGGATCAGGTCGCTTTAATCCGAGTTGCTTACCAAGAAGCGTATGACGGCCAGAGGCATCAACAACAATCTTTGCCTTTATATCAACAGGTTCGCCAAAAGAATTTATGCGGACCCCGACGGCTTTGCCATCTTTCATCAGAACCTCCTGGACATATTGGCCCTGATATATTTTCGTTCCGAGAGATTCAGCGTGTTTCAGAAGCAGCAAATCCAATTTGGAACGATCAACATGATAGGTGTAATCCTGATCGATGCCAGGTTGCGGAAATTCACCAAACTCGATTGTGAAAACCCCTTTGCGCTGTGGTGCATGCCAGGACGCCCCGTATTTTTTGACAAAGCCCTCGCGCTCCATCGTTTCGAGAAAACCGATTTCTTCAAATACGCGCGTGGTTGAGGTGACCATAGATTCACCCACGTGTGGTCGGGGATGATTTGCGCCCTCAATGATAATATTATCGATGCCCGCCATGGAAAGATAACTGGCAAGCGTTGAACCGGCGGGTCCACCCCCAATGATTACGACGTCTGGCATAATTCTGTTCCTCGTATAAGTGCTTGATCAAAATTGTGATAATCTCAGCTTTTCCTGGACTTCTGGCAAGGTCAGCATTCGGTTGTAAATTTCGTCGGCTATGATTTGATGACCCCTTGCGTTTGGGTGCTGATCCCAGGAGGCGATCCAGAGTGGGCTTACATCCTGCCCTTCGTACATGTCTTCAAGGTCCAGAATGATAAAGCCCGCCTCCTGAGCCATTTCACGCAGGATACGCGCGGTTTCATCAGGGCCGGAATACGGTGTGGTAGACGGCAGATACACCCAGACAGGTAGCGCGCCATGATTACGTACATTACCTGCAAACTCACGGTAAATTTCACCGGCTATCTCGGAACCAAGCGGGAGCAGACGGCGCGAGATATCGCTTTTCTCCATCTCGGGGGTCACACCGGCCTTTTTTATGGTATCTTCGAGAAACGCGTAGGGAAGAGGTGTTTCTGCAAGAAACTTGTCGACGAGATGTCTCACGTCTGAATCATTCTTGTGAGCAATGTAAAATACGACATCAGGTGCGAAGGGCCAGATTTTCCGCTCCAGCGATAACAGACGGCGTGCCGGTTCGTAATCCGCAATAGCGAAGTTCAGAACTTCAACTGTGGTCTGATTGTTTGCGTTTATCTGCCTTTCTAATCTGGATTCGAACGTTTCATTGTCCGCAACGCCAGCGCCCATGGCTCGTGAAGCGCCTGCAATCGCGATGCGGTGCACATCATCCGGTGCGGCAAGCGTATATTCCTGATCCCGCATGCCGTGGCTATTGGTCGATAGGGCTGCGCCTTTGTAAACCGTTGTGGCGTTCGGCAGAAGCTCATACTCCAGATAATCGTCAGTGAATGTGGTCGCCTCCATCTGGCGGATCTGCTGCCAGTTTCGCGGCTTTTGAGAATTTGTTTCCCAAAGATCTGAATTGATGATCGATTCATCTGTTAGGTTCTCATAGTAGCCGCGTTCAAGCTTGCTTTGGTCCAGAGCAGATAAATGCTCAAGTCTCATATCAACAACGAAGAGTTGGGTCGCTCTGGGGAATGCTCCGTACAGAGCTGGAAGCTGGATCGCCAGCAAACCAGCAGATACCAGCACAACAATCGATGCATGGCGCGCAAATTCATATTCTTTACGATGCGCCCCTAGGGCGGAAGCCCTTTTATGGGATCCGGGCGGAGCAAGGCCAAAGGTGAACCCGACTGCAAACGCAACGATTACTCCAAGAAAAGCGATAAAAAGTGCACTTTGCAGGACTGACACAAAACTTACCGGGATGGTCGGGTCGAGCAATGTGAACCCGGCCGCAGCCCATAGGGTATAGAACTCACTCATACTTTCGCTGCCCCAAAGCGCCCAAAGCGTCGTGAATGTCAGCATCGTCGCAACCGTCCGTGTTACCCGCAGTGTAGCCACACCAATCAGCGCAGTTGCATCTTTTTTGACTGGTTGGGCCTCAAGTACGGTTTGACAGATCAGAAGAAACCCGAGCATCGTCCAGAACAACGTGTCCGGAACGGTAAAAAAGATTGAACCCCGAAGCCAGAACCATTGATAGGCATGTAAAAACCATGTGCATACGAAAACGACTGCGATAGCTGTGACTGCCGCCGGAAGATGTTTAATGCCAGCTCTTTTCAAACGCGTGTAAGCCGGGTTGAAAACAAGCTTCTGCATGAAGTCTTTCCAGTAGATATTAATCCGCTGCCACAGATCAATAAAGCTGCTGGAAAAGTAGAATTTGTTGTGTGTTTCAGGAAGCGCGAAGCCGAAGAGATGCAGGCAGCCAATGATCGTGTGGAAGAGGCCGGAGATTTTAAAATACAACGCGAAGTTTGCAAGGATATAGTGAATATATTTAGCAAAACTGGTTACCTCGACCGGGTCGATGACAAGGTAATAATTTACAAAACGGTAAATTATGAGGTGTAGACAACCCAGAAAAATCCAGACTGCGCCGCGTTGATAGATTTCCAGTTCACGGCCTGAATAGTAGTTACGACCCCAGCTTGAAAAATCAACAACTGGAAAGAACGGGAAGATAAAGTTCGGTAGCATAAAGAAATATGAAAGACGTGCCCATACACCTTTGGGGCCTTTTCCGTTCGTAATATCATAGAGGTAGATAATCAGCCTGAACATAAAAATAGATCCGAAAATGGGAAGGATCACATTCAGGTTGGTTGAAACAATCGTGCCGTATCGTGCGAGGACCAGAAGGCCACCAGCAGCTAAAAGCAAAACAACCCGAATCCAAAGAGAGACAGGCAAATGGCAAATCAGAATAAGCGCGACGCCAAGCGCAAACAGAAGCATGCCATGCGGCAGGCCGAAAACGCCAAACATAGCAAGCAACGACAGCCCGAAAAAGAAAACCATACGGTGTTTTTTGTGAAGGAAGTAGTTTGCCAGAAATCCACTAAAAACGAGTGCAAAGATAAAGTCTGAAAACGCAGCGTTTTCTAAATCGTATGTTCTGATAATAAGGTATAGAAGGGCGATCTGCGCTGATATCGCGGCAAACTGTACAGCTTCGCGCATTTCGCCACGTAAAACATGAAGTAACAATACAGCGAAACCAAGAGCGCCTGCTCCTGAAATCAGGAGCACAATTTCCGAAGTTCCCATTCCTGAGTTCCCGCCAAAGTAGTCCAAAGACAAGGCGGTGCCGCACAGGAAAGCCCCGATCAACGCAAAAATAGCAGCAATCTTGTCACTCATGCGAAACCCTGAAAGTTCCCAGAAATTTTCCGTACTGTCGACTTCAATATTAGCCATTACATTCTTTAACCAATTTATAGCCCCAACCATTTTGCGATGATGTTGCGCTGCATCTCAGACGTGCCTGAATAGATTGTTCCTGCAACTGAATCCCGAAGCGCACGTTCGACATCATATTCCGTCATGAAACCATAGCCGCCCATAATTTGAATCGTATCCTGGGCCGCCTTTATCAATTCTTCGCTTACGAAAAGCTTTGTGATGGCGGCATCCATTCCAACGCTACTGCGTGTTCCCAGCAGGGTAGCGGCACGGTAAGTTAAAAGGCGCGCTGCTTCTAGGCGAACTTTCATATCCGCAATTTTGTGAGAAATGGCCTGAAAATCGCCAATTTTTTTACCAAAAGCCGATCGGTTTTTTGCAAAATCAATTGCGCGTTCTAACAACCACTGCATCTTGCCAACATGCACAGCTACCAGACAGATGCGCTCCCATTCCATCGAGTCTGCAAAAACCGGGCCGCCGGTTCCGACCTTGCCCAGAACACTTTCTGGGCTAACCTCCATGTCATCAAATACAAGCTCTCCGATAGGGCAAGTGCGCAGTCCCATCTTTTCGAATTTCTGCCCTTTCGTATATCCGGGTGTAAAAGACTCCACGACAAATGCAGTGATGCCCCCGATAAACGCACGATCCGGATTGGTTGAAGCATATAAAATTGCAAGATCGGCAACAGGTGCATTTGAACAGAAAATCTTCGTGCCCTTGATCGTAAATCCGTTTTCATTCTCAACCGCGCGCGTTTGCATGGAAAAAGCGTCTGACCCTCCTTCGGGTTCTGTCATCGCGTTCACGGCAATCAATCTTCCGTTGCAAAGGCGGGGCAAATATTTCTTTTTCTGTTCTTCCGAACCGTGTTTCCATAGCGGAACAGTGCACGCTAGAAGATGCGCACATACAGAGAAAACTAGTCCGGAGTCTTCACAACCATAACCGAGAGCCTCTAGAGCGATCACCGTTGAAAGAGGGTCCAGACCGGTGCCGCCATATTCCTGTGGAATCGGTAACCCCTGAAGTCCCATGTCACCACATTTCAGCCAAAGATCATGCGGGAACTCTTGCGCCGCATCCCGGTCCCGAGCCCCTGGTGACAGCTCATTCTGTGCAAACCGAATGATTTGGTCGCGCAAATTGCGTTGGTCATCTGTCAGCGAAAAGTCCACACGCTATCTCCTTAAGACTTTGAAAGTCTAATTTGTTGGTTGACGTATTCGGCATTTCTTCAAGAACAGAAAACCTGTCGGGGATCATGTATGTTGGCAGTGCTTGGCTAGAATACTTTTTCAGTGTGATAAGCGAAGGCGGGTTGTCACCGCTCCACGTATAAAAGGCGACGATTTGAACGGAACCGGAACCATCTTTTACGGCGACGGCAGCACATTCTGAAATATCCGCATGTCGCAGCAGGGCAGCTTCGATTTCGCCCAATTCTACCCGATAACCACGACGTTTCACCATGCGGTCCCGGCGACCTCGATACAACAACGCGCCATCGTCACCTTCTACTACAATATCCCCGGTACGATACCATGTCTTTCCGTCGTTTTTAGCGAATACTTCGGCGTTTTTCTCGGGCGCATTCCAGTATCCACGCATGACTGAACCACCGGAAACAAGCAGCTCACCTTCCTCGCTAGTGTTCGCGGTTTGGCCATCTGAAAGGACGATACGAAGTTCATCCTGAGAGGCAGCCGTGCCGATTGGTACAGGGTTTTCATCCCGCATTGTTTGCGGATTTTCGAATTTTTGAAATGTACAGACGTTCGTCTCGGTCGGGCCAAAAAGGTTATAGTACTTTGGATCAGGCCAGAATTCAGCGAGTTTCTTGAAGTGTTTGGTCGGAAATACCTCGCCTGCAAAACATACTGTGCGGAGCGATGAGTGGTCATAACTTGCAAGGTCGGTGTGTTCCATCATGGCGCGTAGAATTGTCGGCGTCGAGTACCAGAAGGTCAGGCACTCTGCTTCGATAAGCTGTGCAAGAGAAGCCGGTTGTTTTGCCTCTGTTTCGCTGATCAGCCGAACATACGCGGCATGTTTGATTGGTACAAAGATATCAAGAATCGACAAATCGAAATGAAAAGGAGCGTGCGAACTGAATCGATCTGTTGCGTAAGGCTTAAACTCATCACTGCACCAATCTACGAAGGCCAAAGCGGATGTGTGGCTGTGTGTGACACCTTTGGGTTTTCCGGTCGAACCTGAGGTGTAAAGAATGTAAGCTAAATCTCTATCACCCGGTGACGTTGAATTGTTAGCAAGAAGCGCCGAGAAACCCGAAACTTCGATGTCAGATGCTGTGACCGGAAAGCCGAGTTCTGCCATCTCTGTTGCCAAAGGAGTTGCTTTGTCAGTGTCTGCTAAAACTACTTGAACTTCGCAATCTGTAAAAATACTGCTGCTTCGGGCTATAGGGGCCGTCGGGTCTACTGGGACGTAGACGGCGCCGGCCCGTAAAATCCCGAAGATTGCACCTACAGTATCGATTGATTTTCGAGCACATAGCCCCACTCTGTCCCCAGGCTTAACTCCAAATGCAGAAAGGTTGAATGCAACATCGTTTGCAAGTGTATCCAGTTCGGCAAACGAAAAACGATTACCCGTTGCATCGGAAACCGCGATCGTATCTGGGGTTAAATTCGCTGACCGGATAAGAAGATTGCTCAAACTTGTCACTACAAAACCATTATGCTCAAATCATAAGACAGACAAAGAATCGCCTATAAAGAAATTACCCGCTTCCCAGGCCCAATCAAACGACTTCGGCTAATCTTTCGTTGAGGCCGCTCTTTTCCAGCTAAATTTGAAACAATCTCAGCAATAGGGTTAAATTGTTTAACCGCTAGTCGTTTTTGTTCATCGCGACCGTTTCGGCAATAAGATCAAGTGTATTCAGGTGTTCTTCATCGATTTGATGTGCGGGGATGGAAATCTCAAAAGATTCTTCGAGGTATGACACAAGTTTAAGGCTAGCCATAGAGTCCAGAATACCATCAGAAATAAGAGCGATTTCGTCGGTCAAGGATTGCGGATCTTCACCCGGAAGGAATTCGTCCAGAATGAAGGTCTTAACCCGGGCCTTTATTTGATCTTTGTTCATTGTAAATTCCGTTATTCAATTTCGTGCATAATTCGTTGCGTGAGTTTGAATTGCAAACAGTTTTCCAGTTTTTTCCTGAACTCAGGCTTGGTTGCAGTCTGGAACGTATAATTTTGCATGTGCCAAGTTATGCGGTGAATAGGAAAGGTTGGGTGCCCGCAGTTGCACTGGAGCAGGCAGTTGCGGACATCATCGCGCGACATTTGAGTGACCTCGTCCGCGGCCATCAGATTTGCATCATACCAGATCTTCAATTTGACGACGCGGTCGGCACCAAGGCTCGGGATTTGACACAGAGGTTACGGAAAGGTGCACCTGGACTTCTCGCAATCGCTACGGCGGGATGCCAACTGGCCAAAGGGCGCATCGCCCTGGAGCTGAATGCGGCAGAGCTGGCGAATGAACTTGGCTTGAAGGCGAACCAGATCGATCCATCCGCGCTGCAGATCCAGGCACCCTTCGCGCTGCGTCGAGGGAAAGATCGTAGTCGGCGATCGTGAGCCCAACCCAGACAGAACGATGCTGCGTGCGCTAGCCCGCGCGCATGCTTGGACCTCTGCGCTACGGATGGGCAAGCCGCTGAGCGAGCTAGCTGCAAAAACTAGCCGTTCCGAATCCTACATCCGCACCCGATCCCAGCTCACCTTCCTCTCGCCTAAGATTCAGAAAGCGATCCTCGACGGTCGCCAGCCACCTGAACTGACCCTGGAACAGATCATCCGCAAACCGATCCCGCTTGACTGGGATGTGCAGGCGCGGATTTACGGGTTCAGTCGAGATCTAAACCATCCCTGATCTGCGCGCGTCATTCCCTGTTCTTGTTGGAAACTTCCCTGTTAATTTGTGCAGGGAAATCCGCCTTGATCCGTGATATCATGGTCGTCTCTCAGGCCGATGGCACGGCGCAAGCTCCCGGAAAATCGGGATAAAACAGGGAAATGTCGGCTGTGCTGACAGAGACTGGGGTGGGTGGCGGGGCCTCTATGATTGGGTCTTACCAGACGGTCCCGGTAAACCAGTCAGATGTCGCACTTTTTGAGGGCCGGGTACCGGCGGGTGTGATTTCCATACCATCTTCCTTGAATCTGTTTTTAGTTGGTTTTTACGCTCAGGTTTCTGGCGGCTTTTCCTGTTCAGGATAACGAAGTTTATGTTTCTTTCGTAGCCACTAATTTCCATGGATTTGACAATGGTCACTTCACCACAGCATGAAGCGTACGGTGCTACAGGAAATTTCTAAACCTTTTGTCATCTATCGCCCGACGGGTCAGATTATCTGGGCACTTGTTGATGGGGCGCCTGAGCAGGAAATAAATCTGAAAATAGGAGGCGAGGTTTTTGATTTGACAGCCTAGTGTGAACCGCTACAACGCCAAGTACCCAATTCCTGCGAAGACAAGAATAACACCACTCCACTGCGTCCGTGTCATGGTTTCTTTAAGGAAAGCCCATGTCAGCAGAATTGTAATCATGCCAAATGTCGATGCGGCGACAGAGGCATATTCTGCCTTTGGTAGACCGCCAACGGATAATACGCTTGCCAATGCGAGCCCATCCAACAACCCCATAAACCCTAACAAAGGAAGCTGATTGCGGCCTAGTAAAAGCGGAAGTTTGCACAAAAGCATGATCCCTAGAAGTGTAGCAATCGCCGCCAGACGGGTGACTAAAATCACAGGCATATCAGGGGCAATATCTGTTGCGGCCTGCCCGAAAGCGAAAGTTGCAGCAAACCCCACCCCGGATAGAACAGCCCAAAGAATGGTTCTTTTGTGTTTCGATTTTTGTTCAGGATTTTCGGTGACGTTTGAAATTGCCGCAACGACGGATACACCCGCAATCACAGTAAAAACGGCGAGCCATTGAAGCAGTGAAACAGGGTTGCCCGATATGGCTGCCCATCCAACGGATAAAACCGGATAAGACGCAATGATAGGCGCGACAAGGCGAACCGGGCCGACAGAGAAAGCTTTGTATAGCCCAATACTTGCAGTGGTAAAAAACACGCCCGCAAGAAACGATAGGAAAATTGCATGTGGTGATATTGGTTCGAATGAGCCTTGAGCTGTCATCACGATAGTTTGGAAACATAGACCAGCTACAAGAACAGTTAAAATCGCGGCGTATATTGGCGTGCGCTGGCTAACGTAACGCACGCAAAAATCGTGCAAACCCCATGCGACAGCCGCAACCAGTCCGAAAAACAGGGATTGCATTTATGGTTCTACTCTTTTCTGCTCACTTGCGAAGTCAATAGATTTACCTTATTCTCTATAATAAATAAATATTCCACAGGTGCAACAAATCTGAATTCGGATCACTTTGTGTATGACTAATAGGCCTGCAGAGCCAGAATAAGATGTGCGCGTGATCCAAGGGAGAAAAAAGTGTCAGAAACCATTCTGGATCAACTCGGTGGTGAAGACGCGCTTCGCGCGCTCGTGAATTATTTTTATGATCTTGTTGAAACCGACCCGCGTGGAGAGAACCTTATGCGGCTGCATTTTCGGGGCCACGGTCTGTCGCACGTGCGTGAAGAGCAGTTTAACTTTTTGTCTGGGTTCCTTGGTGGCCGACGGTATTATGAAGAAAAACATGGCTCAATGGAAGTGCGCCTGATGCACGCCCACGTTCCCATCGCGCTTGAAGACGCTGAAAGTTGGCTTGCACTGATGGATCAGGCAATTTCGGATCAAGGCCATTCTGGGCCGCACGTCGAGAAAATGCGTGCAGCATTTCGCAGGGTTGCGCTTATCCTTGTTAATGACCTTGATGAATGGGGAATGTCCAAAGCGTCCGCGCGTTAACGACGCAGGAAAATTTGTACATCGGCAACATTGGTGCCGGTTGCGCCCGTCATCAATAAATCACCCGATGCTTTAAGTGCGGCGTAGCTGTCGTTGTTTTCCAGTAAAGCGCCCGGATCAATGCCTGCGCCTTTCATTCTTGCGACAGAACAACCGTCGACGATACCGCCCGCCGCGTCTGTCGGGCCATCCCGCCCGTCTGTTCCACCGCTCAGAAATACCCAGTCGCCTTTGATATCTGCAGAGCCAAGGGCAAACCGAAGCGCCAGTTCCTGATTTCGCCCGCCCATACCGGTGCCGTGGATGTTAACCGTTGTTTCGCCGCCAAAGATCAGCACGGTTGGCTTGCCTTCCGGTACCGGCTTTGCAGCGTTAAGCAGCAATTCAACGGCTTCAGTCACGTCACCTTCGAGACGGTCATTCACGATTGTAGCGTTCCACCCGCGCGCGGCGGCCTGCGCTGCCTCAAGGCTTTGCCGATTGGAACAGATCAATGTGTTCTCGACTCTCGTAAGGTCAAGCGGCTCATCACTCGTATTTGCGTTCAGGTATTCCTGCACCGAAGCAGGCATTTTGTTCATAACATTTCTATCTATCAGTATGTTACGCGCATCTTTACGGGCTCCTATGGGCCCAACGGTTGGGCCACTGGCAATCACGCGCAGGTCATCGCCAATTACGTCAGACAGAATATAGGCCCGAAGCGGTGCCGGGGCAGCAAGCCGCGCCATCCCGCCCCCCTTCAGGCGCGAAAGCTGCTGACGCACCATGTTCATTTCTGAAATGTCAAAACCCGCAGCAAGGAGCACGCGGCTGACTTCGGCCTTTTCTTCAAGTGTCACGCCCATGACCGGTGCGGGCAAAAGAGCCGAGCCGCCCCCAGAAATCAGCGCAAGAACGCGGTCCTTATCTGTTGCTCTATCCAGCAGGTCGGCAACCGCCTGCCCTGCCCGCGCGCCGTTTTCATCCGGCACGGGGTGCCCGGCTGGCATCACTTTGCAGTCTGAAATTTCCTGCTCGTTCTCGTAATTTGGTACAGCGAGCGCTGTAAACGGTGTACCAGTGGGGATATGTTTCAGTGCCTCTGACATCATTGAACAGGCCGCTTTCCCGACCGCAATGACAATGTATTGCCCCCCTGCCAGTTCAGGCAGAGGGGCATTTTCAAGCTGCTGGCACAAGGCGGGTGCAGGATCTGCGGCATTGACAGCGGTGCAAAATAGGTCTGTCGCTGCTTTACGCAAATCTTGCTTTTCCTTGGCCATGCTTATCTCCGGATTAGCCAGCGGCGATCTGCCTGGCTTTTTCTACCAGCACTTCTGCCTGACGGATCGAGGCATAGTCAATCAGGCGACCGTCAAGAGAAACGGCACCTTTGCCCGCAGCTTCCGCTTCGGCCATGGCTTTCAGGATACGCTCTGCGCGATCAACTTCGGCGGCGGAGGGGCTCATCACTTCGTTTGCAAGATCGATCTGGCTTGGATGGATTGCCCATTTGCCTTCGCAGCCCAGAACTGCCGCGCGTTTTGCTGCCGCGCGGTAGCCATCTGCATCCGAGAAATCACCGAATGGCCCGTCGATCGGACGCAGGCCGTTGGCGCGCGCAGCAACCACCATTCTGGCCAAAGCATAGTGCCACATATCACCCCAGTGCACGTCGCGGCTGCCGTCTTCCAGCGGGTCAGTCAGCACTGCGTAGTCCTGGTTCACGCCGCCGATGATTGTAGTCCGTGCACGGGTCGATGCCGCGTAGTCTGCGACCCCGAAATGAAGGCTCTCATTTCGCTTTGATGCGCCGGCGATTTCAGTGATATTTTGCATGCCCAAAGCGGTCTCGATTATGTGCTCGAAACCGATACGTTTTTTGTAGCCTTTTGCGTCCTCAATTTGGGTCACCATCATGTCGACAGCATAGACATCTGCGGCGGTCCCAACCTTCGGAATCATGATCAGGTCAAGCCGCTCTCCGGCCTGTTCAACCACGTCAACAACATCGCGATACATGTAATGCGTGTCCAAGCCGTTGATTCGAATCGACATGGTTTTGTTCCCCCAGTCGATCTCATTGAGGGCCTTGATGATGTTCTTGCGGGCCTGTGCTTTCTCGTCTGGTGCTACGGCATCTTCAAGATCAAGAAAGATAACGTCAACCGAAGATTTAGACGCTTTTTCAAACATTTGCGGCTGGCTTCCGGGAATGGCAAGCTCACTGCGGTTCAGGCGTGCTGGTGCCTGTTCGATAGGATAAAAACTCATGGTTGGGTGCCTCCTCAAATGGGCGTAGATGGATGGCGCCCAACAAATTGGGATATTTTTTTCACTGTCAAGAAAAATCTAGAGCCGCCTATTTTACGAATTTCACCATCATTCAGGGAACTCCGATGTCCGTTTTGCCTCGGCCGGAAGACGTGACGAATAGTAAAACGCAATGGCCTGCGCGCGGCTTTGAACCGACAATTTTTCGTAGAGGTTTGAGAGGTGAAATTTCACCGTGTTTGCCGAGATTCCAAACTCTTTGGCAAGCTCTCGGTTTGTCGATCCTTTTGACAGCGCGTCGAGCAGGGTGCGCTCTCGGTTTGTCAGCAAGAAAATCGGATCTTTTTGCAGCTCGCGAATGTCGAGAAACGGAAATACCATTTTGCCCGACGCGACCGAAATGCTGGTTTCCAGCAAGCTGTCAACCGGGCCGTTTCGTGCGGCAAAGCCTGCAGCCCCGGAAGACATCGCCAATCGGGGTAAATCGCCTTTTGCGTCATCCCCGTAAATCACCACGCGGGGTGCATTGGCCTGTTCGCGCAGGACTTCAATCAATTTTTGCCCTCCCAGAACAGGAAGGTTCCAGTCAATCACACCAACATCGACCGGCACACGGATCACTGCACCAAGGAACCCCTCGGCGGTTGAGGAAGTCGCGACCAGAGAGAATCGAGGGTCGCGGTCAAAAATCTCGGACATTGCTGACAGGACCAACGGATTGCTGTCAGCAAGGGCGACTGAAATTGGGGTGTTATCCGACTTAGAGTGCTGCAAACATTAACCTTTCTTCAAAAACCTACCCATATGAATAGGCAATTTTTCGGTATTCAACAGTATTCTTACCAGTTTGGGTGGGTAATTACCTGCCTAAATAGATACCCAAAAGCAGGAGTAACTTACGTTGCGGCAATTGTCGATTCAGTTTTGTATCGACGTTGAAATTGCAAACCAGCGGTTCGGCCGCCCCGTAGGAGAATACCCATGACAGGCACCAAATGTCTTTTTGTCCCAGGTCCCACCAACGTTCCTGAAGATGTTCGCAAAGCGATTGACATGCCGATGGAAGACCACCGTGCACCAGACCTGCCACAATTCACCCTACCTCTTTTCGAAGATCTGAAAAAGATATTCAAAACCCAAAGCGGTCAGGTATTCCTGTTCCCTGCTTCGGGTACGGGTGGCTGGGAAGCGGCAATCACAAACACGCTGAACCCTGGCGACAAAGTTCTCGCTTCGCGTTTAGGTCAGTTCAGCCATCTTTGGATTGATCTGTGCCAGCGCATGGAACTGGATGTCGAGGTTGTCGAATGCGAATGGGGCACAGGTGTTCCAGCCGAAGAATTTGGCAAGCGGCTTGCGGCAGACACTAACCACGAGATCAAGGCGGTTCTCGCTACGCAAAACGAAACCGCAACGGGTGTACAAAGCGATATAGGTGGGTTGCGCGCTACGATAGACGCGGCAAACCACCCTGCGATGCTTTATGTTGATGGCGTAAGTTCGATTGGGTCCGTTGATTTCCGGATGGATGAATGGGGCGTCGATCTTGCAGTTTCAGGGTCGCAAAAAGGGTTCATGCTGCCTGCTGGCCTTGCCATTATGGCCGCAAGTCAAAAGGCACTCGAAGCTTCTAAAACCGCAACGATGCGCCGCTGTTACTTTGACTTTAAAGATATGATTGCAACCAATGCGACCGGGTACTTCCCGTATACTCCACCTATGTCATTGCTGCGTGGTCTTCGTGCATCGGTTGACCGGATGCTGAACGAAGGGCTCGACAATATCTTTGCGCGCCACAATTACCATGCCGAAGGTGTGCGCCGCGCGGTTGAAGCCTGGGGCCTGACCCTCTGTGCAAAAGAGACCAAGTGGCAATCTGACACCGTCAGCGCGATTGTCGTGCCAGATGGGCATGACGCAAACGCCGTGATCCAGCGTGCCTATCATCGTTATGGTCTGTCGCTTGGCGCTGGCCTGTCTGTTGTCGCGGGCAAGGTGTTCCGTATCGGTCACCTTGGTGACCTGAACGAACTGATGTTGATGAGCGCTATTGCCGGTGCCGAAATGGCGATGCGCGATGTAGGCATCCCGATCGAAGCTGGCTCGGGCGTTGCCGCAGCAGAAGAATTTTACCGCTTAAACGGTGCCGATATGGAAATGGCGGCTGAATAACGTCTTTCAGGGAGGAGAGACAATATGGATATCCATGAGTACCAGGCTAAGGAAGTTCTGAGCAATTTTGGCGTCGCAATCCCACAGGGAGCGCTCGCCTATAGCCCGGAACAAGCAGCTTATCGCGCCCGCGAAATGGGTGGCGACAAGTGGATCGTCAAAGCGCAAGTCCACGCAGGTGGTCGCGGAAAAGCGGGCGGTGTAAAGCTCTGCTCGTCTGACAGCGAAATTCTGGAAGCAACGAACAACATGTTCGGGCAGCGTCTGGTGACACATCAGACAGGTCCTGAAGGTAAAGGCATTTACCGCGTTTATGTAGAAGCCGCCGTGCCGATTGACCGTGAAATCTATCTTGGTTTGGTCCTCGACCGGTCGAGCCAGCGGGTGATGATTGTTGCTTCATCCGAAGGCGGCATGGAGATTGAAGAGATTTCTGAAAGCCGGCCTGATAGTATCGTGCGTTCAACCGTCGAGCCAGCCGTTGGTCTTCAGGATTTTCAGGCCCGCGAAATCGCGTTCGCGTTGGGTGTTGAACCTGCGTTGACACAGCAAATGGTGCGCACCCTGCAAGGATGCTACCGGGCGTTTACCGAACTTGACGCAACTATGGTTGAGATTAACCCGCTGGTTGTGACGGGCGACAACCGCGTTCTGGCGCTTGATGCCAAGATGACCTTTGATGATAACGCCTTGTTCCGGCATCCAAATATTGCCGAACTGCGTGACAAAAGCCAGGAAGATCCACGCGAAAGCCGTGCCTCTGACCGTGGTCTTTCCTATGTCGGTCTGGATGGCAACATCGGCTGTATTGTGAACGGCGCTGGTCTTGCGATGGCAACGATGGACACGATCAAGCTTGCCGGGGGCGAACCCGCCAATTTCCTTGATATTGGTGGTGGGGCAACGCCTGAACGTGTGGCTAAGGCATTTCGTCTTGTGACGTCTGACACAAATGTTCAGGCGATCCTGGTCAACATTTTTGCAGGCATCAACCGTTGCGACTGGGTCGCTGAAGGGGTCGTTCAGGCGCTACGTGAAAACCCTGTTGAGGTGCCTGTCGTTGTACGCCTCGCGGGCACAAATGTCGAAGAAGGGCAGAAAATCCTCGCGCAAAGCGGGCTGCCTCTGATCCGTGCAACCACGCTGAACGAAGCTGCTGAACGTGTTGTTGCCGCCTGGAACAGCGACCTAGACCAAAACACAAAGATGAGGGCTGTCTGATGAGCATCCTTTTAGACAGAGACACCCGCGTAATCGTTCAAGGCATTACCGGACGTATGGCACAGTTCCATACAAAAGACATGTTGGACTATGGCACCAATGTCGTAGGTGGTGTTGTGCCAGGTAAAGGCGGTGAAAAGGTTCATGGCGTTCCGGTTTTTGATACCGTGAAAGAAGCGATCGCTGAAACAAGTGCAGAAGCAAGTCTTGTCTTTGTTCCGCCCCCCTTTGCGGCTGACAGCATCATGGAAGCTGCCGACGGTGGCATCCGCTATTGCGTTTGCATCACTGACGGCATTCCAGCGCAGGATATGATCCGTGTAAAACGCTACATGCGTCGCTACCCTCGCGACAAGCGTATGGTTCTGACCGGACCCAACTGTGCAGGGACCATTTCACCCGGCAAGGCGCTGCTTGGTATCATGCCGGGGCATATCTATCTGCAAGGCAATGTTGGTATCATTGGCCGTTCCGGGACTTTGGGCTACGAGGCGGCCGCTCAGCTTAAAGAGCACGGCATCGGAATTTCGACCAGCGTCGGCATTGGCGGTGATCCGATCAACGGTTCATCCTTTAAGGATATGCTTGAGCGGTTTGAGGAAGATGAGGACACACATATCGTTGCCCTGATCGGCGAAATCGGCGGACCACAAGAAGCTGAGGCTGCTGCATTTATCCGGGATCACATGAGCAAACCCGTTGTAGCTTATGTCGCGGGTTTGACCGCGCCAAAAGGCCGAACCATGGGTCACGCAGGGGCGATCATTTCTGCCTTTGGTGAAAGCGCGAGCGAGAAGGTAGAGATCCTGACCGCAGCGGGCGTAACCGTTGCTGAAAACCCTGCGGTGATTGGCGATACCATTGCACGTGTCATGTAATCAACGGTGAAGGATCAGGGGCATGTTCAAGCCAAAACTACTGGTAGCTCGACGCTGGCCTGAGGCGGTAGAGATCCAACTGGCTGAAACGTTTGACGTGCTCCTGAACCACGCAAACAAACAGCGTTCTCGGTGCAACTGATGCTACCCCTTCAAAAACCAGTAAAGGGCGCAATTGATCCGGAACCCGTTTTCACAGAAGCGGAATATGCCAACAGTCTGCGTAGCGAGTTGTTCATGTTGCTGCTCGACGTTGTTGATGCGCGGGCGCCTGAAATCGCGGGCTATCTGAAAGGCGAAACCTCGCCCGAAGCTCTGACATCGGCTCAGAGGGTGCCGCTGCTACAGGCAATCAACATCTGGTTTCAGCTTCTCAAGATCACCGAAGAAAATGCAAATGTCCGTGAACGCCGCCAGATCGAAACCCGTCTTGGCCCCGAAGCAATTCAAGGGTCATTCGCCGCTTCTGCTGACAAGTTGAAATCCGAGGGCGTTACAGCGGATGAGTTCGCTAATGTGATCAGCAAGTTGCAGGTCGGCCCAACCCTGACCGCACATCCGACAGAGGCAAAGCGCGTCACAATTCTTGAAATTCACCGTCGCATTTACCGGACACTTGTTTCGCTGGAAACGCATCGCTGGACACCGCGTGAGCGAGAAGCGCTGATCGACGCGTTGCGAACCGAGGTTGATTTATTGTGGCTGACAGGTGAGCTGCGTCTTGAGCGGCCAAGCTTGTCAGACGAAATTTCATGGGGTCTCCAGTTCTTTCGCGACAGCCTGTTTGACGCCGTGCCGCAATTGTTTGAGCAGTTTCAGAATGCGGCTGAACGGCACTATGGCACTTCTGCGCAACAGGGGCTCCCTTGCGTGAAATTTCATTCCTGGATTGGCGGAGACCGGGACGGCAACCCAAATGTCACCGCTGATGTGACAGCGCGCGCTCTTTTCGCAAACCGCACGGCTGCGTTTGAGTGCTACCGTGAGGCGTTGCAAACGGCATCCGCCCGGATCAGCATCAGTAGCAAAATTGCAAAAATTCCTGAACAAGTGAGCGCACGATTGGACGCGCTTGTTGCAGCTTCGTTAAATGGCGACGCACTACGCAATCTGAACCCCGGAGAGCTATTTCGCCAGTGTTTGACCGCTGTTGCGCAACGCCTCGAAGCAACACAGGGGCTCACATCCATCTGCGAACCCTATGCGGAAGTACGTGATTTTCTCGACGATCTGAATGTCATTGAAACTGCGCTGGAAGCTATTGGTGCCAAGGCGCTGGCAGCACGCTACGTGCAGCCTATTCGCTGGCGGGCAGAAGTTTTTGGTTTTCGCACGATGGCGCTTGATGTTCGGCAGAATTCGACCGTCACAACTGATGTATTAGCGGAAATCTGGAGCACCGCCAGCGACTCCCCTGCCCCAAGGTATGGCAGTGAAATCTGGTCAGCGCGCCTTCGCCGCGAGCTTGGGCAATCTGATCTAAAATGGATTTCCCCGGAAAAGCTAAGCGATCAGGCACGCGAATTGATGACATTGCTTACATTGATGCGCGACACAAAGCGCGGTGTGGACCCTGATGCTTTTGGCCCTTTCATCCTGTCAATGACGCGATCGACTGATGATTTGCTTGGCGTCTTTCTGTTGGCACGCTATGCGGGCTTTGGTTCCGAAGAAATTGACCTTCGCGTTGTGCCGCTGTTTGAAACGATCGAAGATCTACGCGCGGCACCTGCAATTCTGACAAAACTCTTTTCCGTCCCGCTTGCCCGCCGCAGTCTGAAGGCCCACGGGCCTGCCGTTGAGGTCATGCTGGGCTATTCGGATTCCAACAAAGACGGCGGATTTGTCTGTTCTACTTGGGAACTTGAGAAGGCGCAGCGCCGGATCAACCGTGCGCTGGCTGAACTCGGGTTCCGGGCGGCGTTTTTCCATGGGCGTGGTGGGTCTGTCAGCCGGGGTGGTGCCCCGACGGGGCGCGCGATAGCGGCGCAGCCTGCAGGTACAATTAGCGGAGCTATGCGGACAACTGAACAAGGCGAAGTTGTCTCGTCAAAATACGCGAACCGCGGCACGGCGCTCTACCAACTTGAACTATTGGCGTCCTCCGTTCTGACACACAGCGCGATCTCGCAACGCGAACCAGAGTTGCGAACCAATCCAGACTTCGACGATACCTTAGAGGCGCTTTCAGGGATGTCGCAGGCGAGCTACAATACGCTTTTGCACACACCCGGATTTATTGAGTATTTTCAGCAGGCAAGCCCTGTGGAAGAGCTTGCATTCCTTAAGATCGGGTCCCGACCAGCGCGGCGCTTTGGCGCGATGAGCCTGTCAGACCTGCGCGCAATTCCCTGGGTGTTTGCCTGGTCTCAGAACCGCCACATGTTGACCGGGTGGTACGGATTTGGCTCTGCTATACAGTCGTTCCGACGGTTTCGGGGCGTTGCGGGTGAGGAAATTTTACGAGATATGTTTGCGCAGTCGCGCTTGTTTCGTCTGATCGTTGACGAAGTTGAGAAAACGTTGTTTCAGGCCGATATGCAAATTGCGGCAGAATATGCGTCACTGGTAAAAGAAGAGACGCAGCGCGCGCGGGTTTTCGCCTCAGTCAAGGACGAGTATCAGCGGGCTTGTGACGCCGTGTATTTCCTAACCGAAGACACCAAGCTGGCGGAAAGATTTCCTGCCCTTCAATCCCGGTTTGAGCGCGTGCGCGCGCATCTCGATCACAGTCACATGCTTCAGGTTCAGTTGTTGCGCGACTCACGAACGAACGGCAAATCCGTCCTTTCGGTTCCGCTGTTGCAGTCCATGAACTGCGTCGCCGCAGGTCTGGGTTGGACCGGCTGACCCCGTTTTTTAAAGGAGTATCCCCATATGAACGCCCCCCTTAGCGAAACAGGTTTTTTCACTGAGTCATTGAGTTCCCGTGATCCTGAGCTTTACGCGTCGATCACGTCGGAGCTTGGCCGTCAGCGCGATGAGATAGAGCTGATCGCGTCTGAGAACATTGTTTCGGCTGCGGTGATGGAGGCGCAGGGCTCTGTGCTGACAAACAAATACGCCGAAGGCTATCCCGGGCGTCGTTACTACGGTGGCTGCCAGTATGTTGACATTGCCGAGACCTTGGCGATTGACCGGGCAAAGCAGTTGTTTGACTGCGGTTTTGTCAACGTACAGCCAAATTCCGGCAGCCAGGCGAACCAGGGCGCGTTTCAGGCGCTGATCAAACCCGGTGACACGATTCTGGGCATGAACCTTGCCAGCGGCGGGCACCTCACGCATGGCGCGGCCCCGAACCAGTCTGGCAAATGGTTCCACGCCATCCAGTACGGTGTGCGCAAAGAGGATAACCTGATCGACTATGATCAGATTCAGGCGCTTGCGAGCGAACACCAGCCAAAGCTGATCATCGCCGGTGGCTCTGCCATTCCGCGGCAGATTGATTTTGCTCGTTTCCGCGAAATCGCGGACAGTGTGGGCGCCTACCTTATGGTGGATATGGCGCATTTTGCCGGGCTTGTTGCCGCCGGCGAACATCCCTCTCCTTTTCCGTATGCCGATGTGGCGACCACAACGACGCATAAAACCCTGCGCGGCCCGCGTGGTGGTATGATCCTGACAAATGATGAAGATATCGCAAAGAAAGTGAATTCGGCGATCTTCCCCGGTATTCAGGGTGGCCCGCTGATGCATGTGATCGCCGCCAAGGCCGTCGCCTTTGGCGAGGCGCTGCGGCCTGAGTTCAAGACCTACCAGAAACAGGTGCGTGCCAATGCGGTGGCGCTGGCGGATCAGCTGATCAAAGGCGGGCTTGATATCGTCACAGGCGGCACCGACACCCACTTGATGCTGGTTGATCTGCGCCCCAAAGGCGTGAAGGGCAACGCGACCGAAAAGGCGCTGGAGCGCGCGCGTATCACCTGTAACAAGAACGGTATTCCGTTTGACCCGGAAAAGCCGATGGTGACCTCGGGCATCCGCCTTGGCACACCGGCCGGCACCACGCGCGGCTTTGGCGAGGCCGAGTTCCGCCTGATCGCTGACTGGATTGTCGAGGTGGTCGACGGCCTTGCCGCCAACGGCGAAGACAACAACACAGCCGTTGAGGACGCCGTTAAAACAAAAGTCGTAGAACTTTGTGCGAAGTTTCC
>NZ_JALKAK010000017.1:0-85199 GCF_023015645.1 Pseudohalocynthiibacter sp. F2068
CCTGCGCCTCCATCACCGCAGCCGAAACAATGTTCTCAGACGCGATCAGCTCTATCTCATCGCGCTGACGGCCAAGCTCCGACGTGATCGACGCATAAAGCTCAGGATCACGGGAACTCAATGATTCAGTGAAAAAACCAGGGTTAGACATACAGACATCTCCTTGAGACGGGTCAAAAACTGGCTGCGTTGTAACTGAGTTGTTAACTAATCTGAACCACATAAAGCGACTGAAAGGGCGGTAGGGGCGTCATATTTCGTCATGGATGCGGTCTTGTGTTTCCAATCGGAGCGGGTGAAGACTGTAGAAAACAAAGGGCGCCGAAAATGACGGGTCATCTTAAAATCGCTTTTGCGGCGAACGATTCAGAGATTGCGCAGGATAGTTGTGCTCGGTTGTGTGAGCGCTACGGCAATAATTCTCCTGAAACAGCAGATGTGATTGTGGCCTTGGGGGGTGATGGTTTCATGCTGTCTACCTTGCATGAAACCCAACATCTGACAGTTCCCGTTTATGGAATGAACCGGGGAACTGTCGGATTTCTGATGAATGAATACCACGAAGATGACTTGCCTGAACGTCTGGAGACTGCGGAAGAAGAGGTCATCAACCCTTTAAGTATGCACGCAGAGTGCCGTAACGGTGATGTTCATGAGGCGTTGGCGATCAACGAAGTATCCCTGCTTCGGGCTGGTCCGCAGGCGGCCAAATTGCGCATTACGGTCGATGGTAAACTTCGCATGCCGGAACTTGTCTGTGATGGGGCGCTTTTATGTACACCGGCTGGATCAACCGCCTACAACTATTCGGCGCACGGCCCAATTCTGCCGATCGGCGCAGATGTGCTTGCGCTGACGGCAATGGCGGCTTTTCGACCACGGCGCTGGCGTGGCGCATTGCTGCCAAAAACCGCGAGGGTTAAGATTGAGGTATTGGAAGCCGCGAAACGCCCGGTCATGGCAGATGCTGACAGCCGCTCGGTCAGAGATGTTGTGATTGTTGATATTAAAAGCGAATCCAGTATCGAACACCGAATTTTGTTTGATCCCGGTCACGGGCTGGAGGAGCGTTTGATCCGTGAGCAGTTCGTCTGAGAGGTCTAGGTTTTAATTTTCTCCCAGGTTGCGATTTTCCGATAGAGCGTTGACGGCGAAACATCGAGCACCCGCGCGGCCTTTGGAATACTCCCCCCGTGCTGCTCAAGGGTTTCCTTGATTACGAGGTATTCTATTTCGCTCAGGGATTTTCCGATCAGGCCGTCCAGCATCACCGGTGGATTGCCAGGTTGTTCAGGCGCAGCCTTTGTAGGGTTCATAAGTTCTAGTTCATGGTGAATATCAACAGGCAGCATAGATCGGGTTACGATTTTTGCATCATTCAGAACGACGACATTCCGAACAACGTTCAGAAGCTGGCGTACATTTCCCGGCCAAACCATACGCCGGAACAACATTTTAACTTCCTCGGAAAAGGTCTCAAACGCGCGGTTTTCCTCTTTGGAGAACCTGTGCAATGCGTCATTTGCAATTTCGATCACGTCTTCGGCTCGTTCCCGCAACGGCGGAAGGTGAATTGGGACGACGTGCAAACGGTAATAGAGATCTTTACGAAACTCGCCTCGTTGAACCTGTTCCAGCGGGTCACGGTTCGTGGCGCAGACGATGCGAACATTGACTTTACGTGCCCTGACAGAACCAACCGGGTTAATCATTGAAGTTTGCAGAAACCTGAGCAGCTTTGTTTGAAGATTGAGGTCCATCTCGCAGATTTCGTCAAGGAACAATGTTCCACCATCGGCTGCAGCAGCAGCCCCCGGTTTATCTGCGATTGCACCCGTGAAAGACCCACGCAAATGGCCGAAGACTTCGGATTCCAGGAGATCAGAAGGAATAGCGCCACAATTTAGCGGAATAAACGGCCCTGAGGCGCGATCTGACAGGCTGTGAATGGCTTGGGCGCAGATTTCTTTACCGGTACCACTTTCACCCGAGATGAAAACTGTTGCCATCGAACCAGCGACTGTGCGGGTGTTGGAATAGACCTTCTTCATCGCCTCAGAAGTGCCGATAAAGCCATTGATCGGATCCAGATTTTTGGATGGAGCCGTTTCGGTTTTTTTCCGCGCCGCCTCGGCAAGGGCATTTTCAATTGCGTAAAGGAAACGCTGTTCGTTGAACGGTTTAAGAAGAAACTCATATGCACCTGCGCGCATTGCTTCAACAGCACGATTTATCGAACCATTGGCGGTTATGACAATAAATCTGGTTGTCGGGTTCGCAGCAAGGCAATCTTTCATCAGCTCGAGACCGTCACGGTCTGGCAGCAATAAATCAAGAAGAACCACGTTTGGCTTAAGTTTCAAGAAATTATCAAGTCCGCCCGCTGCGGTTTCTTCTGTCTGAACTTCGTAACCTGCGTTGCGCAGGACAGATTCATAGACCATCTGCAGGGACGGCGTGTCTTCGATAAGCAAAAGTGGTTTTTCCACTTTATGAACCCTTTTCTTTCGACATTTCCGAGGCGATCCGATCGATTAAGTGGTTCAAATTTCGTTCCGCTTCCTGACCCAATGCCAGAACAGCTGATTCATCTTGCAAATGTGCAGCCGAATTCAGGGCCTCGGCTTGTCTTTGCAAACGATCAGCGCCGACTGCGCCGGCTAAGGAAATTAAGACATGTGTCTGTCCACGTAGGTTTGGTAAATCCAGTTCCGGGACTGCATTGGAAAGCGCGTCACTGATGTTGCTGAGATCGCTGTGTAGCCTGTTAAGCAATTCCTTTGCACCCTCTGGACCAGAGATTTCCAATAGATGATTCAGGCGTGTCTCGTCCAGCGTTGGCCGTGCGACAGCTTGTTCGTCGATTGGAATGCTACCTTCTGCCAATCGTAACAGAGATGCAATGGATTGGCCGAATGTTTCGATGCTCAAAATTGGTTTCGCAAGTATGCGATTGGCACCTGCGTCATAGATTGCATCCCTGTTTGCGCGAAGCACAAACGCGGTGACAGCGAGTATCGGCAAATCTCGAAGTTCGGTCATCTGACTGCGAACGTGGCGCATTACATCAATGCCAGAGAGTCGCGGCATATCAATGTCAATCAGAGCAATGTCAAAACTTTCCCGCTCTAACCAGTTCAGAGCCTCAATTCCGTCAATTGCGATCTCGTATTCTGCACCCATTGTTTGCAACATCTGGGCAATGATCAGCTGATTGGTTTCGTTGTCTTCAGCGACCAGGACTCTAACGTTTGACAAGTCCGGCAGGGGGTATTCTCCCTGGACAGCCGTCGCATAGTGCCAGGCTTTGGCAGGCAGTTCCAGCGTCACAATCGCGCCATTCGATCCGTTTGAAACCTGAATGGTCCCACCCATACGGTCGGCTATGTCTTTGGCTATGTGAAGACCCAAGCCAGTGCCGGGTTTCTCTGTATTATAGGGGCGACCGTGCAGATTATAGAGCTTTGAAAGCGCTTCGTCAGAAAAGCCGGGCCCGTCGTCGTGCAACGAAAACCTTAGAATGTTCCCATCGGCCAATGACGTTTCCATTCGCACAACACCCTTGTCGGTGTACTTAAACGCATTGCTAAGAAGATTTGACAAAATACGTTCCAGACCCAACCTGTCAGTTGAAATCACTGCAGGAACGTCGGGATCAATACTCAGTGTAAATTCCAGACCCTTTGCTTTCGCACGCCCAGACCAGCGAAGCTCTACATCATTTAACAACCGATGCAGGTGCAGGTTTGCGAAAACCGATTCTGTCCCTGACAGTCCGTCGGTAACCAAGTTCAGGGCATCTTCGACTAATCGCGCCAGAATTTCACCAGAAGTTCGTATCCGTTCAAGCTGAAGACGGGTTTCTGGGTCGATCTTTGAGTGATCAACCAAGCGAAGCCCACCTATTACGTCAAACACTGCCGATCTGATGTCATGCGTAAGCAGGTTCAGCCGGGTCGCGCCGTCAGGGTCGGCGGCACCAAAAAAGGATTTGGCTTTTTGGCTATTGTCCGTCAACAAACCACTGCTTTCAAAATGAAGGTGGTGAACGACGGATCGATGTTTCCCTTTAGCAACATGAACACACTGATAAATCAGAACACAAGAGCATCCAACTAGTCTATAAGTCACCTTTAAATCAAGCCCGCGCGTTTAAACCCAGGCAATTGCGCGAAAAGTTACTTACTTTTTGAATAGCCCACAGTAACAAGAGCATCGCGAATCTCGTCCAAAATTACCGGGTCATCGATAGTTGCAGGCATTTTGAATTCTTCACCGTCAGCAATCTTGACCATCGTTGCGCGCAGGATTTTACCTGATCGCGTTTTGGGCAAACGATCCACGACAACAGCCAGTTTGAAGGCAGCGACTGGCCCTATCTTTTCGCGTACCAGTTTGACGCATTCAGAGACAACTTCGGCCTGATCACGTCCGGAACCGGTGTTCAGACATAAAAAACCCATGGGCAATTGCCCTTTGAGTTGGTCTGTAACTCCAATCACAGCGCATTCACCAACGTCGGGATGGCTGGCAAGGACTTCTTCCATTCCACCTGTCGATAGCCGATGTCCCGCAACGTTAATGACGTCGTCCGTACGCGCCATGATGTAAAGGTAGCCGTCTTCGTCTTTGTACCCAGCATCTCCTGTTTCATAGTACCCGGGGAAGGTGGTCAGATAAGATGAATGATACCGTGCCTCTGCGTTCCACAAAGTTGGCAAGGTTCCGGGTGGCAAGGGAAGCTTTACTGCAATGGCACCCATTTCGCCCACAGGCATTTCATTGCCACCTTCATCAAGTATCTGGACATCATAACCAGGCATTGCGACCGAAGGAGAGCCAAGTTTGATTGGCAATTCCTCGATTCCCACAGGGTTAGCCGCAATTGCCCAGCCTGTTTCTGTCTGCCACCAATGGTCGACCACGGGAACGCCAAGTTTTTCTTGTGCCCAGACAATCGTATCGGGGTCTGCGCGTTCGCCAGCCAGGAACAATGTCCTGAGCCCAGAGAGGTCGTATTTGTCGAGAAAATCGCCTGATGGGTCTTCACGCTTGATTGCTCGAAAGGCTGTTGGTGCTGTGAACAGCACCTTAACATCGTGATCCTGAATAACGCGCCAGAAAGTGCCCGCGTCAGGTGTGCCAACGGGTTTGCCTTCAAAAACGATTGTTGTGTTGCCATGAATTAAGGGCCCATAGCAAATATAGCTGTGTCCAACGACCCAACCCACATCAGAGGCTGCCCAGAACACTTCACCCGGTTCCATTCCATAGATGTTGCTCATAGTCCAGTTAAGGGCGACGAGCTGACCTGCAGTGTGGCGGATCACGCCTTTGGGCTGGCCAGTGGTACCAGAGGTATACAGAATGTAGGAAGGATGGTTGCCAGCGACAGGAACGCATTCCGCAGGATCAACGTCGTATTGGAAGGCGTGCCAGTCGAAGTCAAACCCTTCGTTAAGCTTTGCAACTTCCTGCTCGCGTTGGAAAATCACACAGAACTCGGGTTTGTGCTTTGCTTCAGCAACGGCCCCCTCCAGCAAGGGTTTATAATGCACCACGCGCCCAGGTTCGATCCCGCAAGAGGCGGCAATTATGGCTTTTGGTTTGCAATCATCAATGCGCACTGCAAGCTCGTTCGCTGCAAAACCGCCAAATACAACAGAGTGCACTGCGCCAAGCCGCGCACATGCCAGCATAGCCTCAAGTGCTTCAGGAACCATCGGCATGTAGATGATGACCCGGTCACCTTTTTCGACACCCTTGGCGCGTAGCGCACCGGCCAGAGACGCAACTCTGTCACGTAGTTCAAGGTAAGAGATTTCATGCTTGGTATGCGTAACAGGGCTATCGTAGATGATTGCGGTCCGGTCCCCATTTCCTGCTTCTACATGACGATCCACAGCATTCCAGCAGGTGTTTACTTCAGCGTCTGCAAACCATTCGTAGATCGGAGCTTTGTCATCAAACAACGCTTTGGAGGGAGGCTTCACCCAATCAATGTTTTGGGCGGCGTCCATCCAGAACCCTTCGGGGTCAGATTTCCATCCTTCGTAAACACTTCTGTAGGTCATTTTCTCTCCTCCGTATACGACTGCATGCCGTGCTTGTGTGTTACGCGCACCCACTTGCCTGCAACAAGCCCGACTCCTGCGCCGCATTGACGCCGCTAGCGCTAAAGTCAAACCCAGCTAAGTAACAATATTGCTAAAAAACGTGCGCGCAATCCATGAAATTACGCAGAGACCTTGTTATCCGTAATGAGCGACAGGTGTTCCGGCAATTGCTGACATATTCAGCAGCCCTCGGGCTGTGATCGAAGGGGTTACAATATGGGCGCGATTCCCCATTCCCATAAGTATGGGGCCGACTTCCAGCCCGCCGCCTTTCATCTTCAGGATGTTGCGTGTTGCACTTGCGGCATCGGTATTCGCGAATATAAGCGCGTTAGCGGCACCCGATAGTCGGGAGTTTGGGAAAATCCTATTGCGAAGAGTCTCATCAAGGGCTGCGTCCGTATGCATTTCGCCTTCATAAGAAAAATCCAACTTCTGCGCATCCAATATCTTTAACGCCTCGCGCATTAAGTTGCCGGAAGTAGAGTCTAAATTGCCGAATTGAGAGTTGGAGCAAAGTGCCACTTTGGGTGCCAGTCCGAACCGTCGCACATGGCGTGCTGTTGCAATTATATTTTCGGCAATTTGCTTGGCTGTTGGTTCCGAATGAATATGTGTGTCCGCGATGAACAAGGGCCCATCCTCAAGCACCATCAGGGACAGCGCGCCGACCGGGTGCAGGTTTGTGTTCCCCAGCAATTGCTGGACGTAATTCAGGTGCCACAGGTATTGACCGAAAGTACCACAAATCATGCTGTCCGCTTCTTCGCGGTGAACCATAACGGCACCAATTGCGGTTGTGTTCGTGCGCAAGATTGCCTTGGCCAGGTCGGGTGTCACACCCTTCCTTTGCATTACTTCATGATAGGTATTCCAGTAATCCCGATAGCGCGGGTCACGTTCCGGGTTTACCAGATCAAAATCGCGGCCCGGACGGATTGACAGGCCCGCACGTTTGCAGCGGCGCTCGATAACATCTGGTCGCCCGATAAGGATCGGCTTGTCTGTCGTTTCTTCCAGCATCGCATTTGCTGCGCGTAGCACACGTTCGTCTTCACCTTCGGTAAAGACAATTTTGCGCATCGCGGTCGCTGCGGCCTCAAATACTGGCCGCATAATAAGTGCCGACCGGAAGACAGAGCCATCAAGTTTGGTTTTGTAAGCCTTCAGATCTTCCACAGGTCTTGTGGCAATGTCGGTTTCCATTGCAGCCTTTGCAACAGCGCTCGCAACCACACCCATCAATCTCGGATCAAAAGGTTTCGGGATCAGATAGTCCGCCCCGAAGGTCATTTGTTCGCCTTTGTAAGCTGCAGCGGCTTCTGCAGAAGTTGTGGCGCGGGCAAGAGCCGCAATTCCGTCAACGCAGGCGATTTGCATGTCGTCGTTGATTTCTGTTGCACCTACGTCGAGCGCGCCGCGGAATATGAACGGGAAGCACAGAACATTGTTAACCTGATTTGGATAGTCAGAACGCCCGGTTGCGATGATTGCATCCGGCGCAACTTTGCGCACGTCATCTGGCATAATTTCCGGCGTTGGGTTGGCAAGGGCAAAGACGATGGGGCGCTTGGCCATTTTAGCAACCATTTCGGGTTTTAGAACACCCGGACCGGAAAGGCCCAGAAAGAGATCTGCCCCTTCTATCGCCTCGGCCAATGTACGCAGCTCGGTTTTTTGAGCGTAGCACTCTTTTTGTGGTGTCATTTCTTCGGTCCGGCCTTCGTAAACCAGCCCTGCAATGTCGACCAGCCAGACGCTTTCCCGCTTTACCCCAAGTTTTAGCAGCATATTGAGACACGCGATCCCGGCGGCACCACCACCTGTGGAAACGATTTTAATATCTTCAAACTTTTTACCGGTAACCCTCAATGCATTTGTTGCAGCTGCCCCAACCACAATTGCTGTTCCGTGCTGATCATCATGGAAAACCGGTATGTTCATCCGTTCGCGGCAAATTTTTTCGACAATAAAACAATCCGGGGCTTTGATATCTTCTAGGTTTATTGCCCCAAAGGTTGGCTCCATTGCACAGACGATATCTGCCATTTTGTATGGATCTGGCTCGTTCAGCTCGATATCGAAGCAGTCGATATTTGCGAATTTTTTGAAGAGAACGGCCTTACCTTCCATGACTGGCTTTGACGCGAGACCACCAATGTTTCCAAGCCCCAAAACGGCCGTCCCGTTTGTAACGACGGCAACCAGATTTCCACGTGCCGTATAACGGCTTGCTGTTGTCGGGTCAGCTTTGATCTCCAGACAGGCTTCTGCAACGCCCGGTGAATAGGCGAGTGCTAGGTCGCGGCCGTTCGCCATTGGTTTCGTTGCTCTTACTTCCAGTTTTCCTGGTTTGGGAAATTCGTGATAGTTCAGTGCCGCCTGTTTGGTGTTGTCAATTCGCGAGTCTGGCATAGAAATTCTCTCCCCAAAAAAGATAGTTTAATATTAAACTAATCTGCAAGCGACTGCTAGTCCTCTGTTGTCCTAGCGCCTATTCGTGCATCTTGCAAATTTTCAAAGCAATGCGCATTCTGCCGCAAGCGTCAGGAGCATGCGTCGGAAGGAACCAGGATGGCAAAAATACGCGCAGAAATCAGATTGCCGACGCAAGAGCTGCGCGAGGATATCCCGTTTTTTACGAAAACGCTGAAAATGCGAATGGATATGATCTATCCTGCTGACAATCCGCAGGTCGCAGTTTTCTCTGGCCATGGTCTCAGGCTGCGGATTGAGAAAGATGCGCCAGAATCTCCCGGAACATTGCGAATACTGACTGACGATCCAAATGGTTTTGCTGAAGGAACGCGCCTATTGACTGCGCCAAACGGCACACGCGTGGAAATAGACGAACTCAATCCACCTCTTGTGATGCCAGAAACCGATCACGCCTTTGTTGTACGTCGGTTGGCCGATCAGGCGCCCTGGATCATTGGCCGTGCCGGGATGCAGTATCGTGATCTCATTCCATCGCGACTGGGTGGGTCGATCATTGCCAGTCATATCCGTATTCCCGATGGTGGCCCCGTTCCGGATATGGTCCATTTTCACAAGGTCGGCTTTCAGTTGATCTTCTGCATACGCGGATGGGTGGATGTGGTTTACGAAGATCAGGGGCCTCCTATTCGGTTGCGGGCCGGAGACTGCTTTATCCAACCTCCGGAAATCCGGCATCGGGTGCTTTATGCCAGCGACAATATCGAAGTTGTTGAAATAGGTGTCCCAGCCGAGCATGTGACCGAAATTGACCATGAGATGAAGCTTCCAACAATGCATTTGCGGCCAATGCGTGAATGGGATGGTCAGCGGTTCGTGTACAACGAAGCTGACAAAGCAGTTTGGGCACCATTCCGTCTGCCGGGCTTTGAAAGCCGCGACACGACGATTGCCGAAAACACAAAAAACGTTGCCGGTGTGCATGTCATAAGGCGTTCTGAAGGAGCGCCAGTCTGGGCGACACATGATTGCGATATACATTTCAGCTTTGTGATGTCTGGTACAATGACCCTGGAAGGCGAAGGAAAAGAGCCGTTCGACCTTTCAGCAGGGGACGCTTTTGTAATTCCTCCAGGAATGAAAACACGTTATTCCAACCCGTCACCGGATATTGAACTCATGGAAGTTTCGTTGCCCGGCGTATTTACAACTACGATGTGACGGGTTGCATCCGGCTGCGTCCGCAGGCAGATTTGACCAGACGTTAAAGGAGGCCAAAATGAATTTGCTAGACGCCGCAAACGCGGTGCGTGAAAACGCCTACGCGCCTTATTCAAAATTTAAGGTCGGGGCTGCTCTCAGAACCGGAAATGGCAATGTTTTTGTTGGCTGCAACGTTGAAAACGTCGCATCCCCAGAAGGCACCTGTGCGGAAGCGGGTGCAATTGCGGCAATGGTAGCCGCTGGCGAAGGGGTAATAAAGGAAATTACGGTTGTTGCCGATAGCCCATTACCAGTACCGCCCTGTGGTGGATGTCGTCAAAAAATCATGGAATTTGCCAGTCCAGAGGTTCCCGTAACCATGGCGACGGTCAGTGGTGAAACCCTGACCCTGAAAGTTTCAGTTCTGCTGCCGGGCAGTTTTGGCGCTGAACACGTGGTTCGCAGTTGATACATGGATGCACGCAGCATCATTACCGCATTGCGTTTTGGCCAACCCCTTTCGCGACCAGAAATCGAATGGTTTGCCAAAGGGCTTGCCTCGGGTGCTGTGACTGACGCCCAGGCTGGTGCATTCGCTATGGCTGTATGTCTGAACGGGTTGGGGGAACAGGGTCGTGTCGTGCTGACAGAAGCGATGCGCGACAGTGGCGATATTTTGAAATGGGACTTGCCCGGAACAGTGCTCGATAAGCATTCGACCGGCGGGGTTGGTGATAGCGTATCTTTAATGCTCGCTCCGGCGCTGGCAGCCTGCGGGGCCTATGTCCCGATGATTTCGGGGCGCGGATTGGGGCATACTGGCGGCACGCTTGATAAGTTAGAGGCGATACCGGGTTTAGCAACAGAAGTTGATGAACCAAGCCTGCGTAGGATGTTGGATGAATTCGGTTGCGCCATCGTTAGTGCGACGGGTCAGATTGCCCCTGCTGACAAGCGTCTTTATGCGGTCCGCGACGTCACGGCGACAGTCGAAAGCATTGATCTGATCACAGCTTCGATTTTGTCGAAAAAGCTGGCTGCGGGGCTGGAAGGATTGGTGCTTGATGTGAAATGCGGCTCTGGTGCCTTTATGAAATCAATGGAAGAGGCGCAGACGCTTTCCAAAGCGCTGGTTAGTACGGCAAACGGGGCGGGGTGCGCTGCGACTGCGCTGATCACCGACATGAACCAGCCGCTTGCAAGCACCGCTGGAAATGCGCTTGAGGTGTCTGAATGTATGACAGTGTTTGAGGGAATGCTGGAAAGCCCGCTTGCCGAACTGACTTGCATTCTTGGCGGAGCGCTGCTCGCATTGGGCGGGCTTGCCCCAAACGAACGCGTGGGACGCGAGATGATCCAAGGGTCAATCGCCAATGGGCAAGCAGGCGAACGCTTTGGTAAAATGGTTGCGTTTCTTGGTGGGCCAAGGGATTTCCTTGAAAACTGGCGCGCCTGTCTTCCTACCGCTCCCGTGGCCGTCGATGTTTTTGCTGAATTCTCTGGAATTGTTCAGGCGATTGACACACAGATAGTTGGCATGGCCGTTGTTCATTTAGGTGGCGGAAGGCTTAGAGGTGGTGACCGGATCGAGCCGGCAGTCGGTCTGTCTAACATCATAAGGCTGGGTGCATCCGTAGATTCAGAAACCCCGCTCGCACGTGTTCATGCGCTAAGCAAAGAAGATGCGCAGCGGGCCGCGAGTATAATTCGTGATGCGGTCGTCCTGGGAGATGCGCCGGTTCAGCCACCACCACTCATTTACGAAAGGATCGTTCAATGAGCCGGGCTTTCCTGGTTGTCCTGGATTCTGTGGGTTGCGGCGGCGCGCCGGACGCTACGGCCTTTGGCGATGAGGGGGCCAACACACTCGCACATATTGCTCAGGCTTGTGCCGCGGGGCAGGCGGAAGAGGGCCGCAGCGGGCCGCTGCACCTGCCAAACCTAGATGCGCTTGGGCTTGGGGCAGCCATCCGGCTTGCCTCGGGCGAGGAAACGCCGGGTTTGCAGGCAGAGCCAACAGGCCTTTGGGGCGCCGCAACTGAAGTGTCGAAAGGCAAAGATACGCCTTCCGGGCACTGGGAAATCGCGGGCGTTCCGGTGCCATGGGACTGGCACTACTTCCCCAGAACAGATCCGGTCTTTCCTGAAGAGTTACTGCTCGATATATGCGTTGCTGCGGGCGTTGGTGGCACCTTGGGCAACCGGCATGACGCGGGTACCGCGATCATCGCGGAACAGGGGGCTCGCCATATGAAAACGGGTTGGCCGATTTGTTATACATCTGCCGACAGCGTCTTGCAGATTGCAGCGCATGAGGAAATTTTTGGTTTGGAGCGATTGCTGAAGCTTTGTCAGGATATCGCCCCGCAGTTACATGCCATGAAAGTCGGCCGGGTGATTGCACGCCCGTTTATCGGGTCGCCTGACACTGGATTTACCCGCACGACAAATCGGCGCGACTTTGCGATACCCCCACCATCTCCAACGCTATGCAACTGGGTGCAAGACGCAGGGGGGCATGTGTATGCGATTGGAAAGATTGGTGATATTTTCTCCATGCAAGGCATTGATGAGGTGCGTAAAGGCAGTGACGAGGTGCTGATGAAACACCTGTTTGACCTGCTCGACGATGCCGAGGGCGGCAGCCTGACCTTTGCGAACTTTGTGGAGTTTGACAGCAAGTATGGCCACAGGCGGGATGTGTCTGGCTATGCACGTGCGCTCGAAGGGTTCGATGCACGGGTGCCGACAATAATCAGCAAGCTGCGGCCCGATGATTTGCTGTTGTTTACAGCGGATCACGGAAATGACCCGACCTGGCGGGGCACTGATCACACACGCGAGAGGGTGCCGGTGCTTGGTTATGGCGTTGGGTCAAAAGCAATTGGCCTTTGTGGTTTTTCCGACATTGGTGTCAGTGTAGCCACGCATCTGGGAGTTCAGGCCAAGGGACCAGGCCGGAGCTTTTTATGAGCGATTCTGCGTATGGTAATTTTCCGAAGGTCGAACTTCATCTTCATCTTGAGGGGGCCGCCCCACCAGCGTTTATCCGCGGGCTGGCAAAAGAAAAGAATATTGATATTCATCGAATATTTGACGATGCGGGCAACTACGCGTTTGGCAATTTCACGCAGTTTTTGCAGGTGTATGAAGCTGCCGTCGAAACGTTGAAAACGCCGGAAGACTATCACCGGCTCACACTTGCCATGCTAGAGCAAAGCGCAGTACAGGGTGTGATTTACACCGAGACTTTTCTGTCACCTGATTTCTGTGGGGGCGGAGAGGTGGCCGCCTGGCGCGAATTCCTTCAGGCAATCAAAGAGGCGGCTGACATAGCCGAAACCCGCGACGGTATTATCATGCGCGGTATCGTGACAGCTGTGCGCCATCTCGGCCCCCCAAAGCGAAAGCCGCTGCATTATGTGCAGCGGAAACCGTTGGGGATTGGCTTGTCGGTTTTGGAATTGGCGGCGACGAGCGTATTGGAAGACTAAAGGATTTTTCATGGTCTTTTGATCTGGCTCGTGAGGCAAAACTCCACCTTACTGCTCACGCGGGAGAATGGGGTGGCCCCGAGTCGGTTAGGGACGCGCTCAGCCTTGGCGTTGAACGCATCGGTCACGGAGTGCGTGCAATAGAGGATTTGGCACTTGTCGATCATCTGGCGGAGAATGAAATTGTTCTTGAGGTTTGCCCGGGCTCAAACATCGCGCTTGGGCTTTATCCCGACTGGCAACATCACCCGATAGAACGATTGATGGAGCGTGGGGTTAAGGTTACAGTTTCAACAGATGACCCGCCATTTTTCCATACAACGATGAGCTATGAATTTGAACGTCTTGCCGATAGTTACGGTTGGGACGACGACGTTTTGAGAACCTTGAACGAAACTGCGACAGGCGTTGCCTTTTGCGATGAACCAACACGCGCGCGCCTGATGAAAAAACTGGAGCAATACCAATGACCAAACACCTGACAATCGTGAAACATCCACTGGTACAACACAAACTGACCTTGATGCGACAGGTTGATACACCGACAGCCGTGTTCCGCCAGTTGCTACGTGAGATCAGCCAGTTGCTCGCCTACGAAATTACGAGCGAACTGGATATGACTACAAAACATATAAACACTCCGCTTCAGGAAATGGATGCCCCGGTCCTTGCCGGCAAGAAGCTCGCGCTCATCTCTATCTTGCGTGCGGGGAATGGTCTGTTGGATGGTGTGCTGGAGCTTATACCTTCTGCGCGTGTCGGTTTTGTTGGGCTTTATCGGGATGAGAAAACACTTTTACCGATACAATATTACTTCAAAGTTCCTACAGAGCTTGAAGACAGGATAGTTATTACTGTTGACCCGATGTTGGCCACGGGAAATTCGTCGGTTGCGGCAATTGATCTGCTGAAAAAGGCTGGTGCGAACAACATCCGTTTCATGTGTTTGTTGGCTGCCCCCGAAGGTGTCCAGCGTATGAAAGAAGCACATCCGGACGTGCCGATCGTCACAGCAGCAGTAGATGAAAAGTTGAATGACCATGGATATATTGTACCCGGACTAGGGGATGCGGGTGACCGCATGTATGGTACTAAATAAGCGAACAATCCCTTTACTAATTATGCATTGTGCGGCATCCTTCCACAATATCTTGTGGGGCACACATGCAGGCATATTTTGTTCTCTTTGTAGCGGTCGTTTTTTCGACCTTTTTTGGCGTAAGTGCTGAAGCACAGTCTTTACGTGATTCAAATGGGCCGGCGGAGTACCCGCCTGCCAGCTACCAAGGTCGGCAGTATGTAGATAGCAAAGGTTGTGTTTTCGTGCGCGCCGGGGTTGGGGACGGCGTTAACTGGGTGCCGCGTGTAACGCGTGGCAGACAAGTTATTTGCGGCCAAACCCCAACATTGGCGCGGCGTACGCCTGCCGCGCAAGCGACCACCCCTGCAAGATCAGTAGAGACAAGAGCGCAGACGACAACATCCACACCTGTTGCTACGGCGACACCGACCAGACGCGTACAGGCTGTGCGACAACGCCAAGTTGTTCAGGTCGTTCCGGTTCGGGAAGCAACGCCAACATCGGTCCAAGCCAACGCGGCGGTAAATCAGGTGCCTCGGAGTATCAGTATTCCTCGAGGGTATCAGGCGGTTTGGGAAGATGACCGTCTGAACCCACTCAGAGGGGTTGGAACAGAGTTGGGGCAAGCGCAGATGGAGCGGGTTTGGACAAACACTGTTCCGCGAAGGCTTGTTAACCCGACATCGACAACCGGGCAAACTGTCGTTACACGCAGAGCTTCGAACATCGTGACAGCAGATGCATCGGTTTTGCATGCGTCGACCCGCAGAGTGCAAACACAACCCGCGTCGACAACAACGCAAAGCACCGAGGGGCGGGCATATCGATACGTACAAGTTGGCCGTTTTGTGACCGCACAAGATGCTCAGAGCGCTGCCTCACGTTTGCAAAGTTCAGGGTTGCCCGCGCGGATTGGCAGAACGCAGCGCGATGGCCAGACGTTACGCGTGGTTCTTGCAGGACCTTTTCAGGAAAGATCTGCCTTAAACGCAGCATTGCAGCGCGCGCAATCAATTGGTTTCAAAAACGCGTTTCCAAGACGTTAGGTTTCTGAATTTCTGCTTAGTTCACGTTCGGCGACAGTCCTATTCTTCGCAGATGTTCTGCAAACTTATCCAGTCTCCATCGCTCAGGACTGGTCGCGATGTGTTGCTGCGAAATGGGTCTGCTTCAATCAGCCCAATCGTGGTTTCCCCCGATACATCAACTGCATAAGCATATGGTGATGATCGAAGTTCGGCCGCTTCAAACAATGCAAGCAAGGCTTCATCCGGCAACTTCGATTTCGGGATCGTCAAAAATGTTTCCGCGTAGTTTGCCAGAGTTTCATTTGGAATGCTTCCGGTCGTTAACAAGCGAAAGCTTGTTATAGGGCCTGTCGCTTTCAGCAGCCGTTCCAAAGGATCTTCCAATTGGCTGCGAAGCGCTTCTGCCAGTATGTAGCCCGCAACAACCTCAGGATCTTCGTGATCCTCCACGAGCGCACGGTTCATCAGGATGTAGCCACCGGGCAGATGTTCTGACACTGAAACGCCAGACCGGACGACGACAAGCTTCCGACCTTCTGGCAACAGGCGCGCACGCAGTCTGTTTAGCGCTTGATCGCCAAGTTCAGAGCTACAGGTGTCCCCAGTCAGTCGGCGAATATTCGTCCGAAGGCGTTGGCCAATTTCGGCACGTTTTACGTCAGGCACAACAGCTGCCGCTTGACGTACCAAAGCACCGGGTAACCATAAAAACGCCAATGCCGACACGGTCGCAATGCTGACACCCAACGCGATCAGTCGCAGCCGGCCCGGGTGCGGCGTGTTTCGTGACAACGCGCGGCGAATTTTTTCGATCGCCTGGATCATTGTTTCGTCGTCCAGTTCCAGAATTTCAATAGCTTCTGGATCCGGAGAGAACATTGCAGGCCGTTTTCCGGGATTTAGCCGTGAAACGGCGGGCAGCGACCAATGTGCAAGCGCTGTTTCATTCTGGTCCGACAGCACCAATGTTGCATCCCCGAAAGAGACGACGACCTCGCGTTTTTGGTGCTCTGGCGATGCGCGCCAAAGCCCAGTGCTTTCCAATCGATCATATTTCGATAGCGCCGTCATGATGCCGGACGGGCCCTGCCTGTTGCTGCTTGATTACTAGGAAACAGACTACTCCAGAGTGCGCGGTTTCACAATGATCAGAGCGATTTAGCAGAGTTCCTGAGTTCAAATTTCTGAATCTTCCCAGTAGAAGTTTTGGGCAATTCTTTGAAAATCACTTTCTTCGGGGTTTTAAACCCTGCGAGCCGTTCCCGGGCGAATGCGATAATCTCTGCCTCATCTGCATCTGTGCCTTCTTTCAATTCGATAAAGGCGCAGGGGACTTCCCCCCATTTCTCGTCGGGTTTCGCGACAACTGCACAAAGCAGAACTGCGGGGTGGTGCATCAATGCGCCTTCAACTTCGACGGACGAAATGTTTTCACCCCCAGAAATAATAATATCCTTGGCGCGATCAGCAATTTGTAAAAAACCGTCCGGGTGTTGAACCGCAATATCACCGGACCGGAAATACCCGCCGGTAAAGGAGTCTTCTGTAGCTTCGGGATTTTTCAGGTAACCCTTCATAACTGAATTGCCGCGAACAGCGATTTCTCCCTGTGTTTTGCCGTCCATCGGTACTTGTCCAGTTTCCGGGTCAAGCACGGTGATATCTTCCATCATCGGCATCGCGACACCCTGGCGTGCCTTGATTGCTGCTTGTTCTGCCTGATCAAGATTATCCCAGGAATCATGGTTCCAAAGGCATTCTGTTATGTGGCCATAGGTTTCTGTCAGCCCGTAGACATGCACAACGCTAAAGCCGAGTTGTTCTATTTTTGAAAGCGTGGCGGCGGCCGGAGGAGCACCTGCTGTAAAGACATTCACAAGGTGATCAAAGCTGCGCCGTTCATCGTTTTTAGCATTGACCAACATATTCAGTACGATTGGGGCACCGCCGAAATGCGTGACCCCTTCATCAGCTATAGCGTCATAAATTGCCTTGGCTGATACGTCGCGGCAACAGACCAAAGTGCCGCCCACCAATGGCATCATCCAGGTGTGGTTCCAGCCATTGCAATGAAACAGGGGTACAATGGTTAAGTATCTGGGATAAAGTACCATTTTCCAACTGATCACGGTACCCATTGTCATAAGGTAAGCACCACGATGATGGTAGACGACACCTTTAGGTCGCCCTGTAGTGCCAGACGTATAATTCAGTGCAAGGCTTTCCCATTCATCCTCTGGCATGATCCATTCAAAGTCCGGGTCCCCGGAAGCAAGAAGATCTTCGTACTCTGTGTAGGTGCCCGAAGCAGGTAAGCCCGCTTGCTCATCTGCGATTTCGATGATTGTAGGAGCCGGGCCTTCCATTGCTTCGCATGCCGAGACGGCGAGCGACAAGAACTGAGGATCCACCAGCACAACCCGTGCGCCGCCATGATCGAAAATGTAGGAAACCGTATCAACCTCAAGTCGGGTGTTGATCGTGTTAAGAATGGCCCCACAAGCAGGTACGCCAAAATGAGCTTCGGCCTGTGCAGGTAAATTCGGGATCAGTGTGGCAACCACATCACCGGGCTTTACACCCAGCTTTTGCAGAGCAGAGGCGAGCCGTGTCGCGCGCTCATAATATTCGCGATAGCTAAAGCGGCGGTTACCGTAGACGACAGCCTCGCGGTCAGAGAAGACTTTCGCAGCGCGCCTGAGATGTGACAACGGTGTCAGCGGCACATAGTTTGCCGCACACTTACCCAGCCCACTTTCGTCTTGCATCCAACCCATGGTCTCCCCCCTCAAGTTAGCTTTCGCCTTAGTAATGCGCTCGTTCCAGCAATTTGCAATGGGTAACAACGCGAATCTTTAAATGTCAGACAATTGAGGTTCTGCCAATAGTTTTCTTGCTGCTGTTTGAAAATGCGTTGCCGGGGCAATCTGACCTCGTTAGCTGTTTCTATACGATATCTTTTAAGGGTGAGTATGGAACAGCAACAGACATTGAAAGCGGCAGGTGCAGTTCTGGTCGCTATGGCTGTTCTCGGCATTATCGACAATTATGTAACCGTCATCGCGGAAGATGCAGGGTTGTGGCAGTTCCATGCCCTCCGCACGTCGATGGCGCTACCCGCCTTGTGGATATTGGCAATGTTTCAAAGGCAATCACTCTGCCCCGAACGAATAGGCCCGGTTGCTGTCCGCAGTTTTCTGACGGGAACCGGGCTATTGATTTATTTTGGGTGTCTTGGGTTTTTGTCGGTCAGTCAGGCGGCAGCAGGCGTCTTTACGGCGCCGATTTTTGTTCTGGTTTTTTCGGTTCTGTTTCTGAAAATGCGTATTGGTTTTTGGCATATAGTTGCGATGGCCATCGGCTTTTCCGGTGTTCTTTTGGTTTTGCGCCCTGATCTGACGACAGGGTCTTTCACGACACTTATACCGGTTGCTGCGGGTGCTCTATACGCACTGGGTATGATGGTCACGCGGCAGAAATGCGCACAGGAAAACACATTAACACTGTTGGCGGGCTTCTTCCTTGTTCTAGGCATTTGGGGCGTTTTGGGGCTTGTCGCTGTTTCGTTTTTCCCGGTTGCCGACGCGCCGGAAACTGCGGCATTTGTCACACGAGGCTGGGATGAAATAACACCCAGATTTCTGTTCTGGACCTTTGTGCAGGCTATCGGGTCAATTTTTGCCGTTGGGCTAATCACTTGGGGGTATCAGAAAGGCGAGACATCTTATGTTGCGATATTTGAGTATTCGCTGCTCATTTTCGCAGCAATATGGGGCTGGCTGCTTTGGGGGCAAACTCTTGATACATTGGGTCTTGTTGGAATTGCGATGATCATTATCTCGGGTGCCGTGATTGCGCTGCGCGCGCGCTAGCTTTTGTTCTTTTATTTCGCTAGCACTCATTCATGATTATTTCGCGCGGTAGACGCTATATATTTATCCATATCCCCAAGACCGGTGGCACCTCTATGGCGCTGGCACTTGAGACGCGCGCGATGAAAGATGACATCATGCTGGGGGATACGCCAAAGGCGGTAAAGCGGCGTCATCGGGTAAAAGGGGTGCCTACTTCAGGGCGACTTTGGAAACACTCTCGGCTGGCAGGCATCTACGGGCTGGTAACGCAGGAAGATGTTGAAAATTTCTATATCTTTACGATGGTGCGTAACCCCTGGGACAGATTGGTCAGCTATTATCGCTGGCTAAGGGTTCAGACTTTCAAGCACCCGGCGGTTACACTGGCAAAAGTCCATAATTTTTCGAATTTCTTAAACCACGCCGAAACGAAATCCAGCATCAGGCGCGAGCCTTACGGCTCCTACGTACGGGACGCGAATGGGGTAGAACGATGTGCGTTGTTCGTGCGGTTGGAGCACCTTGAGCAGGACTTGAATCCCTTGGAAAGCCACCTTGGCTTTGCGATGCGCCCTTTTCCCCAAACCAACGCATCTAAAAGGGAACAAGACTATCGAACAGTATACTCTGACCAAGACGCAGAGTTGGTTCAAACTCTTTGCAGTGAAGATATCAGGCGGTTTGGATACGCGTTTTGAAAGGGCCGAAGAAACCTCCGGCCCTATTCATTCTCAGGCTGCTTTTTGATTTGCGCCAAAACGCTCATAAAAGCTTTCATTCTTTGCAGCCATGTCGTGCAAAAGTTTGGGAGCCGTGAACCTTTCGCCGTGAGAGGCTGTGAGTGACTCGCAAATCTCTACCGCGCGGGGTGCTCCGATCATGTCGAGCCAGCTGAATGGCCCGCCGGACCACGGGGCAAACCCCCAACCTAGGATCGCGCCAACGTCACCTTCACGAATGTCCATCAGAACGCCTTCTTCCAGCGCCCGAACAGCCTCAAGCACCTGTGCGAACAGCAGGCGGTGCTGGACTTCTGTCAGGTCTGGCTGCGTGTCTGACAGCGAATATTTTTCACCAAGACCTTCCCACAGACCGGTGCGTTTGCCCTTGTCGTCATAGGCAAAAAAGCCTGCATTAGCCTTGCGCCCCAACCGGCCCGCGTCCGCCATCCAGAAAAGCACTTCGTCTACGGTGTCATTTGGATAATCTGCACCCATCGCTGCTTTGGTTGCTTTAGCAATTTTCACGCCCAGATCGATCGATGTTTCGTCGGTAAGCTGAAGCGGTCCAAGCGGCATCCCAACCATTTTGGCCGCATTTTCAATCAATGCCGGTGCAACGCCTTCCGTCACCAGACGAATACCTTCGTTGATGTAAGGAATGATGCAGCGGTTGGCGTAGAAGAACCGCGCATCGTTGACCACGATGGGGGTCTTGCGAATTTGCCGAACAAAGTCGAGCGCCTTGGCAACTGCGCGGTCGCCTGTTGCTTTGCCTTTGATGATTTCCACCAGCAACATCTTGTCGACGGGGCTGAAGAAATGGATGCCGATAAATTGTTCAGGGCGTTTTGACGCTTTGGCCAGATCTGTGATCGGCAATGTTGATGTGTTCGTGGCAAAAATTGTGTCTTCTCCAACGATTTCCTCAATCTTTTTAGTAACTTCTGCTTTAACGCCGATATCCTCGAACACTGCCTCGACGATCAGATCACAGCCCTTTAGGGCGCTATAATCGGTTGTCGCGTTGATCAGCGAAAGGACGACTTCTTTCTTTTCTTCGGTTGCCTTTTTACGGGCAATACCCTTGTCCATATAGGCAGTCGTGTAGGCTTTACCTTTGTCCGCTGCCTCTTGTTTAGCGTCAATCAGAACAACTTTGATCCCGGCAAGTGCCGAGACAAGCGCGATGCCTGCGCCCATCATACCCGCGCCAATCACGCCGACTTTGCTGACTTTTTCGTCAGCAACAGCAGGGCGGTTCGCGCCCTTTTCAAGCGCCTCTTTGTTGATGAAAAGGCTTCGGATCATCGCGCTTGAACTTGGGTTCATAAGCACATTTGTGAACCAGCGGGCCTCAATCTTGAGCGCTGTATCAAATGGCACCATCGACCCTTCGTATACCGCAGAAAGCAGGGATTTTGCCGCAGGGTAAACACCCATCGTTTTACCGTGTACCATGGCCGATGCACCAACAAAGGTCATGAAACCAGCAGGGTGATAGGGCGCGCCACCGGGCATTTTGTATCCCTTCGCGTCCCAGGGTTTCACGATGTCCGCATCTTTGGCGTTCAGAACCCATTCCTTCGCCCGTTCAAGCAATTGGTCGGCAGGGACGACCTCGTCCACAACGCCAGCAGCCTTGGCTTTCATCGGGTCATTCAGCTTACCTTCAAGCAAAAGAGGCGAGGCCCCCATCGCGCCAAGTTTGCGTGTAAGACGCATCGTGCCACCAGCACCCGGGAAAATACCAACCATAATCTCGGGCAGGCCGATCTTTGCTTTCTGATTGTCCGCCGCAATAATTCGGTGACAGGCCAGTGGAATTTCAAGACCAATACCAAGCGCTGTGCCGGGCAGGGCAGCGACAATTGGTTTGCCACCTTTCAGGGTTTTGGGGTCCATGCCGGCGCGTTCGATCTTACGCAGGATTGCGTGCATTCCCATTACACCTTCAAACAGGCCCTTCGCTGGGTTGTCACCTTCGCTCTCTTTCATCTTGGCGATGATGTTGAGGTCCATTCCACCTGCAAAGCTGCCTTCTTTACCAGATGTGATGATCACGCCTTTAACAGCATCATCAGCCAAAGCCGTATCAATATGCACTTCAAGGTCTAGAAAACCCTGCTGGTTCATCACGTTCATGGATTTGCCAACCGTGTCCCACGTAATGGTGGCAACACCGTCTGCGTCAACGGAATAAGTAAAATCGGTCATCTTTTCGTCTCCCTTAGTGGGGTCGTCATTCTTGTTTGCGCGAAATCGCGCGTGAAAATGCGAAACGTTTGCTACACGCGCTCGATGATTGTGGCTGCACCCATGCCGGACGCGATACAAAGGGTCGCAAGGCCGATTTCTTTGTCAGACCGCTCCATTTCATCCAGCAAAGTGCCGATGATAATTGCGCCTGTCGCACCGAGTGGATGGCCCATGGCGATGGCGCCGCCGTTTACGTTGACCTTGCTTTGATCCACATCGAACGCCTGCATAAAGCGCAGTACGACAGAGGCGAAAGCCTCGTTCACCTCAAACAGGTCAATGTCAGAGATCGCCATCCCATGATCGCGCAAAATCTTTTCTGTCACCGGCACCGGGCCGGTCAGCATGATGGTTGGGTCAGTCCCGATCTTTGCCGTCGCGCGAATGCGGGCGCGGGGTTTCAGGCCGTGCGCTTCGCCAAACTCCTTGCTGCCGATCAGAACAGCGGCCGAGCCATCGACGATACCAGACGAATTACCAGCGTGGTGAATATGTTTGATCTTTTCTAGATGGGGGTACTTCAGCAGCGCGACTTTATCAAAACCGGGCATCACCTCGCCCATTGCCTGAAAGGCTGGGTTAAGGGCACCGAGCGTCTGCATGTCTGTACCGGGACGCATGTATTCATCGTGATCCAGAATCTTGAGGCCATTCTGGTCCTTGATGGTGACAATAGACTTGTCAAATCGATGATCTTTCCATGCCACGTCAGCGCGATTTTGGGATTGAACTGCAAGGGCGTCAGCGTCATCGCGCGAAAACCCGTATTCGGTCGCGATAATATCGGCTGATATGCCCTGAGGCACAAAGTAGGTCTTCATCGCGAGCGATGGGTCGACAGCAATAGCTGCACCGTCACTGCCCATTGGCACCCGGCCCATCATTTCGACCCCACCCGCGACATAGGCTTGGCCTGCGCCACCTTTGATCTGGTTTGCGGCCAAGTTCACAGCTTCCATACCTGATGCGCAGAAGCGGTTGATCGCAAGGCCTGGAACCTGTTCGTCAAAGTCTGACGCCAGAACCGCAGAACGCGCCAAACAGCCGCCCTGTTCGCCCACTTGGGTAACATTGCCCCAGATCACGTCTTCGATAGACGTTGTATCAAGGTTATTGCGGTCCTTGATTGCGTTCAGAATTTGGGCAGAGAGGCTTACAGAAGTTACCTCGTGCAGGCTGCCATCTTTGCGGCCCTTGCCGCGAGGGGAACGCACAGCGTCATAGATGTAGGCTTCAGACATAGTCTTCCTTTCTTAAGCGCGATCCGCAGGGGAACCGGGCATCAGGTCATAGGGGTGTTTCCAGCCGGGCAGGGCCGCGATGCGGTCAAGCCAGGCGTCAATATTTGGCCAATCGGCGCGGTCAAAGCCGAAGGGTTCTGGGTAAAAGAGATAACCACAGCACGCGAGGTCAGCGATTGTAACACTGTCGCCGACCAGCCAGCTGCGCCCCTCTAGTGCCGCGTTCAACGTGGCATAGGCGGCTTTCAGGCGGGCTTGAAGAAAGGCGATTGCTTCAACCGGGCGTTTTTCTTCCGGTAAGAAATTCATCAAAAACCGGGTTGTGCCCGCTTGCGAAGACAGCTTGTGATTGTCCCACAAAACCCAACGCAGGATTTCACGACGTTGATTGGCAGAACGGCCACCCAGTTTGCCGGATTTTGAACTGACGTAATCCTGTATCATGCCAGATTGCGAGAGTGTCAGATCACCGTCAACCATGACCGGGACTTCACCCATATCATTGAGTTCGCGAAATTCGGGGGTGCGAGCTTCGCCGTTAAAGAAATCGACATAAACCGACTCCCATTCCAATCCCGAGAGCTCCAAGGTCAGCGCTGCCTTATAGGCATTACCGCTTTCACCAAAACAGTAGAGTTTTATCATCTTTTGCTCCTTCCGAGCGTATTTTGGATCAGCGTTTTCGCGCTTCGAGTTCAGAGTTAAACAGACGCAAGCGGTGCGTTAGGTTGTCAGCGTCCATCACACTGTCGAAATTTTCAAAGAGGAACGAGAGAGCCTCGCCTTCATCCAGCCCAGCCTCACGGGCAAATCGTTTCAGGCGGCGATAGCCATCTTCAGTCATCGCAACAGGAAATCGGCGGGTCAGGCGCAGGCGTTTTGGCATCTCATTCTCCTTTAGGGATGGCCCGACCCATGCGTGGAACACACAGGCCTCTACCCCAATCTTAGAAGGCGTCAGCGTCAAGCGCCATAACGGTTTCGGCACCCGATTGAATGCGCGCCAGATGCATCCCCGTGGCTGGCAAAGCGCGCGCCATGTAGTAGCGCCCAGTTTTTATTTTCGTCTCATAGAAATTGGCGTCTTCAGCGCCGCCTTCAAGGGCCTCCATCGCGGCCTTGCTCATTCGCGCCCACATGAAACCAAGGCACGTATGACCAAAGAGATGCATGAAGTCATAGGATCCGGCGAGCGCTTCATTCGGGTTTTTCATGCCGTTTTGCATGAAGAACATTCCTGCCGCCTGCAAATCTTTTGATGCGGTTTTCAGCGGATCAAGAAAGTCCTTTTTCAAAGCCTCATTGTTTTCGTTTTCTTTGATGAAGCTTTTAATCATGTCAAAGAAGGCCATAACATGTTTGCCACCGTCTTGTGAAAGTTTTCGACCAACAAGATCAAGCGCTTGGACACCGTTTGCACCTTCGTAAATCTGGGTGATGCGCGCGTCGCGGGCAAATTGGCTCATGCCGTGTTCTTCGATGTAACCATGCCCCCCAAAGACTTGCTGGGCCTGTACGGCCATCTCAAACCCTTTGTCCGTCAGAAATCCCTTGATGACAGGGGTCATCAGGCTGACAAGACCTTCAGCAGCTTTGTCGTCAAGCTTGTGGCCCAGATCAATCAGACTTGCACCCCACAACACAAATGCGCGTGCGCCTTCTACAAATGATTTCTGATCCATCAGATTGCGGCGGATGTCAGGATGAACAATCAGCGGATCAGCCGGGCCATCCGGATTTTTTGAACCGGTTACATCGCGTCCCTGCAGGCGGTCTTTGGCATATTCAAGAGCGTTTTGATAAGCCGCTTCCGCTTGAGCGTAGCCCTGCAAGCCGACACCAAGCCGCGCTTCGTTCATCATTGTGAACATGGCGCGCATACCTTTGTGCTCTTCGCCCAGCAGGTAGCCCGTCGCCTCGTCGTAGTTCATCACGCAGGTCGAATTGCCATGGATGCCCATTTTGCGCTCTATATTACCGACCGAAACACCGTTGCGCGCACCAAGGCTGCCATCTTCATTCACAAGGAACTTAGGCACGATAAAAAGCGAAACTCCTTTGATGCCTTCCGGACCGCCAGCAATTTTTGCCAGGACCAGATGGATGATGTTGTCGGACAGGTCGTGATCACCGGCCGAGATGAATATTTTCTGGCCGGAAATCTTGTAAGTGCGGTCGCCCTGTGGCTCTGCCTTTGTGCGCATCAAGCCAAGGTCTGTGCCGCAATGTGGCTCCGTCAGGTTCATGGTACCGGTCCATTCGCAGGACACCATTTTTGGCAGGTAAGTTGATTTCTGAGCGTCAGTCCCATGGGCGTGGATCGCGGAGTAGGCCCCATGAGTCAGCCCCTGATACATGTTGAAGGCCATGTTTGCAGACACAAAGATTTCGCCAACAGCAGTTCCCAGAATGTAGGGCATACCTTGCCCGCCGTACTCAGGGTCACAATCCAAGGCTGTCCAGCCACCGTCTTTCATTTGCTGAAAGGCGTCCTTGAATCCTTTTGGTGTGTAGACAACACCATTTTCGAGACGACAACCTTCCTGATCACCGACAGCGTTCAGAGGGGCAAGAACATCCGAGGCAATTTTTCCGGCTTCTTCAAGCACGGCATTGGTGAAAACAGCCTCAAGCTCGCCGTATCCCGGGACAGCGGACCCAGAAACATTCAGTAGGTCATGTAGTAAAAACTGCATATCTTTTGTGGGGGCGGTGTAGCTCGGCATCCTGTAATTCCTTGCTCGTCTATTCTGGTTTCGTCATAGAAGCGAGCACCTGCTCGCCCCATTTCAACTGGTCTTGAAGGTCATGAATTGCCTCATCCAGTTCTGTTCGCTGGCCAATCATATCGTTCAGACGGTCCTGAGCGGCCTGGTAAACACTGCGCAATTGCATTAAATTCTGGTCTTCCATGCTGTAGAGATCCAAAAGCTGACGGATTTCTTCCAGACTGAAACCAAAGCGCTTACCACGCAGGATCAGCTTGAGACGCGCTCTGTCCCGTTTGGTATAAAGGCGCTTTTGTCCCTGTCGAATTGGGGACAATAGTTCTTTTGCCTCGTAAAACCGAAGCGTACGAGGCGTAACATCAAACGCTTCGCACATCTGACGAATTGTCATTTCCTCGTTCAACATTGCGATTTCCTTTACAAGCCGAGTCGCGCGATCAACTTATTTTACAGGATAACAGCCTGATTGACGTTAACGTAAATGTAACGTCACGTCACTTTTGGTTGTAACGGAACGTCACGCTTAACAAGCAATTCAGGTCAGCGAACTCTCGGTTTCGTCACGCAATTTCTGAAGATCGGAAATGGTGTCCGCCAGTTCATTTTTTTGTTGGTGTAAGGCTTCTAGCTGGCGGTCGGCAAGTTCAACCCAGGCATTAAGCTGCGCCTGTGTTCCATCTTTTTCGTAAATCAAAAGCCACTGGCGAATTTCTTCAAGGCTAAAGCCAAAGCGGCGGCCACGCAGGATCAGCACCATCCTTGCGCATTCCCTTGCAGAGTAGAACCGGCTGCGCTCCACCTTTCTAGGCTGAAGAAGTTCGATATATTCATAATATCGTAATGTGCGTGGCGTTACGTCAAAACGTGCACACATCTCTTTAAAGGTCAGTTCAGCGTTTTCGCTGGCGTCAGCCATTTTATCTACTTCTCTCTCTTCGGTTGAAACTTACGAGCTTAGAGTTCAGAGATCAATCATGCCTATTGTGGAATTCTGGTGCATTGGGTGGCGCGATGCTTAAAGCGGACAGTTAGGGGTTGCGGGGCTGAGCGTGACACCTAATAACTCGTGTAGATCACGAAAAGGTATCTGCATATGTCAGAGATTAACGCAAAACTTGCCCGGCAGTTCATAGAAGCGATACCGCATTCACGCGCGTTAGGGATGGTCGTCACCGGGATCGGTAATGGGATTGCTGAAATCGCGATGGAATATGACATCCGCTTTGTAGGAGATCCGGCAACAGGCGTCATACATGGCGGTGCTGTATCGGCATTAATGGATACCTGCTGCGGCGCCGCAGTGATGAGCCACCCGTCTTCACCCGCTGCAACAGCAACCATCGATCTCAGGATAGACTATATGCGCCCTGCAACCCCGGGGCAGCGCATAACTGCACGGGCAGATTGTTACCACGTAACAAGGAGCGTTGCCTTTGTGCGCGCCACTGCGTTTGACGAAGATACAGAACGTCCGGTTGCCAGCGCCACAGGTGCCTTCACGATAGAAGCCGGGAAACCAGAACAGGGGGATCGAGAATGACAAAGCAACCCGAACCCGTTCAGATCGTAAAACAACGCCGTGATGCTGCGTTGAAGGCGTTGGCAGACGGTGTTCCTTACATCGGGTTTCTTGGTATTGGCTTTGACCGCCGCGGGGATGAACTTACGGCGGTACTGCCTTTCGATCAGAAACTCATAGGCAACCCGTTTCTTCCGGCGATTCATGGAGGAGTGACAGCAGCGTTCCTGGAAGTCACTGCGATTATCGAGCTAAGTTGGTCAGTGCTTTGGAATGAAATCGAAAGCGGCGAGGTTTCCGCGGCAGAGATGGTGGCAGGAAACTATCCGCGCCTGCCTAAAACGATTGACTTTACAGTCGATTACCTACGCAGCGGCCTGCCACGCGATGCTTATGCGCGTGCGCGCGTGAACCGGTCTGGCCGTCGATATGCAAGCGTGCATGTCGAAGCCTGGCAAGACAACCGTTCGCGTCTTTTTGCGCAGGCAACTGGGCATTTTCTGATGCCCAACCGCAATGGCTGAAACCGTCCATCTGACACACAGGCGGGTGCTGAACATCGCGCTTCCAATCGTGCTGTCAAACGCAACGGTGCCGATATTGGGTGCTGTCGATACAGGGGTTGTTGGACAGATCGGACTGGCGGCACCTATCGGGGCCGTTGGGATTGGTGCGATCATCCTGACTGCGCTGTATTGGATTTTTGGTTTTCTGCGGATGGGGACGGTTGGATTGACCGGGCAAGCCTTGGGCTCGGGAGATTCAGACGAAGTTCAGGCAATGCTGTCGCGCGCGCTGATGATTGGTGGAGCCGCTGGTTTCTGCGTCATCCTGATGCAATTGCCGTTGTTCTGGGCAGCATTTCATCTCTCGCCCGCCTCGGCAGAGGTCGAGGGCATGGCACGAAGTTACATGCGCATCCGCGTCTATTCCGCCCCGGCCGCAATTGCGCTTTATGGTATTACGGGGTGGTTGATTGCGCAGGAACGTACGCGGGGCGTTCTGGTGCTTCAGCTTTGGATGAACCTGCTCAACATCGTGCTTGATCTGTGGTTTGTTTTGGGCCTCGATTGGGGGGTGGAGGGTGTTGCCTTTGCAACGTTCCTTGCGGAATGGAGCGGTCTGGGCCTCGGGCTTTGGCTGTGTCGCGACGGTTTTGCCGGTGACGCATGGCGAAGGTTTGACAATGTGTTCAACACCCGGCGGCTGAAACGCATGCTGCTTGTGAACATTGATATTCTGATCCGTTCGCTGCTTCTTCAGGCGATGTTTGTCTCTTTCCTGTTTCTGGGATCGGATTTCGGCGATGTTGAGCTGGCGGCAAATCAGATTTTATTGCAATTTCTTGAAATTACCGCCTATGCGCTAGATGGTTTTGCATTTGCTGCCGAAGCACTGGTCGGGCAGGCGCTTGGCGCGCGGAATCGGCTGCGCCTGCGACGTGCAGCCTTGATATCGAGTTTCTGGAGCGCAATTTGGGTTGTGTTGCTGACGCTGGCTTTCATGCTTTATGGCGGGAAAATCATTGACATAATGACCACCGCGCCAGAAGTGCGTGAAGCTGCGCGCACCTATCTTGGATACATGATCGCGGCACCTGCGCTGGGCATAGCAGCCTGGATGTTTGACGGAATCTTTATTGGTGCAACGCGTACAAAGGATATGCGCAACATGATGGCAATCAGCGCGGTGGTTTACCTGATTTCACTGGCGGTTCTGTTGCCGACGTTTGGAAACCACGGGCTGTGGATATCACTCTTGATCAGTTTTGTTGCGCGTGGTGTCACGCTTGCATTGCGTTACCCTGCGCTGGAACAGGAAGCAGCCTAAAGAATATCCAGAACAGATTCTGGCGGACGACCCATGGCGGCTTTGTTGTTCACAATAACAATAGGGCGTTCAATCAGGGCCGCGTGTTTGGTCATTGCATCGATCAGAATAGCGTCAGAGGCATCAACCTTCAGCTCAAGTTCTTTGAATAGCGCATCTTTCGTACGCATGATATCTGCGGGTTTTGCACTTAAAAGTGTCAGCACAGACCGGATTTCTTCGGCTGAAGGCGTGTCGTTGAGATAGAGCCGTACTTTCGGCTCAATGCCATTTTCCTCAAGCAGTGCAAGCGTTTGACGCGATTTTGAACAGCGTGGATTATGCCATATTTCAATCATAACCAATCCTCTTTTGCGGTGCCGACGGCGTCAGCAACATTTTCAAATCCATCTCGTTCCAGAAGCTGATCAAGCCCGCGGGCAATATCAGCCCCAAGCGACAGACCTTTGTAAACCATCGCTGTGTAAAGCTGTATGGCAGACGCCCCAGCACGGATTTTTGCATAAGCCTGTTCTGGGCTCGAGACGCCACCGACACCAATAAGCGGCAGTTTCCCAGCCGTGATTTCAGAGAGCTTTGCCAAAACGCGGGTGGATTTTTCAAACAGTGGGGCACCCGAAAGACCGCCTGCCTCCACACTGGCTGCGCTTGTCAAACCTTCCCGAGATAGCGTTGTGTTGGTGGCGATGATTGCATCAAGACCAGAGGCGAGTGCAACCTTGGCAATCTCTGACAGTTCACTATCAGAAAGATCCGGTGCGATTTTCAGAAAAATAGGGATGGAACGGGGCAGGGCTTTTCGGGCTGTCATAACGCCGGCAAGAAGACCGGCCAGCGCTTCAGAGCCTTGAAGGTCCCGCAGTTTTTCTGTGTTGGGCGAAGAAACATTGACGGTCGCAAAATCTACATATGGGCCACAATGTTCGAGAACCCGGGCGAAATCTTCAGCGCGATCTTCGCTGTCTTTGTTTGCACCCAGATTAATGCCGGCAACGCTGTTTTTGGGGCGTAAGGCAAGGCGTCGCCCGATGGCCTCCATCCCTTCATTATTAAAGCCAAACCGGTTGATAGCTGCCCGGTCTTCGGTCAGACGAAAAAGCCGTGGGCGTGGGTTGCCGGGTTGTGCATGGGGTGTTGCAGCCCCGACTTCAATAAACCCAAATCCTGCGCGGCTGAGTGGCGCGAGCGCTTCGGCGTTTTTGTCATATCCTGCTGCAAGACCAATTGGGTTTGGCAATTTAAGACCGGCAAGCGTTGTTGCAAGACGCGAGGATGTGACAGCACCGGGCAGCGGTGCGAGGCCAAGCCGCAGTGCTTTGATAGATAGGGAATGCGCGGTTTCAGGATCACAGCGATGCAAGGCCGCAAGCCCAATCCGTTCAATTAGGTTCATAGTACACCTTCTGGAAACATGTGGCTTTTACCATCGCAGGGCAGTGGCTTTACCCAAAGCATTTCGGATAACTGCAACGCGCGATAAAGGTGCGGAAACAACGCCCCACCCCTTGACGGTTCCCATTTCATATCGTCGCCAAAGACGTCGGATTCAAATGCCAGCAGCATCAAGCCGTCAGTATTGGAGAAGTGCTTTGCCGCTGTTTCGACGACTTGTGTGCCCGTGGAGAAATGGATGTAGCCGTCAGAAAGGTCGACCGGAGCACCAGCAGTCCGGCCAGCGCGTTCGAACTCATCCCATTCACTCGCGCGAAAAATCTTAAAAATTAACATGTGGCTGACATGCCGAAAGCCCGCCGATAGGTCAAGCAATTGCAGCACCGGACGTGATTGGAATTGAAGACTCCACATGCGTTCAAACTTTGACTCCTGCGCTTGTTGTCGGCAATCTGATCAGGTCCAACAAAATGGGGTATGAAATGACAGATCGATTCCTGACCGCATCTTTTGCTTTTACGCTTATGGCTGGAACGGCAAGCGCTGATTATTCGCTCACCATTTTGCATACCAATGATTTTCACGCACGGTTTGAACCTATTTCAAAATATGACTCCGGTTGTTCCGCCGAAGATAACGCAGCTGGTGAATGCTTTGGTGGGACCGCACGCCTTGTTACCGCGATTACCGAGGCCCGGACCCGAAGTAACAATGCGATCCTTGTGGACGGTGGTGACCAGTTTCAGGGCACGTTGTTTTACACGTATTACAAGGGCGCCCTTGCCGCAGAAATGATGAATAAACTGGGCTACGACGCGATGACCGTGGGTAACCACGAGTTTGATGATGGCCCCGAAGTACTGCGTGGGTTCATGGACTCAATAGATTTCCCGATATTGATGTCAAACGCGGATTATTCGAGGGAAGCTTTACTGTCAGGAACTTTGCAAAAATCAGTCGTTATAGAACGCGGTGGCGAAAAACTAGGGCTGATCGGGTTGACCCCTCAGGACACAGATGAACTGGCGAGTCCCGGTCCAAACATAGTGTTCACAGACCCTGTTGACGCAGTTCAGTCAGAAGTTGACCGGTTGGAAGACGAGGGTGTTAACAAAATCATTGTGCTGTCCCATTCGGGTTATGTCGTTGATCAACGGGTTGCGGCGGAAACCACGGGTGTGGACGTGATTGTTGGGGGCCACTCCAACACGTTGCTCAGCAATACCAACGAACGCGCCACAGGCCCTTATCCGACAATGGTTGGGAGCACTGCAATTGTTCAGGCCTATGCGTACGGGAAATTTTTGGGTGAACTAAATGTTACCTTTAACGATGCCGGCGAAGTTACAGAAGCCGTGGGTGAGCCGCTTGTTATGGATGGCTCGGTTGCTGAAGATAACGCAACGACCGACAGAATTGCGGAGCTTGCGAAGCCTCTGGATGAAATTCGCCAGCGTGTCGTCGCAGAAACAGCAGCACCAATAAACGGTGACCGCGATGTTTGCCGTGCACAGGAATGCGAGATGGGCAACCTTGTCGCCGACGCAATGTTGGCGCGTGTGAAAGATCAGGGTGTTTCGATCGCGATTGCAAATTCCGGCGGGCTTCGCGCCTCCATCGACGCGGGCGAGGTAACAATGGGTGAAGTGTTGACGGTGCTGCCATTCCAGAACACACTTTCAACATTTCAGCTTTCAGGTGCGGGTATCCTGGCGGCGCTTGAAAATGGAGTAAGTCAGGTTGAAGAAGGGGCAGGGCGCTTTCCACAGGTTGCAGGGATGAAGTTCATTTGGGATTCTTCGGTAGCAACTGGAGAGGGGCGTGTTGTCGAGGTGATGATTGCAGAGGGGGACGCTTGGGTTCCGCTGGACCCGGCGAAAATTTACGGAGTCGTCACAAACAACTATGTACGAGGCGGCGGGGATGGCTACAAAATATTCTCGACCGACGGTATGAACGCCTATGACTATGGCCCAGATCTGGCAGATGTTACGGCCGAGTACCTTACGTCGCAGGGGCCATACCGTCCCTATACCGATGGTCGTATTTCAAAGCGCTGAACAGCGGGAAAACGAGAACGCCGCCTGCTACAACATGCGCCTTTTTTACCGACGATATGGCTGCTAAAGTCATGCGATGTGCGGACGTTTTGCCAATACCCTGCCAACCGATGCTATGGCGCAGATTTTTGACGCCGTTCCCTCGAATGATCTGCCTGACGTTCCAAATTTCAACGTCTGCCCAACAACGCAGATCAGTGCCGTCACAAATGCCGAAGGGCGCAGGCTGGTTTCGATGCGATGGGGCTTTATTCCATATTGGTGTAAAAGCCCGAATGACGGGCCATTGCTGATCAACGCGCGGGCAGAAACAATTGCTGAAAAGCCAGCGTTTCGCGAGGCGTGCCGCTCACGGCGCTGTCTTATCCCGGCGACAGGTTTCTATGAATGGACAAAGACTGCAGATGGAAAGCGCCTGCCTTGGTACATACACTCAAAAGATGGTTCACCAGTTGTGTTTGCTGGTGTTTGGCAAACCTGGGAAAAGGGGGAAGCGCCCGTCGCAAGTTGCGCAATTGTGACCACAGAAGCAAACGAAGAGATGTCAAAGATACATCATCGAATGCCGGTTACGTTGCAACCTTCTCAATGGGCTTTGTGGCTGGGAGAAAGCGGAAAGGGTGCAGCGAAATTGATGCAACCCGCGTCAAACGATGTCTTTGAAGCTTACCGGGTTGCAACGCTGGTGAATTCCAACCAGTCAAGCGGGCCGGAGCTTATCGAACCGCTGTATAAATAAACAAAGCCACATCCTGAGATGCAGCTTTGCCTAGTCGGGGAAGAATCCTCGACAGCACGCGTAGGGATAGACTGCTCAGTCTACGGGTGCCGGATCGAATGTAACAGCGCCTTCAGGATTTGCTATTTCGCCGTCTTCATATGTTGTCGTATCTGCACTTTCGAAAGTCAGATCCATGCCTGAAGCTACTTGCACATCGAAAGAACCCGAAGGTGCCAGTGAATCGGTGCTCCAGCTCTCGTCTTTAGCAAGTGCTGTGCGTGCGACTGTGTCGTCATTTAGAAAACGAATTGTGTCGCCGGGGTTTGCATAAACAAGTGGCGGCATAAAGTGGTTGTCGTAGATCGTTACGACATGAATTTCGCCAAAAGCTGTGGTTGCGCCAACAGACATGAAGCCTGCAAGGGTAAGTGAGACTAAAGATTTACGCAGCATCGGAACCTCCTAGATGCCGTAGGGTGCCCGCCCAAGTGAAAAGTTAATGATTATTTATTGCATCTGAATAAGGCGGATATATGGCGGGACTGTGGCGCGCTTGTATGACTTGGGGCAGTGGATCGCCACAATAGCGGCAAGGGGTTGTCGGCACGGTTCTGCACGCTACGCGGGAATGTCCGTACCCGCCACAAGTTTTATACAAGCGATTCTCGAAGCAAGATACTCGGTTTGAGACGGCATTGATTTTTTATCTAACTTAAAGTTTTTAATGTATTAATTCGCCACCAAAACTTAGGTGGCGCAGCCGTTTGGTTGGTAGGTTTTTCAGAAATCAATACCCCAAAAAAGCGATCTGAAGCCTAAATCAATGGCCGTGGTTTGGTTAAATTAGGACATACACGTGATGTGTTAACAAACCTAATATTCTGTGTTTACGAATAGTAAACAATAGAAAATCCTCAATTTTAACTGGAATCAGCGTCTCAACAGCCTGCAACGAATCATGCCTTTTTTTCGCAGAATGGCCGCTTACGTAGGATGTGGATTCATAAATGGAATTTTGGCATTGCAGAAACCGGCGAAACAGACTGAACAGCTTAGGTGTCAGCCAAACAGTGTTCTCGCGGAAGCTGATTAGGTTCAAGAGATGGCATAGTCGTCAGTCCAAGCTGCGCGAGTGTGAGGCTCGTTTCCTGAGACAGGACATCCCATAGCTGATTCAGGCCTTTCTCTCTGCGGGTCGCCATCGCGAAAAGCAAGGGCCGGCCAAAAAAGACGAAATCAGCACCCATGGCATATGCTTTGACGACGTCTTCACCAGACCGAAGGCCTGAATCGTAAAACAAAGGAAATCCCTCGCCAACCGCCTCTCGTATCTTGCGTAAGGCAAGAATAGCAGGCGGCGCGCTATCAAGCTGGCGCCCCCCGTGGCTGGAAACCTGAACCGCGTTAATCCCGATTTTCTTTAGCTGTACTGCGTCCTCAACATTTAAAACACCTTTGACGACAAGATTGCCTTTCCATTGATCTCTAAGCTTCGCGAGATAACCCCAATCTGCCCGTGCACGGCTTTCGGTTCTGTCAAATGTTGCATGTTCCCCGCCGAAATTGGCAAGCTCTGGCCGGCCTTTAAGCAGTGTTGAAAGGGACCATGTCGGATGCAGCGCAAAGTCGACAAATTGTTGCGGCCCGAGCCGGAAGGGCATTTTGAAGCCACGGCGCAATTCGCGTGGTCTGCGGCCAACCTCTGGCACATCAAGCGTCAATACCAAGGTTTTGAACCCGGCAGCCCGCGCCCGGTCGACCAGCGTTTGTGTTCCGCTTCCATCACCACTGAAGTAGAGCTGAAACCAAGCGTGTCCTTCCGCGACTTCAATCATCTGTTCCATCGGCGTTGACGCAACTGTAGAAACGCCAAATGGAACATGATGCGTCGCCGCCAAACGGGCCAGCATCAGATCAGCACCTGGGGTTGATAAGTTGCACATCCCCATAGGGCTGATGCCAAACGGCCGCTTTGCATCGTGACCAAATACCGGGACGCTAAGATCCCTTTTTTCAACGTTGTTCAGAATGCGCGGCTGCAAGCGCAAGTCGCGAAGCACCTGTCTGTTCAGGGCTTCACCATATTCTTCTCCGGCTGCGCCGTCGATGTAGTCAAAAACCATCCATGGCAGCCGTTTCCGGGCAAGCCTGCGCGCATCAGAACTCGAGTGAATTTCGTTTGATGCAAACATACCATGTTTCCTGATAAATCTCAGCGCGACGTTTGCGTTGAGATTATGATTTGAACTTGGCGGATCATGACAAGATTTACGATTTAACCTGTTTCATGAAACGATCACGGATAACGACCGGGTCCATGGTGATCACGGGAACCTTGATGTTGCCGCTTTCGCATTTACTGACAATGATCGTCATCTTGTTTGAGGCAAGCGCATCTTCAAGAGCTTTCTTTGTGTCCTCTGCTTTGCATTCAACGACCTGTTCGCATCCACACGCAAGCGCGACAGCAGTCAGCGACGTTTTCTTGCCAGCGTAGGTCGGCTGATCCCCGGTCGAGCCATAGCTGCCGTTGTCGATGATCAGCAGGATGAAATTGTGAGCGACATTGTTAGCAATTGTTGGCAATGTGCCAAAGTTCGTCAGAACCGACCCATCCCCATCAATCGAAATGACCTTTTTATCCTGAGCCAAGGCAACGCCAAGACCGATGGAAGACGACAGCCCCATTGTTCCTAACATGTAAAAGTTTGTGGGTTGATCATCTATCAAGTGCAATTCCTGGCTGGGAAGGCCGATGTTGCAGACGACCAGATGATCCCGGATCACAGGTGCGATATCGCGCAGAATGTCAGAGCGGATCATGATCAGTATCCTTTCCAGAAAGAAGCATCTGTCAGAATGGCGACAGGTTTGTTGCACATGAAGGTGTGTTTCAGGATCGCGTCGAATTCATTGACGTCATCTTCATGGTGAAAGTGGTAGGTCGGGATGTTGAGTTGCGCCAACAGCGCCTTGGTGTGCACAGCCATTTCAACCTGGCAGGCCACCGGTTCGCCCAGTTCACCACGGTAGCTGATCAGCATCGGCAGCGGCATTCGGTAATACTGGGTTAGGGTGACAAGTGTGTTGATCGTGACCCCAATTGCGGTGTTCTGCATGATGATCGCCGGACGTTTGCCGCCCATGAACGCACCGGCACAAAGCCCCATCCCTTCGTCTTCCTTGTTCGACGGGATGTGATAAATATTCTTGCACTCGTCGATTTTTTCGATGACGCCGGCCAGTTGCTTGCAGGGCACGGTAGTCACGAATTCAACCTTGTTTGCGACAAGGTCGGATACGATTTTTTCATTTACGGACACGTTTTGTACTCCTCACGTGCTGAAATTTGTTTTTTGCATCACTGTGCAGAACTGATGCGAAGTCCCGTTTTTGGAAAGTTATTCTATCGTTTCTAGCGCAACACGTGGACCGAACAAGGCGCATGGCGCACAATTCGGGCAGCCGTCGAGCCCAGAAAATAATCGCTCAACCCCGGTTTATGCGACCCAATAACAATACAATCGGCCCCACATTCTTTTGCGTAATCGGTAATCACGCGACCGGAATGACCTTTAAGCAATAGAGCTTTTACATCGGGCGATCCAGCAACACGTTCGGCAAGGCGGTCTTTGGTTTTTTGAAGCGCCGTCGCAACGGCCTCGTCCGTGACGTAAGTGCTGACAGAACCATGAAGCGGTTCATAGACATGGACCGCAATAATCTCTCCGCCTTTATCTACAAGGCTGCGGGCAGCCTCAATGGCCGTTTGGCCTATGCCATGGTCAAGGGCCAAAGAGACGATAACTTTTTTATACATGACCGTTCCTTAATTCTGCGACACTTCGATCGCGTTTTGCGTAGATTTCAACGTTTTGTTTGCAGGTTTTTCTCAAGGCCCTGCGTGATCGGGGATCAGTACTATTTTGGGAGCGGCAACCTTGCCTGCGCGAATGTCTTTGAACGCGCGCGCGCCCTCAGACAGGGGTTTTGTTTCAATCCAGTCGAGTGCACCGAGGCGGCCATCGAAAATTGCTTGATTCGTCTGGCGAAAATCTTCAGCTGTATAGGTATAGGTGCCAATAAAAGTGATTTCCTGAAGGGTCATACGCCGTACATCTAGCCCGCCGGCATCTTCGCCCAAGCCGATATGCATGATGACGCCACCGGGCCGTGCATGTTTAGAAGCTGTCGCGCGGGTGCTGGCAAAACCGACACCATCGATGACAATATCGAACATGTCATTGCTGTTTAACTGATCAGCCGAAATAGCATTCTGATTGCAATTACGCTGAAGGTGCAGGCGCCGCTCGGCGTTAGGTTCAACGATTTTGATATCCGACACACCCTGAGCGGCAAGGCTTAGCGCGGCCCCTAGGCCAATCGCGCCACCACCTAACACAAGTGCACGAATATTGTCATGTTCAGCGCCCAACGTTTCGAGGCCAATCCGAACGGCATGCCAGCCACAGGCGATGGGTTCAGCAAGGGCTGCCTTTTCAAGCGGCACGTCTGCGGGCACAGTAACCAGATTGCTTTCGGGCATGGTCAGCCATTCGGCAAACGCGCCTTCGCGCGGTGGCATCGAGATGATCTGGCGCTCAGGGCAAAGGTTGTCCCGGCCGGACACACAGGCCGGACAGGTGCCGCAGGTTACCAGCGGGTTGACTGTGACACGCTCGCCATCTCGCGCGCCCCCCTTGATTGCGCCTGCGGCTTCGTGCCCAAGGATCAGCGGTGCAGGTCGCCGAGTATCATGCCCCAAATAGGCATGCATGTCTGACCCACAGATACCAACGCTTTCAATCCGGATCAGCTGTTCGTTCAGCATCGGTACAGGATCAGTCACATCGCGATAATCAAGCGATTCAACGCCGGTATAGACAAGGGCTTTCATTTCGCAGTGTACCCCCCATCAACCATCAGAACCTGACCCGTCACATAGGCCGAAGCGTTCGAGCACAGGAATAGGAGCGGCCCATCGAGATCTTCGGGTTCGCCATTCCGGCCGATACAGGTTTGCGTGGCGTTTTGCGCGGCGCGCTCCGGGTCGTTGAAAACGGGTGCGGTAAGTTCAGTACGGATAAAACCCGGTCCAATCGCATTCACATTGATCCCGTGCGGCGACCAGACCTCTGCCATTGCGCGCGTTAATTGACCGATCCCGCCTTTGCTGGCGCCGTAGGCAATACCCCCAGGAAAAGCGCGGGTCATTTGAAGAGAGGCGAAATTAACGATCCTGCCCCAACCTTTTTCTTTCATCCCGCTTACCAGGTGTTGGCTAAGGAAAAACGGCGCGGTGAGGTTCAAAGACAGCGTGACATCCCAGCCTTCGGGGGTAACGGCATCTGCAGCCTCACGGGTGTTGATCCCAGCGGCATGGACAAGAATATCAGGTTGCCCAAAAGGGTCAGCGGCGCGTTCAGCCAGTTCCGGCAGGCTATCGCGGTCAGACAGATCATGCGGGATCACGGCGGTATCACCGTTCACATTTGCCTGCCAGTCGGCCAGTTGATCAGCCCGACGTGCCACGCCCACAACGCTGGCCCCAGCCAGCGCAAGCAATGTCGCTGCGCGGCGCCCCAGCCCGGAACTGGCACCCGTGACACAAGCCACGCGCCCCTTAAGATCAAAAAGACCGGGAATAGGGGATTCGTCAGCCATTTGCAGTGAGGTCGAATTGTTCATCGGGGAAGTATTTTTTCAGTCGGATATCCGCAGTACGCGCATGTCCTTCCATACCTTCCAACCTTGCGATGCGTGCGGTTGCTTCGGCAATTGGTTTTGCTCCTTCGCGGGTGGATTTTTGCCATGTGACAATCTTCATATATTTGTGCACAGACAGACCACCAGTGTACTTGGCAGAGCGGGACGTTGGCAGAACGTGGTTCGTACCTGATGCTTTGTCGCCGAATGCCACGGTGGTTTCTTCACCCAGAAACAAAGAGCCGTAGCATTGCAGCCGGTCTAGCCACCAAGGCAGGTCAGCCGCTTGTACCGTCAGGTGCTCTGGCGCGTATTCGTCAGAAGTCGCCGCCATTTCTTCGCGATCATCGCAGACTATCACTTCTGCATAGTCACGCCACGCAGCTTCGGCATTCATGCGATTTACTTCTGGCAATTCAGCAATCAATCCTGGGACCAGCTTCATGACTTTCTTTGCCAGGGTTTGGTCTGATGTCACCAGCCATACCGGTGAGTTGTATCCGTGCTCTGCCTGTCCCACCAAATCGGTCGCAACAATTTCAGCGTCCGCTGTTTTATCGGCAAGTATAAGGCTATCGGTCGGCCCGGCGATCATGTCGATCCCGACCCGGCCAAACAAAATACGTTTGGCTTCAGCTACAAACTGATTTCCCGGTCCGACCAGAATGTCGGCCTTCGGAAGACCAAACAGACCAAAGGTCATAGCGGCGACACCCTGAACACCACCCATCGAAAGAATGGAGTCCGCACCACACAGGTTTGCGGCATAGATTATTGCCGGTGCGATACCCTCTCCCATCCGAGGAGGGGAGCAGGCCACAATGTGCTGACATCCCGCAACCTTGGCGGTTGTCACCGTCATGATGGCGCTCGCAATATGGCTGTAGCGCCCACCGGGCACGTAACATCCAGCCGCAACGCACGGGATGCTTTTTTGGCCGGCGATCAGGCCGGGCACGACTTCGAGCTCGACATCGCGCATGGTTTCTTTCTGCACTTCTGCAAAGCGGCGAACGTTGTCGTGCGCAAAGGCGATATCGTCTTTTAACCGTTGAGAAACCAGAACGGATGCAGCTGCTATTTCTTCCTCTCCCAGAAGAATTTTGCCCTGATACTGATCAAACTTTTGCGCGTACCGCAGGGCAGCTTCGTCGCCACCCTTTTCGATATCGTCCAGTATAGTCTGAACTGTGTCGCGCACATCACCTGCATCGGTTGAAGCAGTCTTTGTTGCCTTTTTTAAGTAATCACGAGCCATTTAAGACGTCCTATTTAAAACTATCAGGTAGAAGGAAGGTTGAAACTGCCGGAATGTAGGCGATCATAAGAACGACTAGCAGCATAAAGAATACAAAGGGTACTGCACGGTTTGCGATCCTTAAGATGGATTCACCAGTAATCCCCGACACAACAAAAAGATTGAGACCAAGTGGAGGGGTGATGAAGCCAACTCCGAGCGATGTGATCATCATGATGCAGAACTGAATTTCGTTCATTCCGATTTCATCTGCCAATGGTTTCAAAATGGGTGCAAGGATAACGATGTTAGGCGTCGTTTCCATCACGCAACCCGCAGCGATCAGAATGCCGATCATAAGCAGGATCAGAACATAGGGGTTCTCGGTAAGCGAGGTCACAGCATAGACAAAGCCCTGCGGTACACCCATTGCAGCAAGTGTTTGTGCCAGTGGAAGTGAAAAAGCGATGATTGGCAGAATAACACCGTTCACTTTGGCAGAGCCCACAAGCATTGATGGGAAGTCTGAGAGTTTCAGCGTACCAAGGATAAAGCCCAAAATGATCGTGACGACCACTGCAGTTGCGCCTGCTTCGGTTGGTGTGAGCCGACCCGAAAATATTCCGTAAAAGATGATGCCGGGCACAAGGAATGCATACCAGCCACTTTTCAGTGCTTTACCCAGATTGCTTAGCCATTCCGCGGTTGTGATCATCCCACCGCCTTCATAGGCGTGTTTGCGATTTACGATGATATTCGTGATCAGGATGGAAAGAAGCACTAAAATGCCAGGGATCAGGGCAGCCTGAAACAGGGTCGACGCGGAAATTCCAAGCACAAGACCAATAATGATATAGGCAATCGAAGGCGGGATGAGGATGCCGGTACAAGCCCCCGCAGCAACCAGTGCGCAAGCGTAAGGGCGGGGATAGCCGCTCTCGACCAACCGATCGATTGTCATCCGCCCAACTGCAGCAGCCCCTGCCGCATCTGAACCTGAGATAGCTGAGAACATCCCGCAAACCAGAACGGTGGCAGAGCCAAAACCGCCCTTGGCCCAACAGGTCAAAGCTTCTGCAACGTCAAGAAATTTGCGGCTTAAACCCGTCCTGACGAGCACGTCACCAGTCAGGATGAAAAGCGGTACCGCCGTGAGGGCGAAGGCGTCGATCCCGTCGAACAGGGACTCGCCCAATAGTGACATCGGCAAAACATCTGAAAGTATCAGCATGCTTACTGCGCAGGCACCAATGGCTGCCCATACGGGAACGCCGAGCGCGCAAAACAGGACGAAGATCAGAACCGGGCCGTAGAACGACCAACCAAGGTCAACCGTCTGTTGCTGTAGGGTTTGCCAGAGCATGTCGAACCTCAATCAAAAAGTTTATTGCCTTCAAAGACGGGGCGGCCTGCAAAAAGGTCCGTCACATCCCGAAGCAAAGATTGCAGTAACCGAAAGACGACAAGTCCAAACCCAATTGGAACAGCCATCAGAAACCAGACTTTTGAAATTCTCAGCCCGTCAGTGACCGAGCCGTATTTCCAGCTCACCCCGACTGTCTCGAAAGACCAATAAAGTGCCAGGACTGCGATCACTAACATCACCAGATCACCAAAAATGTAGAGCAATGCTTTCATGCGCGGCCCTACATAGTGAAAAAGCACATCTATTCGAATATGTGCACGTTCCTTAACGGCTGACGCAGCGCCGATCCAAGCCAGATAGATAAAGGAGTAGCGCACAATTTCCTCGCCCCAGATTGAAGAGTAAGAAAAGAGTTCACGCCGAAGCACCTCTATCGCCATAGTCGCAACAAGCAGCGTGTAAAACACGAGCAGCGCCCAGCGTTCCGCGTTTTTGTCGATGTTACGCAATATCTGACCCATATCAGCCCCACTATCTCAAATGAATTGGCTTTGGGCAGTGTGCTGCCCAAAGCAATTGTTGTCTGGTCTATGCGTCGTGTACGTAGTAGCGGCCCATGGTGTTCGCGCCTTCTTCAAGACGATTGAACACATCCATCGATCCGGCGAGATCAGTTTTGAACTGGTCCCATTCACTCCGCTGGTAGCCGCCCGCTTCTTTCCAGGCGTTCAGCTGATCATCGCTAAGGGAGTGGAATTCCACGCCAGCTTTTGACAGTTCAGACATTGCGTAAGCGCGTGCTGCCGGAACTTTTGCCAGATTCTGCTGTGTCGTGACTTCGGATGCGAATTCAATGCCTTCTTGAACGTCTTCAGGCAGTGAATTAAACCATTCGAGGTTGCACGAGAATATCTGGCTGTCCGGCACGGCTTGCGTAAAGGTAACGTGGCTCAGAATATCCTTGAAGCCAAAGACATAAAGCGCTCCAACAGATGGGTCGAGAGCATCGGCAACACCTTGTTTGATCGCCGATGGGGTTTCACCCCAGGCAACAGGCGTCGGGTTTGCGCCAACCATGCGATAGTATTGTTGCAGCATCTGGCTACCGGGAACGCGGAACTTCACGCCGGACAAATCACTTGGCGACAAGACGGGACCGGAGCCCCCTTTGCGTACAGCAACAACGCGTGGGTCAATCACCACATAGAATAGTGGTTTAAAGCCCTTTTCTGCAATTTTTGGATGCACTTCATTTTTCCAGGCATCTGAACCCACAAGGTTCGTGAACCGCTGATTAGAACCGCAGAAATAAGGGAGGTTGATCAGGTCAATTGCCGGGGCAAATGGTGCAAAATTTGACAATGAATGTTGAGCTGCCTGGATCGTGCCACCCTGTACCTTCTGTACCAGAGCGCCGCCTGCGCCGAGTTGCCCGCCGGGGGCGAGCTTGACATATACTTTGCCGTTGGTGGCGTTTTGGATGTTCTCTTTGAGGTCCAACTGCATAATCGGATAGCTGCGTGAGGCACCCAATACATAAGCGGTTGCTATCAGCATTGTGTGGTCAGCCGCCGCCTCGCGCTCACGTTCTTCTGATGCTGTTTGCGCTACGGCTTCTGAGGACCAAAGCGTTCCTGCCGCGCCCGCAACCATGGCTGCTGTAAACGCACCGCTACCCGTAAGCTTTAAAAAATTTCGCCGTGAGGCAGAGGTCAATTCAGTTGTTTCATGTTCAGTTGTCATTAAAAATCCTCCCAGATTTCGGTATTTTGTTATTCTTTCCCAGATTTTGATCGGTCGCGGTTTTCAAACGAAATTATTGCGGCCACAAAGAAAATACTGGTCAGAAGAAGTGTCAGCATCTCTCCGACATCCGAAAGGAAGCTCGCGTTCCAAAACGCGCCTGCCAGTACATTGGTCAGAAAAGCTGCGAAAACGATTAGCGCTGCGAAGAGCGCGATGTTGCCGAATTTATGCAATTCAACTCCCTTTCTGCAAAAACCCAGGGCTCCTCCCCGTAAGAATCTGCGTCTCCCTTTATTGACTGTAAGCGCTTACATTGATTCATGCAAGCGCTTACATTAATGTCGGCTATACTAGCATCCTTGATGTCAATATCGTGCGCGTGTAACCGGATAAGTGCGCCGGAAAGGTTCGATTGTGAAAAAGATAAGAATGAAAAACACAGGATCTCCGACACTAGAGGACGTTGCAGAGGCTGCAGGTGTTTCTACCGCAACCATTTCTCGTGCACTCAATGATCCGGACAAAGTTGCCAAGGAAACACGGGAGCGGATTCAGAAAGCAGTTGATCGGCTTGGTTATACACCGAATTTCGGCGGCCGGGTGTTGGCGTCGAACAGGACAAATACGGTAGGAGCAATAATTCCATCGATGGCCAATGCGATGTTTGCGAGCGGTCTTCAGGCCTTTCAGGAAGTCCTGGCTGAATCAGGTGTCACTCTGCTAGTTGCAAGTTCAGGGTATGATACAGAGCACGAATTTCGACAAATTCGTTCTCTCATGACACATGGGGCCGACGGTTTGTTGCTGATTGGGGATGAGCGCCCTCAGAAAACAAAGGATTTTCTGGCGCTACGCAAAATCCCCTATGTAATTTCATGGTGCTACAGAAACACTCCTGATGGTTTGTACGTAGGTTTCGATAACGAAAAAGCCGCTTACAAATTGACCAATCGCGTTCTTGAGTTTGGTCATCGGGACATTGCGATGATTGCAGGGATCTCAAAAGGCAATGATCGCGCCAGAAACCGTATTGAAGGGGTCAGTCGCGCTGTTCGTGAGAACACTGATGGTGCAAGGCTGACGAAAATTGTTGAAGCCAGATACAGGTTGGAAAACGGTGCAGAAGCATTTGACGAGATTATGTCGGCTTCAGATTTACCGACCGCGATAATTTGCGGCAATGACGTTTTAGCGGCTGGTGCGATTGTTCGGGCGCGCAAAAAGGGAGCTAGAGTACCGGACGACGTTTCAATCACCGGCTTTGACGATATTGGCTTAGCCTCGGTTGTTGAGCCGGGCCTGACAACTGTACGGGTGCCGCAGATTGAAATGGGACAAGAGGCAGCAAGACAGTTGCTTAGACTTCTTTCCAATCAACCAGCCACATCAAGCATAGAAATTGAAACCGAACTGGTAATGCGGGACTCCCTTGCAGCCCCAAAGGCCTTGGCGGTTTAGTCAGGACATTTCCGATAAAAACGGCGTCATGCATGGCTTGCTGGCAACATCGCGATAGGTCGCGTTTGTGAGAAGAAAATTAATCCATCCTAAGCACTGTCGTGCCGACGTCATAGACTACATAGAGAAGTATCGCCTCAGCAGCCGAGAGTTCGTTCTGAAAATACAAAAAACCAAACCGCCTGCCAAGAGACGAGATTTTGAAAGAACTTGAACCAAGGGTAGATTAAGATGTTCTTACTGGCTTCGGATGCTTTAGTTACCATGTTCAATTTGGACTCTGCGGTTCTTTGTTCTCGGGTAAGCAGTGTTTTCTTTCCCCGGCAAACCCCTAACCCTTTGGACAAAATAGAACCGTATGTTTGATTTTTTGAAATATTTCTCAACAGACAATAACTTTTTCGAATGAACCCTTTAGGATAAAAACAGAAGGTTTTTAGTTTACGATCGGCAAACAATTGCTTTCGTATTCAAACTGAATGCTTCGATCAAGAATTGGATCATGCATGACGGCTCGGAATCTTTTTGCGCTGCGAACGCTGTTGATTGCAGAAAAGGTACCACAAAGCATTGCGGAGTTATCCGGCATGTCGGCATCTTCGCGCAGTGTTTCTAGGGGTATCAGTTGGGCCAATCGCCCGTCCTGATAAAGTTGCCAATCGCTATTTTCCCATATCCAGGACCGTATTTCAATTTTGTCCAGATGCTGCGACAAGGCTCCGAAATCCCAAAGAATTGTTGCGCAGGGTTTTTGACAGGCTTGTTTTGACGCCGCAACAGATGTCACCTCAAGTTGCCTGTCGGTATGGTCAGATCCAAGGCCCAGCCAGATCTTGCCGTGGCTTTGAACCAACATTGGTTCTGCTTCGCCCGAGGTTTTTTCTCCTAAAACATTGATCTTAGTTTGCGCCGTCAAAAGCGTGTTTGACACCCGATAATACAGCGGAACTTTCGAAGGTGGAGAAACACCAATCGCCGCCAATTCGTCAATATGGTGTTGTACTGCGTCTTTATTGCGACCGGTCCAACCTGCGATAAAGAGGTGATCCACCTCGATTTCCACGGGACCATGTTCTGTTGTAAATTGCATCTGGATTGCGAACTTTCCTGAAAACTAGGTTACAGAGAGTGTGTGCACTGCAATAGTGTCCAGCACAACATTCAATCAGTTTGCGGAGAAACCCATTGACGTTTGATCAGCTCAAAACTTTTTTCTGGGTGGCTCGACTTGGTGGATTCAGACGGGCGTCTGAAAGGCTAAACCTTTCTCAGCCCGCGATTTCAACACGCGTTGGAACTCTGGAAGATGAATTGGGGGTTAAACTTCTCGAACGAACCTCAAAGGGAATAGTCCTTACAAAACCCGGAACACTACTTTTAGGGTACGCAGAACAAATGCTGTTTGTTCAAGAAGAGATCATGAAACGTGTCGCCGATACATCCGAGATTGAAGGGCTGTTTCGTGTTGGATCGTCTGAGACGATTGCACAATCATGGTTGACCGGCTTTCTTAAGGCATTCAGCGAGGAATATCCTCGGGTGAATATTGAACTGACCGTTGATATTTCGGGTAACTTGCGCAACAGCCTGCTTGAAAGAAAAGTCGATCTTGTTTTTCTGATGGGGCCAGTTTCTGAGTTTACCGTGGAAAATGTTCCGCTGCCGAAGTTCAATTTGCATTGGTTCAAATCAACAAAAAGCGGTCCGGTAGACCTGAACGAAACACCGGTTATTTCCTATGCTGCCAAGACACGGCCCTACCGTGAATTGATCGCTGAACTCGCGCGGCGTATTGGGCCGAATGTGCGTGTCTATTCATCTGCATCCTTGTCAGCCAGCCTGCAAATGATAGCGGCGGGAATTGCCGTTGGACCTTATCCTCGGGCGTTGGCCGCAAGCCTTTTGGAGTCAAACCAAATCGAGGAGTTTGACCCGGGATTTCAACCAAGCCCTCTTGAATTCACGGCGTCTTTTCTTAGTGAACCCCGCAGCTTTCTGGCAGAACGTGGGGCTGAGATTGCACATGTCGTTGCAACTCAATGGGATAAAGATCACGAGAATTAGATTGGGCTATCCAAATTATTTATCAAAAGTGATACAAAATGATAATTTGAGGGAATGTTAAAGCTGTGCGAGGCTCTTTTTCAAGTTTTGAAAGGTACTTGCGATGCCTCTACATGCTGCCCTTTACTCGGAGCTTCGGAAACGTGATGCGCAGGCAGTGCGCGCCGCGATCAGGGAAGGTAGCTATGATCGACATACCGCAGGTCTCGCTCCGGGCAAGTTGCAATGTAACCTTGCGATTGTATCAGAAAACGTTGCTTTGGATTTCCTGAGGTTTTGTCAGCGCAATCCAAAACCTTGCCCGGTTGTCGGTGTTGGAAACACCGGAGATCCATTTCTTCCGATACTCGGCAAAGATATCGACATTCGGACGGATGTTCCAAGGTATAGGGTGTTTCGCGACGGTCAGCTGGCCGAGGAAGTAACGAGTATCGGGCATTTGTGGTCAGATGACCTGGTTACAGTTGCACTTGGATGTTCCTTCACTTTTGAGAATGCTTTGATCGCGAACGGTATTCCGGTTCGCCATATCGAGCAGGACAAAACAGTTCCGATGTTCCGCACCAGCATCCCGCTGGTTCCGGCAGGTGTTTTTGCTGGTGAAATGGTGGCAACCATGCGGCCGATTCACAAGGATCGCGTCGAAGATGCCTATCGTATTAGCGCTGCATTTCCGCATGCTCATGGGGCCCCGATCGCACAAGGGAATCCGGCAGATATCGGAATTGCAGATTTGAACAAACCGGATTGGGGTGATCCGGTTGATGTCGGAAATGACGAAGTCCCAGTTTATTGGGCCTGTGGCGTGACACCGCAAAACGTTTTGCTCAATGCCAAATTGCCGCTCTGTATTACCCATGCGCCCGGCCACATGCTGATCGCGGATGTCGATGAAACCTTGGAAGGTCCAGCCTTTCAGACCATGAAACAAACTTAAAAGAGCGAACTCAACAAGGAGAAAATCAATGCGTAAGACACTTGCAATACTCGCTGCCTCAACAGCGCTTGCAGCGCCCGCAGCTGCAGAAGACCTCGCCGTCGTTGGTAGTTGGTCTGGACTGCCGCTGCACAAACAGTACGAAGCACCCTTTTGGGGCACCACCTTGCCTGAGGCATCGGGTGGGTCGATCAATGTCGAATTGACGACGCACAATCAAATGGGACTAGGTCTTGGCGATATCTACAACCTGCTTGGTCAGGGTGTTTTTGATGTCGGTATGACCGTTGCTGATTATGCTGTGGCAGACGCCCCCGAGCTTGAAGGTCTTGACGTGCCGCTGCTCGCCCTAACTGCGGACGAAGCGCGCGCGATGGTCGATGCTGCGCGCCCGATGGTCAACGACATCTACCGCGACCGTTTCAATTCGCACGTTTTGGCTATTGCGCCTTATCCGCCTCAAGTTGTTTTTTGTAATGCAGAGATCGCAGGGTTGGATGATCTTCAGGGTTTGAAAGTACGCGCTTCTGGCCGTATGACCGCGAAATTGCTGGAGGCGCTTGGCGCTGAAGGTGTGAACGTATCGTTCTCGGAGGTGCCTGGCGCACTACAAAAAGGTGTTGTTGATTGTGCCGTTACAGGGGCAGGGTCAGGCTATAGTGCCGGATGGTGGGAAGTTTCGACCCACCTGATGCCTCTGCCTTTGGGCGGATGGGACCCCGTTGTTACAGCAATCAATATGGATAAATGGAACAGCCTCAGTAAAGAGACCCAGTCACTGATTGAAACCTCTATCAAATCCGACTTTGAAGACCCTGCTTGGGCCAGTGCACAAAACGCTCTTGTGGACGACATAGCATGTCTGACCGGCAATGGTGAATGCCCTGCTGGTGACGCGCGTTCCATGACTTTGGTAGAGGCATCAGATGCGGATTTTGCCAAGGCCCGGAATATACTTGAAACAGAAGTTTTGCCTGAATGGGCAGAGCGCGCTGGCCAGGACTGGGCCGACCGTTGGAACGCGTCTGTTGGCAAAGTGGTTGGCGTATCCATCAACTGATAGGGACGTTTCTCTCAGAGGATCTCAGTGACATGAAACTTTTAGAAACACTAAGAACAGTAAATCGCGGGGTAGCCCTTCTTGTTGGCGTCATGCTTCTGGCCTGTGCCGCCTTCGTTTTGCTGGATATTGTTTTACGTCAGTTGGGGTCCTCGTTTGGGGGGACTGATGAAATCAGCGGGTATGTGATGGCCATCGCAACGTCGTGGGGTATGGCCTATACTATGCTTGAACTTGGCCATGTCCGGATCGATTTGCTGCGCAGCCGCCGTCAGGCGCTGGGCCGCAGCCTGTTTGATCTTTTATCGATGCTCGTCCTCAGCGGGACAATTGTGTTGATCGCAATCAGGTGTTGGCCGGTTCTTGAGCGTTCCTTAAAGAATTCGTCCACAGCAAACACACCGCTGGAAACGCCATTGGCACTTGTTCAGGGGCCTTGGTTTGCCGGTTGGTTATGGTTCGCGATCATGGCGTGCCTCACGACATTAGCTGCCCTGCGATTAATTCTTAAAGGGCAATTCGCACAATCCGAGGCTGCGATTGGCGCCTTCGCAGAGCAGGATACAGTACAATGATCACCTATGTTTCTGTTGGCTTGCTTGCGCTTCTAAGTCTTTCGATTCCAGTCGGTATCGTGCTTTTTCTGCTGGGTTTTGGGATTGATTTCTTTTTCAGTAGTTTTCCGTTGATCCGTGGGCTGGGCCAAATGGTCTGGTCTTCGTCAAACAGCGCAACCCTGATCGCGATCCCGTTTTTTGTGTTGTTAGGGGAAATACTTGTCCGAAGTGGTGTCGCAACCCGTACCTATGCAGCGCTTGATCGTTGGGTGTCTTGGCTTCCAGGTGGCTTGGTGCACGCCAATATCGCAACGGCAACCATGTTTTCAGCAACGTCCGGATCATCTGTTGCTACAGCAGCCACAGTTGCAACAGTCGCAATGCCGCAAGCTGAAAAGCTGGGCTATGACCCAAAGCTTTTTTCCGGTGCGATTGCAGCGGGTGGCACCTTGGGCATTATGATCCCGCCGTCAATCAACCTGATTGTTTATGGTTTCTTGACCCAAACCTCGATCCCGCAACTCTTTCTTGCGGGTTTGGTACCCGGGCTTGGGCTTGCCTTTGCCTTTATTGTTGCGGTTGCAATCATCTGCACCGTGCGGCCAGAGCTAGGTGGTGAAAGACGGGTATTTTCATTCTCTGAGATGATGAATGCATTGGTTCATCTTCTGCCAATCATTTTACTCTTCGCGATGATCATCGGATCCATATACAACGGTTGGGCCACACCCACGGAAGCCGCCGCCGTCGGTGTTGCCGGTGCCTTCCTGATTGCGGGCTTTTTCGGGGGCGTGTCGTTTCAGATGATCTCTGACAGTTTGTATGGGACAGTAAAGATCACCTCGATGATTATGCTCGTTGTAATCGGTGCTTCGTTTCTGAACTTCACGCTCGCTTCTGCAGGGCTGGGGCAGGAACTGGAAGCTTTTCTGTCGAACCTTGGGCTTTCGCCATTCGGGACGATCCTCGTTATTGTGATGATTTATATCGTCCTTGGTTTCTTTATCGAAACGCTATCGTTGATGGTTGTCACGATTCCAATCATCGTACCGCTTGTTGTTGAGCAGGGTTATGACCCGATCTGGTTTGGCATTCTGATGATTGTTTTGATCGAGATGGCCTTGATAACACCGCCTGTTGGCCTAAATCTCTATGTGGTTCAAGGCGCGCGTAAAAGCGGTAATATGTCAGAGGTTATGCTTGGCACGATTCCGTTTGTTCTGGTCATGCTCGCTATGGTCGCGGCTCTTATAGCCTTTCCTCAGATTGCGCTCTTCTTGCCGGAGGCGCTAAAGTAGCCCGCCGTTTACTGCTGGATAATCTGTGCGACGCGTGCGCCAATCGCGGCGCTACCTCTGACAGATGGGTGGATCATATCAACCGTGTGGAAAGACCGATCTCCGTTAGGAACCAAATCTTTCAAAGAAAGAAAATAAACACCTTCGTCTTGATTGGCAAAATTGTTGATCCTGCGTTCCAACTCATCACCTTCGTCCTTGCAGTGCTCAATCAATGAATTGACGCCGGGACTACGCAGATAGCCAACAAAAATGACGCGGGCGCCTGTTTTACGCAGATCAGAGATCAGGGCTGGTATCTTACCACTTTCACCATCATCTGCGATCAACCGGTTGAGTTTTCTGTTACACAGGATGCACCCGCAACCAAGCCACAGATCATTCCCGCCACCATTGAGAACAACCCAATCCCAGTTCCCAGGTCTGTACTGCTTGGAGATGTTCATTCCCATAGCTCCGGAAATAGGCAGGGCATAAAAGAATCGTGCGCCCGCAACCGAGCGGTCGATGACAGGTTCCCCTAAAAATTCTTCGATTGCATGCGAAACGGATTTGCCTGACATCTCATGCGTGGCGAGCAAAGAGTCACCCATCGCGAGAATTCTAGGATTAAGATCGCGGGAAACGGGTTCGGTACAGCCAAGAAGGAAAAAGGCGAGCATGGTTAGCTGTAAAAAGAGTTTTCTCATAGCTTTCTTCCTGTCTGCCAATCTAGCTTAAACAATCGTCTGACCCTGGCTACTTACCATTGCAGTGTTATTCTGGGGTTCTTCTTGATTTTATTGAAAAAAATTACTGTTTAAATTTCGTTAATCAACGGGCACATTTTTTCGAACCTTAACACCTCCAAATGATTCATGAATTATCTTGTCAAAGCGATACGCCTTTGGCTAGGCACGAAGGTCATTTAGGATCGTAAAATGATACAACACAGCCTCTTTCGCAGTTTTGTAGAGAGAACCCAAACAATCCGCCTGGAACAGGTGTTGGCAGCATCAGCTATGGTTGTTTTACAGCGTTGAACCCGGGTTTTGATGTTCGCGCAACATTTCGACAGACCGACGAACGACATCAGAAATCTGTAAGAGCTGATTGGCCAAAAGGCTTTGTTTCCGCCAGATCATTCCAATTGTGCGTGATGGCTGTGGGCTTTCGAAACGAGCGACCGAAACTGAAGCCGAACGTGTTTCCACAGGCACAGCAATTTCCGGGATCAATGTGACACCGATACCGGCACTTACCATTTGAACAAGCGTGGACAGCGAGCTCGCATCAAGCCCTTCTTTAGGTGTCGCGGATTGAATCTTGCAGAACGACAGCGCCTGATCTCGAAAGCAATGTCCCTCTTCAAGTAACAGCAGTCTCATTTCGCGTAACGCTTCGTTGTTGGGTACGGGTTTTCCTGCGTCTTCACGTGGCCGGACCAGCATGAAATTCTCATCAAACAGTGGCACCTCGGTAAATGAAGCTTCGGACACCGGCAAAGCCACGATTGCTGTGTCAATCCGACCTTCGGCCAGCTCTTGTATCAGCTTCGACGTCAGGGTCTCACGAACATGAATGTCGAGTCCGATGTAAGTTTGGGAAAGCTCTCTGATAATTGTGGGCAGCAGATAGGGGGCAATCGTCGGGATCACGCCGATACGCAGCCGACCAACAAGCCGGTCTTTTGCGGTGCGCGCCAAATCTCCCAGTTCATCGACTGATCGCACGATATCACGGACCCGGAGAGCGAACTCTTCTCCGAAGTTGGTAAGCCGGACCTTTCGTGCACCTCTCTCGAATAATACTATCCCGAGCGTTTCTTCCAGTTCTTTGATCTGCATAGACAAGGCTGGCTGTGAGATCGCACAAGCATCTGCTGCGCGCCCAAAGTGGCCATGACGTGCCAAAGCTTCAAAATAGCGAAGCTGCTTAAGGGTTAAATTCACCATCAGATTAACTTATCGCAACAATTAGTAAATTCAACTTAAACTAATGAAGCTGATTTGATATACGACTCCTAGAAAAGAAGAGGATTAGCCCGTGTTGCAAAGACCCCGCGTACGAATTGCTAAGGTGCGCTGGTCATGGGGAAGCCTAAATTGAAGTATGCTGGCGCCGGTTTAACACCGTTGCGGCTTGGCGTTCAGCTTCTGAGAAAACCGCGGCGATCAGGATGTTCGGCTTAATGACACCTAAGTCATCTCGCTGCGCATAAAACCGGATTGCTTTCAAAGAAATTATGGTCTTTGTCCAAGGACAAGTTCAGTCAATGTAGTTATGATCGGAGAGAATCATGGATGGAAACAACGCAGGTCAATGCCCGGTGATGCACGGGGCCACAAAATTTGGTGTCAGATCGAATCGCGATTGGTGGCCAAACCAGCTAAACCTTAGGATTCTACATCAAAATTCTTCGCTGTCCGATCCGATGGGTGCATCGTTCAACTACGCGGAAGAGTTCAAGAAACTCGACCTTAAGGCATTGAAAAAAGACCTTAACGCGCTGATGACTGACTCGCAGGACTGGTGGCCAGCCGACTATGGACACTACGGGCCGCTTTTCATTCGGATGGCGTGGCACAGCGCAGGCACGTACCGGACAGCAGATGGCCGTGGTGGCGCATGCTCGGGCTCGCAGCGTTTCGCGCCTCTGAACAGCTGGCCTGATAACGTAAACCTAGACAAAGCGCGTCGGCTTCTTTGGCCGGTCAAGCAGAAATATGGCAACAAAATCTCTTGGGCTGATCTCATGATCCTCGCCGGAAACTGCGCGATTGAGTCGATGGGGGGCAAGACGTTTGGTTTTGCTGGCGGACGTGAGGACATCTGGGAACCCGAAGAAGATATCTACTGGGGGGCGGAAACAGAGTGGCTTGGCGACAAGCGCTACGAAGGTGATCGCAACCTTGAGAATCCCCTTGCCGCCGTGCAGATGGGCCTGATTTACGTGAACCCAGAAGGGCCGAACGGTGAGCCTAGCATTCTGGCCTCTGGCAAGGATATTCGGGAAACCTTTGGCCGCATGGCGATGAACGACGAAGAGACTGTTGCGCTCGTCGCCGGTGGTCACACATTTGGCAAATGTCACGGCGCGGACGACGCTGCGTATGTTGGGCCTGAGCCCGAGGGTGCACCCCTTGAAGAAATGGGCTTTGGTTGGGTCTCGAGCCACGGCAGCGGAAATGGCGGCGACACGATCAGCAGCGGAATTGAAGGCGCGTGGACCCCGAATCCTATCAAATGGGACAACGGTTACTTCGACGTTCTGTTCGGCTATGATTGGGATCTTGTAAAGAGTCCCGCTGGCGCTTGGCAGTGGGTTCCGGTCAATCCGGACGATGCAGACCTCGCACCGGCTGCGCATGATCCGTCGAAGCGCGTGACAACGATCATGACCACCGCCGACATGGCGATGCGGATGGACCCGATATATGGACCGATTTCGAAGCGGTTCCACGAGAACCCGGATGAGTTCGCAGAGGCCTTCGCTCGCGCGTGGTTCAAACTGACGCACCGGGATATGGGCCCCAGTTCACGTTATCTAGGTTCGGAAGTGCCGGCAGAAGAACTGATCTGGCAGGATCCCATCCCTGACGTTGACCACGATCTTATTGATGCGCTGGACGTTGCTGACCTCAAGGGCAAGATCCTTGCCACGGGTCTGTCGATCTCCGAACTTGTCTCGATTGCTTGGGCGTCAGCCGCAACCTTCCGCGGCTCTGACAAACGTGGCGGTGCGAATGGCGCGCGCATCCGCCTCGCGCCACAGAGGGATTGGGAAGTTAACCAACCTGCCCAGCTGACAAAAGCGCTCGAAGCACTTGAAGGTGTCCAAAAGGCGTTTAACAGCTCACAATCTGGCGGGAAAAAGGTTTCGCTGGCTGATCTTATCGTTCTTGGTGGATGCGCCGCCGTTGAGCAAGCAGCGAAAAATGCCGGTCACGAAGTGGAAGTTCCCTTCACGCCTGGTCGTACGGACGCATCGCAGGACCAAACGGATGTGGAGTCCTTTGAGGTGCTAGAACCAATGGCAGACGGGTTTCGCAACTACCTTAAGACCGAATACGCCGTATCCGCAGAAGAACTGTTGGTTGACCGGGCGCAATTGCTGACACTGACCGCGCCAGAGATGACAGTCTTGGTCGGCGGTATGCGCGTTTTGGGTGCCAATACTAGACAGTCCAAGCATGGTGTCTTCACTGACCGTCCAGAGACTCTCAGCACCGACTTCTTCGTAAACCTGCTTGATATGGGAACAGAATGGAAAGCGGCTTCAGATTCTGAAAATGTGTTTGAAGGTCGTGACCGCGCAACGGGCAAAGTGAAGTGGACCGGCACCCGTGTGGACCTTGTCTTTGGGTCTAACTCACAGCTTCGGGCTCTTGCTGAAGTTTATGCAAGCGATGACTCGCAAGAGGCATTCGTAGCTGAGTTTGTGGCCGCATGGACCAAGGTTATGAATGCGGATCGTTTTGATCTTGCCTGATTGAAGGCAAAGCCTTCCTAGGCACTGCAGGCCTGCGTTTGTCCCAAACGCTGGTAATTGTAGCGACAGAAAATAAGAGCGGCGTTTTCTAACTGAAACGCCGCTCTAGTTTGTATGAGGTCAGAACTCGTGGGACAGATTTGAGAAATTAGCATCAGGAGGATTTCTGGTTCAACTTGGGTTTCTTTTTGAACGGGCTACTTTCGTCGACTGAGAGGCTTTTATTACTCGCATCTTTAAACGGCGTCGCCGTCTAAAAGGCTGTCTGCCAGTCACCTGACACACCAAATATGTTGGAGTGAGTAAGTCAGATAGCCGACTAAACATCGCCGAACTGAAAAGGATGACAGAAATCGCTGCTTGTGTTCTGATGTAAGGCAAATGAGTTTAAAGAGTTAAGCATGGATAAACATACAACTCGCAAGAAACAGATGCCGCATGTCAAACGGCGGTGTCACCGCTGCCATGGCACCGGTCGTGCGCCGTGCCAGATTTGCGGCGGATCAGGCCGGGTGGTTACAGGTAAAGATCTTAATAGCAACCCACTGTTTGGCCGCTGTGAAGGGTGTATGGGGACCAAATCCAGACGTTGCTTGTCATGTGGTGGCGAGGGTTTCGCCTAGCCGATCATGCGGAACGACCGTGTACACGGTGGGCACTGCGGGTGGCAGTGATATTTTAGTCTTTTTGAAGCAACGGAGTCTTGGGCATTCAGCATCAAGGCTGGTTGGTCGGCAATTGCGCGAACGCGCCTTGGCTGTACCCGATTGGGAGGAGCCAGCATTTACAGGAGGGAACGAGATTGAGCGCATTCAGCAAGGAGCTTAACCAACTTGCCTGCTTTGATATCAGATCCGACACCCAGTTCGGATTTCAGGATAGTGCGGTGTCCGGCTATTCCCCTGGCGAGACGATCTCTGAAAGGAGTATTTCCTTTGAACACTTTGGAGTGGACTTTTTCCAAAAAGGGTTATTTTTGAGGTAATTCTTGTGTTGAAGTTTTTACCTTCGGTCTGCATTTGAATGCTTTGGAGTACGCCAAGCGATTTGTTCTGGGCGCTACTTCAAAACGCTGGCTTCTTTTGCCAGTTGTCCGATTTTATCCCATTTTTTTGCCTTCACCAGATCAGGGGAAGCAACCCAGCTCCCTCCGGCGCACAGTACGTTCATCAGGCTCAGGTAAGTGGGTGCATTTGTAACGCTGATCCCACCGGTGGGACAGAACGTTATTTGAGGTAGCGGCGCTCCGAGTGCTTTAAGCGCTGGTACCCCCCCCGAGGCTTCGGCAGGAAAGAATTTCAGCATGTCATAACCACGCTCCAGCAGGCGCATTGCCTCGCTTGCGGTGGCTGCGCCGGGCAACAGGGGCAGTGTCGCGGCCTCGCTGGCTGCTAGCAATGCGTTCGTTGCTCCTGGAGAAACGCCAAATTTTGCTCCGGCCTCTTTTGCTGCGTGCACGTCTTCAGGGGTAACCAGTGTGCCCGCGCCGACAATTCCACCCGGTACTTTGGCCATCTCGCGGATCGCACCCAGTGCAGCGGGTGTGCGTAGCGTGACTTCCAGCACTGGCAAGCCACCCGCGATGAGTGCCTCTGCTAAAGGTCGGGCGTCCTCGACGTTGTGAATAACCAGCACGGGAACAATGGGTGCAAGCGCACAAATCTCGCGGGTGAAATGACTGGCATCTTTTGCAGTGAGAGTCATGGGTCAGTCTCCAAAAACGGTTGCACCTGCGTTGGCTGGGCCAACGGCACGGCGAAAAGCGGTGAATAGATCGCGTCCTGTTCCTGCCTCATTGGCGCTCAGATCGGCCTGAGCGGCGGGGCGGGCGTGCACGCCTTCGGTCAGTATTTCCAGCGTACCAGCGCGCGCATCAACGCACAGCAGGTCGCCGTCACGCAGTTGCGCAATCGCGCCACCTTCAAGTGCTTCGGGACAGACGTGAATCGCAGCAGGTACCTTGCCTGATGCGCCTGACATTCTGCCGTCGGTGACCAATGCCACCTTCTGCCCACGGCCCTGCAGAATCGATAGTAGCGGAGTCAGACTATGCAATTCTGGCATGCCGTTCGCCTTTGGTCCCTGAAAGCGCACGACAATAATCACGTCGCCAGTTAACTCGCCAGCTTTAAAGGCGTCTTTCACCTCGTTCTGATCGTGAAAGACACGCACTGGGGCCTCGACCACGTGGTGTTCTTCTGCCACAGCAGACACCTTCATCACCGCTGTTCCCAGCGACCCGGTTAACCGCTTCAGCCCCCCGGTTGTCTGAAAGGGGTCGCTAACGGGGCGAAGAATCTTTTCGTTGAGACTTTGCCCGGCACCAGTCTGCCAGCGAAGATCTCCGTCAATTAGTTTGGGTTCGCGGGTGTATTCCGCAAGGCCCACTCCGGCGATTGTTTGCGTATCGGGATGCAAAAGTCCGCCTTCCAGCAAGCTACCAATCATGTACCCGAGCCCCCCTGCAGCGTGGAAATGATTCACATCTGCCAACCCGTTGGGATAAACGCGGGCGATGAGCGGTGTTACGTCTGAAATATCGGAAAAATCCTTCCAATCCAAAATAATACCACCTGCACGGGCCATTGCGACCAGATGGATCAGAAGATTCGTTGAACCACCCGTGGCATTCAGCCCGACAATTCCGTTAACGAATGCCCGTTCGTCAAGGATATCGCAAACTGGTGTGTAGTTTTCCCCGAGCGCACTTAAAGACAGTGCCCGTTGCGCGCCTGCGACTGTCAAAGCATCGCGGAGTCTGGTTCCCGGAGGAACGAAGCTCGCGCCAGGCAAATGCAACCCCATGAATTCCATCAGCATCTGGTTGGTGTTGGCTGTGCCATAGAACGTGCAAGTGCCCGGGCCGTGGTAGGCCGCCATTTCTGCCTCCATCAGCGCTTGCCTGCCCGCCTCTCCAGCGGCGAATTTCTGGCGCACCTTGGCCTTTTCTTCATTGGGCAACCCGCTGGTCATTGGACCTGCTGGCAGGAAAACTGCAGGCAGGTGGCCAAAGCTTTGCGCCGCGATCACCAGCCCTGGAACGATCTTATCGCAAACACCAAGGAATACGGCAGCATCAAACGTGTTGTGGCTGAGCGCGACTCCGGCAGCCATGGCGATAACGTCGCGCGAGAACAAGCTCAGTTCCATCCCGGCAGTGCCCTGTGTCACGCCATCACACATGGCAGGGACACCGCCAGCAACCTGTGCAGTACCCCCCACCTTGCGCACAGCTTCGCGGATCAACTCGGGGTAGCGTTCATATGGTTGGTGGGCAGAGAGCATGTCATTGTAAGTCGTGATTATACCAAGATTTCCGGCATTTGTTTTCGCCAACCGGTCCTTGTCAACACCTGCTGCGGCAAAAGCATGGGCCTGCCCGCTACAAGAAAGATGCGCCCGCGCCGGACCATTGGCCCGTGCTTCGCGCATTCGATCCAGATAGATCTGACGCGTTGGGGCGCTGCGGGCGACAATTCGGTTCGTTACGCTTTTCAATGTCTTGTTCAGTGCCATTGTGTTCGACCTTTTCGTTTCGGCGTGTTTGTTTTGCAGGACTAACGGATCGGTTAGAGGTCACGGTGGTTGGTGTCGTGCGACGGCTGGTCACCGGTGAAGGAATGGATAGTTGTCATGTATCCTGTTTTGATGCCGAAGGCCTCGTCGAGAACCATGGCTACTGGAGCGAGACAGTTGGTCGTGCAGGAGGCATTGGAAACAATCACGTCATTTGCAGTCAGATCGGTGTGATTAACCCCAAAGACGACAGTTCGGTCCACATCCGTCCCGGGTGCAGTAATAAACACACGGCCATATCCGTTCTGAAGGTGCAATGCTGCTTTCTCGCGTGTCGTGAACAATTCTGTGCACTCATAGGCAATGTCACATCCTGCCGAGTTGTGTATGGCAGTCAAGCGAATCGGATACCCTTCTATTTCAAGTACATTGCCCTTAACTTTGACCTTGGCTTTTAGGCGGCCATGAACGCTGTTGTATTTAAACAGAGGGGCGAGGTTTTCGGAAAAGCCAAATCGTTGATGGCGACCACCTCAACATCCTGAGTTCGGTTTCAATCAAAGCGCGCAGCACTCTGCGCCCAATGCGCCCAAATCCGTCAATTGCGATCCTCAGAGTCATTTTGCCTTCCCGAAATAATTCGTTGTCTTTTGGGTAAAGTGCAGTGTTAACTGTATTTTTGTTAGCGCTAACAAACATGTTTTTAGACAAGAATCAACGATTTTTATGTCGCAGTCCTCAACTCTGTCGCACGAGTGCTGACCTCAGACACCAAAAACCGAGCATATTGTTCCCGATAAATTCTTTGATTTGTTTCCAGTTCTCAATGAAATGCAAAATCGGCGCGGCGGGGATATCGCGGGCGATCAGCAACAGCAGCTATCCATTGCCCGCGCTCTAATCATAAAACCTAAACTTTTGCTGTTGGACGAACCAACTGAAAGAATTCAGCCAAACATCATTCAGCAGATTGGGAAGGTCATCACCTGTCTGGGTGGCTGGGTTGATATGGCAATTTTACTCGTCGAACAGTATTTCGATTTCACGTTTGAGCACGCAGGAATTTTCTTCATGTTACGCCGCGGAAGGGTGGTTGGATCGGGCACTAAAAAGGGCACGGTTCGGGCGCAGTTTATGGATGCTGTCTCAGTTTAAACCGCGTCTCGGAATTATTAGCTATTCACAAAATAACACGCGAAAAGTGGAAATAATACTGTACGGCGCTACCGGCGTGTTAGGGTCAGGCGAGTTTCAATATTGTCGAGACCCAGCCCTTTTCTCCACGTCGCGATCACCAGCTCCTTGACCGCAAAAAGAACGAGGAACTCTTGCCGAAGTACGGCTTCGTTGCGTTGACTTCGATTGCAGCTCTCAGGAGGCACCGACAGTCGTGAAGATTGCCGCTTTGTCATCAGTTAATGCGATCTAGCGATTGCTCGAAAACAGCAATACGCAAACCGCTTGAGATGAGTTGTAGCGCGTGTACGCAGCGATTTTCTTGGATGTAGTAGGTGCTAAAACATTCCACTCAATAACCTGTTTCTACCATAAAATGCAGCGGTCTGTATTACGAGGCGAAGATCAATCCAAAGAGCCAGACGAAAATTGATGCAAATTAACTTATTAATTTGTCTCAGTAAAAATCTGAATTTCCACCATTTTGATGTACGTCCATCAAAAATTGATAGACTCGAGGTACGTACCTCAATTAGTCTTGCTCGTGCGTACCGCGAATCGAAATTGAAAATGAAGACTGCGGGGTCGCACAGATGGGAGGACGAAATGAATAGTCATAAATTGGCGACAGCTAGTGTGATTGCGATTGCTGCTGCAACCTTTGCCAATACTGCTCAAGCCGAAGAACTAACGCTGTGTTGGGCTGCTTGGGACCCGGCAAACGCATTGGTGGAACTCAGTAAAGAATTCGAGGCCGAAAGCGGCCACTCGATGAGTTTTGAGTTCGTGCCTTGGCCGAACTTTGCAGACCGGATGTTGAACGAGCTGAACTCGGGCGGGCAGCTTTGCGATCTTTTGATCGGGGATAGCCAGTGGATCGGAGGTGGTGCAGAAAACGGCCACTACGTGAAGCTGAATGATTTCTTCGACACAGCGGGCATCAGCATGGACGATTTCGCGGATGCAACCGTCTATGCCTATTCAACATGGCCAAAGGGAACGCCGAACTATTATGCGCTTCCTGCTATGGGTGACGCGAATGGCTGGTTCTACCGTAAAGATTGGTTTGAACGTGAAGACATCCGTGCGGCGTTCATGGAACAGACGGGGCGCGAGCTTGCAGAGCCCGCCTCTCAGTTGGAGCTCCTGGAGATTGCACAGTTTTTCCAAGGACGCGAAATTGACGGTAACACTGTTTATGGTGCAGCAATCTTTACCGAACGCGGTTCTGAAGGCATCACAATGGGTGTTACTGGTGCGCTTTACCCATGGGGATTTAAATACGAGAATACTCCAGGGTCTTATGATATGGAGGGCGCTGTTAATTCGCCAGAAGCTGTCGAGGCCCTTGAGTTTTATAAAGAATTCTATCAAACCGCCACACCGCCCGGATACACCAATGCCTATATGGGCGAGAGTCTTGATGCCTTTAAATCAGGTCAGGTCGCTATGGCGATGAACTGGTTTGCGTTCTTCCCGGGACTTTATGCAGATCCAGGAGTCGGTGGCGATAAGATCGACTTCTTTGTAAATCCACCACAAAACAATGCAGGGTCGACTTTGGGTGGTCAGGGCATTTCCGTTGTTAGCTATTCGGACAAACAGGATGCTGCTCTCGAATACATTGCCTGGTTCGCCCAGCCCGAAGTTCAGGCCAAATGGTGGGGTCTTGGTGGCTACTCTGCGCATAATTCGGTGCTTAACGATCCTGGTTTTGAAGCGAGCGCACCCTTTGCTGGCGATTTTCTGGTTGCAATGCAGGATGTTAAGGATTTTTGGCAAGAGCCCGTTTACGCTGAACTTTTGCTATCTATGCAAAAGCGGATGCATGACTACGTTGTTGCGGACCAAGGCACAGCCCAAGAAGCTCTTGATCTTCTGATCCAGGATTGGACAGAGGTTTTTGAGGACGAAGGAAAGCTGTAAATCTAAAACAGTGCCAGCGACTTTGGTTGCTGGCACTCCTGCTGATGCTGTGCTGTGATTTGCCCAGCGTATTGCAAAACAATAACAAGGTCGCACCAGAATGTCTGACAAGACAATAAATCGCGTTGCCAAGGCGACGCCCCGTCGGCTTGCCCGCAAAGTTCGGGGTCTTTCAGACCGGGCGATCACCTGGATATTTGTCGGGCCGACGATTTTCTTATTGCTGGCGATCAATATTTTCCCGCTGATCTGGACGATCAATCTGAGCTTTACGAATTTCAAAGCAAACCGCATAAACCGGGCTGTCGATTACATCGGTCTGCGAAACTATGAACGCATTCTGACAGATGGCGATATTTGGCTGTCGATGCAGGCAACCGCGCATTTCCTATTTTGGACGATATTTTTTCAGGTGCTTATCGGGTTTACGCTGGCTTGGCTGATCAACCGCAAGTTCAAGGGCAATGACATCTGGACCACAATCATAGTTCTGCCGATGATGCTTTCGCCAGCAGTGGTCGGCAACTTCTGGACATTCCTGTACCAACCCCAGATAGGCCTGTTCAATTATGTTGTTGCGTTCTTTACAGGCGCTGATCCATCAAGTTTTGAAATGCTGGGATCCGTCGATCTGGCGCCATGGTCCATAGTGATTGTGGATACGTGGATGTGGACGCCCTTCGTCATGTTGATTTGCCTCGCAGGCCTGAGAAGTATTCCAGACTATATCTATGAAGCTGCAGAAGTTGACCGGGCTTCAAAGCTTCGGCAATTTTTCACGATTACCATTCCGATGGTTATGCCCTTCCTTATGCTCGCGGTGTTGTTTCGCGGGATCGAGAATTTCAAGATGTTTGATCTGGTCGTGCAACTGACTGGCGGTGGACCAGGTTCAACCACTGAACTTGCATCAATTAATCTTAAGCGCGAGGCGTTTGAAAAATGGCGGACCGGGTATTCCAGTGCCTTTGCCATCATCCTGTTCGTGACCGTCTTTGGACTGGCATCGATCTACGTCAAGGCTTTGAACAAGGTTAAAGAACGATGACCTACTCTGTTACTGAACCCACTAAGCGACAGAAATGGTTCGCCGGAACTCTGGTCATTCTGTATGCGATCATAACAATTCTCCCGCTTGCCTGGATCATGATGACGGGATTCAAGACCCCTCCGGATAGCATAAGTTATCCACCAAAAGTGTATTTTGAACCCTCGCTTGAAGGCTACGTAAACCTTTTCACGACGCGAACACGGGTCAGTCAGGAAACTCTGGAAAACCTTCCGCCGCCACAGAACTTTGCGGAAGAAATTGTTCGTAACCGCGGTATGGTGATTGCCGGACCTTCGAAATTTGGGCAGCGGTTCCTGAACTCTGTCATCATCGGCTTTGGTTCCACTTTCTTATCGATATTTCTAGGAACGCTGGCAGCGTACGCATTTTCACGCTTCAAAATACCTTTGGCGGATGATCTGCTGTTCTTCATCCTGTCAACACGGATGATGCCGCCCATTGCCGTCGCCATCCCGATCTTCTTGATGTACCGGAAATTGGGACTGTCAGACACACATTTAGGTATGATACTTCTTTATACAGGAGTGAACATATCTCTGGCCGTCTGGCTTCTTAAGGGGTTTATCGACGAAATCCCGCGCGAGTATGAAGAGGCAGCGTTGATCGATGGCTACACCCGCTTTCAGGCGTTCTATAAGATCGTCCTGCCTCAGGCCGCGACGGGCATCGCTTCAACTGCAATCTTTTGTCTGATCTTTGCCTGGAACGAGTATGCCTTTGCAGTTCTTTTGACCTCTGGCACCGCTCAAACTGCGCCGCCGTTCATTCCGACAATTATTGGCGTTGGGGGCCTTGATTGGCCCGCTGTCGCTGCGGGTGCCACGATTTTCCTTCTGCCGGTCATGATTTTCACGATCCTTCTTCGCAAGCACCTGCTGCGTGGGATTACATTCGGAGCTGTGCGAAAATGAATAAATTTATTAATGGCTTGATGCGTTTGCGTCGTGGACCATGGGAATTGGTTGCCACCATTTTTATCGTATTCGGGGTGTTTATGCTGATGCAGCCTTTCGTGATGTGGGCCTTTACCTATTCGTTCATTGTCACCCTTGTTGGCACGGTGATGTTCATCATCGTCAGCCATTTTCCGGAGTAAACCATGGCGGAGATTGTCATAAAGAACCTGCGCAAGAACTTCGGTGATTTCACGGCTGTCAAGGAAAGCTCATTCACCATTGAAGATGGGGAGTTCTTCATGTTGCTTGGCCCATCAGGATGCGGCAAGACAACGACGCTTCGGATGATTGCAGGGCTCGAACTGCCAACTTCAGGTGAAATTTATCTGGATGGTGAAGAGATCAGCCAGCAACCCCCGTCAAAACGGGACATCGCCTTTGTTTTTCAAATGTTCGCGCTTTACCCACATATGAATGTGCGGCGCAACATCAGTTATCCTTTGGTGAGCCAGGGCATGCCGAAGCGTGATGTAAAGACCAAGGTCGCGGAAGTAGCAGGCATTCTTGGAATTGAAGATATTCTTGATCGACCTGTCGGTGGTTTGTCAGGGGGCGACCGTCAACGCGTAGCCCTTGGACGCGCCATTGTGCGCGATCCCAAGGCATTCATGATGGACGAACCGCTTGGCGCGCTGGATGCGGAATTTCGCGAGCGTATGGCAGAAGAACTGCGCGCGTTGCATGATCGAATGAACGCGACCACGGTTTACGTAACCCATGATCAGCTTGAGGCAATGCAGATGGGTGACAAAATTGTTGTCATGAACAACGCAGTTGTCGAGCAGTTCGGTACTCCACAAGAAATTTACGACAAGCCCGCAACCATGTTTGTGGCTGATTTTATCGGCTCACCATCAATGAATTTTCTGCATTTCAACGGTGCGGCTCATCAAGGTGCCGCGCAGGTATCAATGAATGGTTCTTCCTACGCCGTCCCGAAGTTACACCAAAACGCAAAGGGTAACCTTGTCTTTGGGGTTCGACCTGAACACGTAAAGCTTTCAGATCAGGGCGCATTGCGTGCAAAGGTACTCGCATCGGAATATCTGGGGACCACCCAGATCATAACGCTTGAGAGCGAGAGCGGAACCCTAAAAGCGCGCGTAGACTCCCACCAATCAGTGCGTGTCGGTGAAATGATCGGGTTAGATTTCAAACCTGAAACGATCACTTTGTTCGACGCTGACTCGGGCAATGCCCTTGCCTCCGAACTTAACAAAGGAGTGGTTGCGTATGGCTGAAGTTGTTCTCAGAAATATCTGCAAGACATTTGGTGCCAACAAGGCAATCGATGATGTGTCGATGACCATTCCCGATGGGGCGTTTGTGGTCTTGCTCGGACCAACGGGTGCTGGAAAAACCACGACCTTGCGTTTGATTTCAGGGTTGGAGAAACTTAGTTCCGGCAGTATCGAAATCGGCGGACGCACAGTGAACAATGAGACACCAGCGCAGAGGGATGTGGCCATGGTGTTTCAGCAGTATTCGCTTTATCCACATATGAGTGTCCGGGAAAATCTGGAGTTTCCACTGCGCTCCCCGATCTTGAAAACACCAGAGGATGTCATTGCGCAACAAGTGGCTGAAGTGGCCGAGATTCTGCAGATATCGCACAAGCTCGACAACAAAGCGACGGAGCTTTCGGGTGGCGAAATGCAGCGGGTATCCATTGGTCGCGCGCTGGTTCGGGAACCTTCCATTTACCTGATGGACGAGCCGCTAAGCTCTTTGGATGCGAAGTTGCGGAACGATTTGCGTGTGGAATTGAAGCGTATACAGGCAAGCCTCGGCGCGACGATACTTTATGTCACTCACGATCAAATTGAAGCCATGACAATGGCGACCCATGTCGGCGTACTGCACGAAGGCAAACTCGTGCAGTTTGGAACTCCGCGTGAAATTTACGAAGATCCAAAGAGCATATATGTCGCGAGCCGCCTTGGCCTCCCGCGAATAAATATCTTGCCGGCAAATCTGTTTGATACCACGCGAAACGGTGAACATACGATTGGCCTTCGCCCGGAGAACATTCTGCAGGGGCAAGGCAAGCCAGCGCAGATTCAGCGGGTGGAACATCTGGGTGATCAGACCAGATTGCACCTGATGCTGGAAGGCCACGCCATTACGACTATTGCGGCGGCGGGTCAGGATTACCCCGCTGGTACAACGATCAATATCGAACCGAAAAACCCGCTATTTTTTAAAGCGGATGGATCGCGAATTTACTAGGGAGGCGACTGGATGGTACAGTTTGTGAACTCAAAAGACAGCTTGGTAACAGAAGCAATCGATGGGATACTGGCAGCGTCTGGCGGTGCACTTACGCGTTTGGACGGATACCCGCACATCAAGGTTGTCTATCGGTCGGATTTGGATAAGTCCAAAGTCGCCCTGATTTCTGGTGGCGGGTCCGGCCATGAACCGGCACATATCGGTTTTGTGGGGCAGGGCATGCTAACAGCAGCAGTGTGTGGCGATGTTTTTGCCTCACCGTCAGTGGAGGCTGTCCTTGCCGGCATTCTTGCCGTAACGGGCGAAGCAGGATGTTTGCTGATTGTCAAAAATTACACGGGTGATCGCCTGAACTTCGGTCTGGCGGCAGAGCGCGCACGTGCTTTGGGTCGAAATGTGGAAATGGTTGTGGTCGACGATGATATCGCCTTACCTGACTTGCCACAGGCACGGGGCGTCGCAGGTACGTTGTTTGTCCACAAAATCGCAGGTGCCGCTGCAGAAGCGGGCGAACCTCTGGCCAAGGTCAAAGAAAAGGCCAGTGCTGTGATTTCTGCAGTTCGTTCGATTGGCATGTCGCTCGATACCTGCACCATTCCGGGCTCCGAAAAGGAAAACCGGATTAAACGAGGTATGGCAGAACTCGGTCTTGGTATTCATGGCGAGGCAGGAGTTGAGCAAGTTGCCTTTGACACTGCAAAATCGGCGATGGTAACCGTACTGGACAAGCTTAGTGGGCATTTGCAGCCCGGTCCGCACATCGTACTTCTTAATAACCTGGGCTCTACCATGCCCTTGGAAATGTCCGTCCTTTCTTATGAACTTGCAACGGCTGAACGTTCAGAAGATTTCAAGTTTATAATAGGACCCGCCCAGCTGATGACATCGCTGGACATGCATGGGTTTTCAGTTTCAGTGTTGCCTGCCAAGGATGAATGGGTCACGGCAATGCAAGAGCCTGTTGCACTCGCAGCATGGCCGCAGATGCGGGCGATTGCGCGTGTGAAAAGTGCCGCGTTGCCAGATGGCCTGAGCCCAATCCGTCCAATTCCGTCAGAGAACGCCGACACGCGCTCAACGATAGAGGCGATCTGCGACCTTCTAATTGAGTCCGAACGATCCTTGAATGAACTTGATGCCAAGTCTGGAGACGGAGATACAGGCAGCACGCTGGCCAGTGCAGCCCGTGCTTTGAAGGGTGCTATGGACCAAATGCCCTTGGCAGATCTGACCCAACTTTTCCCAGCGCTTGGTAATGAATTGAGTCAGACCATGGGCGGGTCGTCTGGCGTAATTCTTGCAATCTATTTTGGCGCAGCTGGCGATGCATGTGCAAGCGGTCTGACAATATCAGAAGCGTTGAGTGCTGGGCTTGCGCGTGTCAGCCAAGTTGGCGGAGCTGTTAAAGGAGATCGAACCATGATTGATGCGTTGGACCCGGCGCTTGCTGCATTATCTGAGGGCATTAAGAGCGCTGCCCTGGCAGCGCGAGAAGGTGCTGATTTGACAGCAAAAATAGGAACTGCCAAGGCCGGCCGGGCCGCTTATGTCCCTGAAGAAAACCTGATCGGGTACAACGATCCGGGTGCTGAAGCCATCGCACGTGTCTTCGAAGGCCTTGCGCGTGAAATAGGTTGAATTAGAGGTTTCTTTGACAAAGCTCGTGCCAGAAAAAACCGGCAAACCAACGGTCAACGATGTTGCCCGCGTTGCAGGGGTCAGTCTTGCAACCGTCGATCGCGTCCTGAACGCGCGCCCTGGTGTGCGGTCTGTTACGATCGAACGCGTGAACAAAGCTATCCGAGATCTCAGCTATGTCCGTGACACTGCGGCTGCCAACTTGGCGCGTCGGCGCATTTACAACCTTCTGTTTGTATTGCCAGCGACCCAAAATGAGTTTGTCGCAGCTCTTGAAGCTCAGATTGCAGCGCAGTCAGAGAATTTGCAGACTGATCGAACCCGGCTTAGCATCGTCAAGGTACCCGCCTTTGATCCGCAGGAACTCGTCCGAATTGTCGAAAGTATTGATCCGGCAAAAATTGACGGCATCGCCGTCTTCGGGCCAGAGACACCGTCGGTTCGTGATGCCCTTCACCACGTAAAGGAAAAGGGAATCGCAGTTGTCTCGCTGGTATCAGATTTGCCAAGTTCGTCGCGTGACCATTTTGTTGGTATAGACAACGTCTCGGCAGGTAAGACCGCAGCCCAGTTGATGGGTCGGTTCGTGCCGGGAAATCACGGTAAGATTCTTGTAATAACTGGCTCAAGATTGGCGCGTGATCATCTGGAGCGGCGTCATGGTTTTGACGAAGTCATGGCCAGTGAGTTCCCTGAATTTAAGATATTGCCATCGCTTGAAGGACGCGATGATGCAGATCTACTATTAAAGTTGTTACCCCCTTTGTTTGCGAAACATCCTGATATTCGCGGGATTTACTCTTCAGCGGCAGGGAATGACGGGCTTATACAGTTTCTTCGCGAAAATGCCCTTGATCAAGAAATTGTCGTTGTTGGGCATGAGTTAACACCACTATCCCGCGCAGCCTTGGAGACGGGGATATTCGACGTAATAATTTCGCAGGATACCGGGCACCTGGTGCGTAGCGCTGTACGGCTTTTGCGGGCGACTGCGGATGATGCTCCGTTCAACCCGGCGCAGGAACGAATCCGAATTGATATTTACCTGAAGGAAAACATGCCCCCTGAATGAGGGACGGAATTATTTATAATGGGAGAATAAGATGAAAACGATCAAGGGACCGGCGTTGTTTTTAGCGCAGTTTGTCGGGGATGACGCGCCTTTCAACTCTTGGGATTCCATTACGAAGTGGGCGGCGAATTGCGGTTACCTTGGCGTTCAAGTTCCCAGTTGGGATGCCCGGCTGATTGATCTGGACAAGGCTGCATCGTCCAAAGATTACTGTGATGAGTTTAAAGGCAAAGCGCGTGAAAATGGCGTCGAAGTCACGGAGCTTTCAACCCATCTGCAAGGGCAACTTGTAGCGGTACACCCCGCGTATGATACTGCATTTGACGGATTTGCAGATCCGTCGGTGCACGGCAATCCCAAGGCGCGTCAGGAATGGGCTGTTGAGCAAGTCAAGATGGCTTTGAGCGCGTCAAAGAACATGGGGATTGGCGAACATGTTTCTTTCTCGGGTGCTTTGGCCTGGCCTTATGTTTATCCATGGCCGCAGCGACCTGCAGGTTTAATTGAAACCGCGTTTGATGAACTGGCGGCGCGCTGGCTCCCTATTCTGGACCATGCAGAAGCATGTGGTGTGAATATTTGTTACGAAATTCACCCCGGCGAAGACCTGCATGATGGTGTTACATTTGAAATGTTTCTGGAGCGAGTGAATAATCATGCTCGTTGCAACATGCTTTACGATCCGTCGCACTATGTGCTGCAATGCCTTGATTATTTGGACAATATCGACATTTACCGCGATCGCATCAAGATGTTCCACGTCAAAGATGCAGAGTTTAACCCGACCGGACGGCAGGGCGTTTACGGTGGATACCAAAGCTGGGTAGATCGCGCAGGACGGTTCCGGTCTCTGGGCGACGGGCAAGTTGATTTCGGGGCGGTCTTTTCAAAGATGGCGGCAAATGATTTTGATGGCTGGGCCGTGGTGGAATGGGAATGTGCATTGAAACATCCGGAAGACGGTGCCCGAGAAGGTGCCGACTTTGTTCGTGATTACATTATCCGCGTAACGGAACGTGCATTTGATGATTTTGCAGAGACAGGTGCCGATACAGCTGCAAACCGAAAAATGCTGGGGCTGGATTGATGCGAACGGATTTTGTTCCTTTGCTGCCGTCTGCTTTTGTCCACGATCGGGCGCTGAAATACTTTGATGGAGATTTGATATGAAACATGCAATTCGCCTCGGTATGGTCGGAGGTGGAAATGACGCCTTTATAGGTGCGGTGCACCGAATTGCTGCGCGCATTGACGGCAAATTCGAATTGGTGGCCGGGGCGCTTTCATCATCCGCGGAAAAGTCACGCGCATCGGGTGAGGCACTGGGTTTGCCTGCAGACCGCATTTACGAAGATTTCAAGCGAATGGCCATTCGTGAGGCTCGCTTGAAAAACGGGATTGAGGCGGTCGCTATCGTTACCCCGAACCACGTTCACTATGCTGCAGCCCGCGAGTTTCTGAAACGCGGCATTCATGTGATTTGTGACAAGCCGCTGACCTCGACACTTGCTGATGCCAGAAAGCTTGTGAAGATCGCAGAGGCGTCTGACGCGTTGTTTGTGCTTACCCACAATTACACCGGTTATCCCATGGTTCGTCAAGCCAAGGAAATGGTTGCGGGCGGGGCGCTGGGCAAAATTCGGGTCGTGCAGGCGGAGTATCCGCAGGATTGGTTGACTATACATCAGGATTTCAAACAGGCGGAGTGGCGGACCGACCCGGCAAGGTCTGGTGCGGGTGGTTCGACCGGCGACATTGGCACCCATGCATTCAATCTTGCTTGCTTTGTTACGGGGCTGGAGCTGGAAAGTCTGGCGGCTGACATCCAAGCCTTTGTTCCGGGACGGCAGATAGATGACAATGCTCATGTCATGTTGCGGTTCGAGGGCGGCGCGCGGGGAATGCTTTGGTGCAGCCAAGTTGCGCCAGGAAACGAAAACGCGCTGCGCTTGCGGGTTTATGGCGAAAAGGGAGGTCTTGAATGGGTACAGGAAGATCCAAATTATCTTTGGCACACACCCTTCGGTGAACCCAAGCGTCTGATCACCCGAAATGGGGCTGGCGCAGGTGAAGCTGCCGCAAGAATGAGCCGAGTTCCACCCGGGCATCCCGAAGGATATCTGGAAGGATTTGCAAATATTTACTCTGAAGCCGCAGCGGCAATCATTGCCAAACGCAACAACCGGACAACACCTCAGGATGTCACCTATCCAACCGTCCATGATGGGCTGAAAGGTGTTCAATTCGTTGATGCATGTGTCAGATCCTCGGCGCGAAACGCTGCCTGGGTCATGTTAAAGTAGAGGAATGTAGATGTATCTGGGGTTGGATCTTGGCACCTCTGGGCTTCGCGGACTGCTGGTTTCAGAAGACGGAACCGTCGTTGGTGATGCTACGAAGTCATATGACGTCCAATCTCCGAAATCGGGTTGGGCTGAACAAGACCCCGCCGTATGGGTCGGTGCTTGCTTGGGCGTGCTGTCTAAACTCGCCACCGGCTTTCCCGCAGAGTACCGCGCCTTAAAAGGCATAGGAGTCGCGGGGCATATGCACGGTGCAACGATGCTTGATCACTCAGGCAAGGTTATTCGCCCCTGTATCCTTTGGAACGATACCCGCGCGGCGAAAGAAGCGGCAGAGCTTGATGAAACACCTGGGTTTCGCGAATTGTCCGGCAATATTGTTTTTCCGGGCTTTACTGCCCCCAAACTGTTGTGGATGGCGCGGAACGAGCCTGAAAACTATGCACTTGTCAGTAAGGTGCTGTTACCAAAAGATTATCTTGTTTTCTGGCTCACAGGCGAAATGAGCAGTGAAATGTCGGATGCGTCAGGGACCAGTTGGTTAAATGTCGAGGAAAGGGCATGGTCTGAAATCTTGATCAATGGCTCCGGCATGCGGCGGGATCAGCTACCTGATGTTGTTGAGGGATCCGATGTGGTTGGTCAGCTAAGCGTTGAGCGGGCGCAGCAAATCGGCCTGTCGACTGATGTCTCTGTGGTGGCAGGTGCTGCAGATAATGCCGCAGCAGCCTGTGGTGTCGGGGCGTTTGAGGAAGGGCAAGGCTTTGTTTCGCTTGGGACATCCGGCGTAATCCTAGCCGCCAAGGACCGCTATGCTCCTGATCCTTCTACGGCTGTACATACCTTTTGCCATGCCATGCCAATGAAATGGTACCAGATGGGCGTGATCCTGTCGGCAACAGACAGCCTGAATTGGCTGGCCGACAATCTTGGGCATAGCCCGGAAGAACTGGCTGATTTACTACCGGATAAACCCTTTGGGCCGGGCGCTGTCCGGTTTTTGCCTTATCTGTCGGGTGAGCGGACACCACATAACGACGCCAATACCGGAGGTGCCTTCCTGGGCCTTTCGCGCGGTAGTGATCAGGCCGCATTGGTACAGGCTGTTATGGAAGGTGTCAGTTTTGCGCTTCGTGATTGCCTTGAAGCCTTGCATTCGACCGGCACAAGTCTTGGGTCCGCTCTTGTTATTGGGGGTGGGTCCAAATCTGCTTTTTGGGTTCAGACCTTGGCAAACACGCTGGGGATAACCCTACATCTTCCGGCCAAGGGCGATTTTGGTGCTTCAATGGGGGCTGCGCGGCTTGCCATGATTGGGGCAGGCGGGCTTTCTCCGCAAGAGGTTATGGTCCCTGCTGCGATTGAGGTGGAAATAAAGCCGGATAGGGTTTTGACAGATGCCTACGACGTCTCCTACCGCGCATACAAACAAACATATGAAGCCATTAAGGACTTGCCATGAGTACCAGATTTTTTCCAACCAACGCCATTGCGTTTGAAGGTTTCGCAAGCACCAATCCGCTTGCCTTCCGTCACTATGACCGGAACGAAAATCTGCGTGGAAAGCGGATGGAAGACCATTTGCGCTTCGCTTGTGCCTATTGGCATTCTTTCGCATGGCCCGGTGGAGACCCCTTCGGTGGGCAAACTTTTGATCGTCCGTGGTTTCCTGACCGTATGAGCGATGAGATGGCCGCAGCGAAGCTGAAGGCCGACATCGCATTCGAAATGTTCACCACGCTTGGTGTGCCCTATTTCTGTTTTCACGATGCGGATGTACGCCCCGAAGGTTCCAGCTTTGCAGAAAACACTGCAAATCTTGAAATCATGACCGAGATATTTGCCGAGAGAATGGAACAGACAGGAGTGAAGCTTCTGTGGGGGACGGCCAATCTGTTTTCGCACCGCCGTTTTATGTCGGGTGCTTCGACTAATCCGGACCCAGATGTTTTTGCCTACGCTGCAGCCACAATAAAAACCTGCATGGATGCAACGCACAAACTGGGTGGGGAAAATTACGTGCTTTGGGGAGGGCGCGAAGGATACGAAACCCTGTTGAATACTGATTTGGCGCGTGAGGATCAGCAAATGGGCCGGATGCTGAACATGGTCGTGGATTACAAGCACAAGATAGGTTTCAAAGGCGCAATATTGGTCGAGCCAAAACCACAGGAACCAACGAAACACCAGTATGACTATGATGTCGCAACTGTTTATGGGTTTCTGAAACGCCATGGACTGGAAAATGAAATTAAACTCAACATCGAACAGGGCCATGCCATATTGGCTGGGCATTCGTTTGAGCATGAAATTGCAACGGCCAATGCTCTTGGTATTTTTGGTTCGATAGACATGAACCGCAATGACTACCAGTCAGGCTGGGACACGGACCAGTTCCCGAATAACACACCCGAAGTGGCACTCGCGTACTATCAAATCCTGCGAGCGGGTGGATTTACCACCGGCGGAACAAATTTCGATGCAAAGTTGCGGCGTCAATCACTTGATCCTGTTGATCTTTTGGCCGCACATGTCGGCGCCATGGATGTCTGCGCGCGTGCGCTGAAATCGGCAGTAGCGATGCTTGAGGATGGAGGATTAGAGACAGCATTGAAAGAACGCTATGCCGGATGGTCGGACCCTTTTGCCCAGAAAATCCTGTCAGGGGATTGCGATTTGGAGGAATTGGTAGACCATGTCGAGAAAAAAGACCTGAACCCCGAACCAGTTTCAGGAAAGCAGGAAATTCTGGAAAACTACGTTAACCGGTATGTTTGAAGAAACTGCAAGCTGACTGATCCAATTCCTATTCGGGCCACGCGATCAGACAATTTGTAAATATCTGGACCTGCACGTCCCGAAAGCAAGTGCTGAGCTTGAAGAACACATAACCATGCACGCTTGGCTTTCGCTTCCGGCAATAGCCGAACGTCGGTTCTGGCTGTAGCAAACGACGGAATGAAGCCCAAAACCCTATTTTCATGCATTTAATCATCCGATATATTTACTGCCTAGAAGGAGTTGACAGATGGCTGGTGGCTAGGCGCGAGACGGTGCTGTAAACGAACAGATTGAAAGCTCGATTAAGGATGAACTGGCGCGCATGCAGGCGCGTAGGTCTCCTATCGGTGAGAGTTTGACCAAATTGCGCTGAGTGCGATGAGCCGATCCCAGAAGCCCGCCGAACTGCGATCCCCGGTGTAAAGCTATGCATCGACTGCCAGAAGGAGCGGGACGGTGTCTATGAGGCTCGTGGAGGGATCAACCGGAGGGGCAGCAAGGACAGTCAGCTGAAGTGATGTCCGGTAACGCAAGTATCGCGGGCGCATAGGGGGTTTGGGCAAATCTTCTCGCCAGGAAAAGCGACAGATCAGGGCGCTTTGCCTCGGCATTTGCGGCGTTCCACAGGAAAAAGAACTCTTTTGCTTTAGCACCCTTGCTGTCTTGATCCGGAAGGTCAGGCAACAGTCGCACGCGGCGCAGTACACGTTCCTCGCTGATCTTCAGCATTGAACAAAGCGTCTGGGTGGGTTTCGCCGCCGGGTTTTCTGACGCGTGTCTTTCATCCTGACGCGCCTTTCGCAGCAACTTGGCATCGAAGAAACAGATATTTCGTAAGCCATGCCACCCGATAATGCGGCTTTGGCGGAATGGGTTATAGGTTTGGCACAGTTTGCAAGTATGCAACCAAGGGTTTCTGAGGCAAGGTTCCATCGGTGCTACGAATCTTGGCTGGAGAAGCGCGAATGAGACTGACCGTAAACGGAAAGACACATGAGGTAGATGTCGAAGGCGACATGCCGCTTCTGTGGGTTCTCAGAGACGATTTGGGGATCACCGGCCCAAAGTACGGTTGCGGTGTTGCCGCCTGCGGTGCCTGCACAGTGCATATCGACGGTGTCGCGGTGCGTTCCTGTCAGGTTCCGGCAGCGGATGTGGACGGTGAGGTTACGACGATTGAGGGTTTGGGTACGCCTGAGGCGTTGCATGCCATTCAGGCGGCCTGGGTTGAACATCAGGTCGCCCAGTGCGGCTATTGTCAGTCCGGACAGATTATGCAAGCCGCCGACCTTTTGACTAATGTTCCCGATCCTACGGATGCCGATATTGATGATGCTATGTCTGGGAACCTCTGCCGTTGTGGTACCTATCCGCGCATCCGAACCGCAATCAAATCCGCCGCAGCAAAAATCAACGGAGCCTGAAGTCATGAGCCGTATTGGAAAAATCGCGCGCCGCAGCTTCCTGATCGGATCCGCCACAATAGCTGGTGGTGTTGCCTTCGGAATCTACAAAATTCGAACGCCCTATCCAAATCCGCTTGAAGACGGGCTTGCGGAAGGCACCGCCTCCTTTAACCCATGGGTTCTGATCGACAGGGAAAGAGTCACTCTAATCACACCACATGCCGACAAGGGGCAGGGTGTGGTGTCGTCCCAGGCCGCGCTGATAGCCGAGGAACTGGATATTGAATTCGGTCAGTTTGACGTAAATTTTGGCGAACCGGACAAGGCCTATTGGAACACAGCAATGGCCGATGAAGCTGTGCCTTTCATGTCAACGGACGAAAGCTTTGCCGCAGAGTCGATGCGCAGCGCAATGGGCGGGGTGCTGAAACTCTTGGGCATGCAGGGCACGGGTGGCTCGACGACGATACCGGACAGCTTTAACAAGTTGCGCCGTGCGGGTGCTGTTGCGCGCGAAACACTGAAACTGGCGGCATCTCAGCAATCCGGCGTTCCGGTCACTCAACTCAAGACGGCTAATGGTGCCGTCCAGCTGCCAGACGGCTCAGAGCTGAAATACACCGAACTGGCCGCAACTGCAGCCGGGATCGAACCGGTCACAGATGTTGAATTGCGCGCACCTGATCAGTGGCGATTGATCGGCAAGCCGATGCAGCGGCTTGACATAGTCGCCAAATCAACCGGCACCATGGACTACGGGATCGACCTCAGGATCGAGGGCATGGTCCATGCCGCTGTTAAGATGAATCCTCGCCAAGGGGGCACTCTTCGCAGCTACGACGCCTCGGAAGTTGAAGACATGCGCGGAGTGCGGAAAATTGTTCCGATCACCAATGGTGTCGCGGTTATCGCCAATAATACCTGGCGCGCGATTCAGGCGGCAGAAGCAATCACATTCGACTGGGATTCAGCACCTTATCCCGCCGAACAGGATGCACATTGGGAAACAATTTCGAAGTCTTTCTCCGAAGAAAACCTCGATTCCAAATGGCGCGACGACGGCGATGCCGAACAAGCGATTGCAAAAGGCGAGGTGGTTTCCGCTGAATACCGGGCACCATATGTGGCACACGCTCCGCTCGAGCCGCTCAATGCCACAATACTTGTAACGGATGATGCGGTCGAGATCTGGAGCGGTCATCAGTTACCTCGCATGCTGCAGCAGATCGTCGCCAGTATTACCGAGCATGAAGCAGAACAAGTGAAGTTCCACAATCAATTTATCGGCGGTAGTTTTGGCCACAGGCTGGAATTTGAACATTTGAAGCAAGCCGCCGAAATCGCCACCCAGATGCGCGGCACACCCGTCAAGCTGACCTATAGCCGGGAAGAGGATTTTGCCCACGACTTCCCGCGTCATATTGGTATGGCTCAAGGTACGGGTGCGGTTGTCGATGGTAAGGTTGAGGCGATCGATCTGCAGGTTGCGATGCCATCAGTGATCTCATCGCAAATGGGGCGGGCTGGCCTTTCCATTCCCGGACCGGATTCTCAGATCGCCGCCGGTTCCTGGAACAATCCTTACAACTTGCCGAACTACCGCATGCGTGCCTATCGGGTGCCAGAACTTGCACCGGTGTCGTCCTGGCGTTCGGTCGGCGCTTCAGCTAACGGTTTTTTCTTCGACAGCTTTCTCGACGAACTAATCCAAGCAGCGGGTGCAGATCCAATGGAAGAACGCATCCGGTTGATGGGTCATGACACCTCGCGCAGGGTGCTCGAGGCCGTGGCCGAGATGTCTTCGTGGGGTGGTAAGCTAGCAGCAAACAAGGGCCGCGGTGTTTCGTTTGTCGAAAGCTTCGGCACACCCGTGGCCGAGGTGGTTGAAGTCACGAACACCGACGATGGGATCCGCATCGACAAAGTGTGGGTGGCCGCAGACGTGGGCCAGATCGTTGACCCGGTGAATTTCGAGAATCTTGTACAGGGCGGCGTCGTTTTCGGCTTAGGCCACGCGATGAACTGCGAAATCACCTATACCGATGGCATGGCGGAACAGGCGAACTTTTGGGATGCAGAAGGGATGCGCATGTACCAATGCCCGGAGATTTTTGTAAGAGGGCTGGAAAACGGCGACAAGGTGCGTGGCATCGGTGAGCCCCCGGTTCCACCTGCGGCTCCGGCGCTTGCGGCTGCGATCTTTGACGCCACCGGACAGCGCCTCCGTGAGATGCCATTTAATAAATTTGTTGATTTCGTTTGAGCGGAGACATTTGAATTTTCAGCGGACGCTCCATCCGATGTGGCGCGCCTGCCTATTGGAGTGCCACATCTGAGTGACTTGAACTAAAGACCAACGGTTTGAATGATTGAATATCGGTTTCATGATGCAAATCGCAGTTTCGTCAGAATCTAATCATTGACAGAAAGCCTTTCACTTTATCCAGCTCATTTTTCCGCCCCCGTGGTTGTTCAGACTGGTGCCCAGCCTGCACTGTTTGGCGTCGCTAATAAGGGGAAAAGGAGGGCCGAGACGTCATATAGGGTATCAGGCGCATTAGATGGGGTCTAACAACCTGACTTCAATTTCTGCTTCTTTTCCATATCATCCCGTATTGTTTTCGGTCGCTTAAACCGCAGTGGAAAGAGCACGAACAATCTGAACACGCCTGCGGGTTTGTTTGCCTTTGCCGGATCGGGAGGGTTCGGCGCATCTGGACATGCACCGACAATGGTTTATGCAAGTATATGAATTTCCAAGGACTAAGAGATAGTGGTTTCGATTTGAGCACATCGTCAGGGCGTCACATCCCACGGCGCGAGATTAATGCCGCGCAACGTATCATGGCTTCGCCCATTGGCGAAATTCTGGCGCGCCGCTGGCTGGACTGGTTAATATTGCAAGGTCTCAAACGGCTGTTCTTCCCGTTTTCGCGGCTTTGGGCGGCCGCCAGGGCAGCGAATGGAGAGGTTGATGAGTTCGCTGCCGCTGCTCCGCTCACACGTGAAATCAGATACAAGGCTAAACTGCGCCGGGCTTTGAGGATTTTTGAGCGCGAACGTGCCAATATCAACAGTGTCGAGCTTTTTTGGCAGGAGAATTTTTTCGGGTCCGGTGATGTTCCGGAAAAACATCTTATCTCGCTTGAAGAAGCACGCCTTCATGCACGCAGCCGCTACAATGTAACCCGGCGGCATTTCACCTATCTGCGTCATTGGCTGGCAACGACGGTGTTTCCGAGTTTCGTCACCCCGCAAGAGTTTGAGGCGGTTTATGGTGTCAGCGGAGAAAAGTTTGAGCAGTTGTTCGCCCCACCTGTAATGATGCCGAAGGTGGAGAGATCTCGCAGCATTGCGACCGCTTCGGGGCGGGATAGCTGGATCCGCTTTGCCTCTCCGGCGGCACATATGGGTGATGACGTCTATGCCCGGGTGCATGAACCTGTCGGTATCGAAAACCCACCCACCCTGATCTTTGGTCATGGGATATGTGTCGAGTTCGACCATTGGCGCAACCTGGTTGACCCGATTGCTAACTTGCCACGCTGGGGCATCCGCGTGATACGGCCCGAAGGCCCGTGGCACGGACGCCGGGTACCTGAGGGGTACTATGGGGGTGAGCCTTTCCTGTCCAGGGCACCAAAGGGCGAATTTGACTACTTTACAGCCCAGCATCGCGAATGGGCTGTGCTCATGGATTGGTCGCGGCGCACCAGCACGGGGCCTGTCGCCTTCGGCGGTAGCAGCCTAGGCGCACAATCAGCCCAGATGACATCAATAAGGGCCCGCAACTGGCCCAAACACCTGCAACCGGATGCTTTGTTCTTGATGACCCATTGCGAACATGTGGGTGACGTGGCAACGGACAGCGATCTGTCCGATATCTGGGGGCTACACGAACCTTTGGGGGCTTTGGGATGGCGCCGGGACATGCAGAAGGAATGGCTGGCTAAACTTGATCCATCTGGTGCGCCCGTAGTGCCACCAAGTAGGATTGTCAGCGTTCTGGGTCGACATGACCGGGTCACACATTTTTCCTCTGGTCAAAAGCTGCAGGAAAAGTGGCGATTGCCCCCGGAAAATCGGTTTGTATGGCCATGCGGTCATTTCACCGTTCCTTTGCGTTTGGGTCATGACACACGCCCGCTGGATCGGCTGCAGGAAATTTTCGATGAGATTGCAGTGCGGGAGACCCGGTAGTGCTCGGATACCCGATCACACTGCCCTTGTGGGCAGCAGTACCCACGCTCGTATTGGCTGCGTTGGGGGCAAAAGCATTCATTTTCGACCCGATTATCCGCCGCGTCTTGAATCGGCGGGAACGGGATCTCAAGGCACGCCTGAATACTACGCTCATCCGCCCCTTACCCGCGGTTTTGCAGGTTCCGCGTCGTGTTTTGATGGAACGGCTTTTCAACGACGCGGAAGTGCAGGCCGCTATTGATCTTGCTGCCGATACAAGGGGGCGTGACGCCGCAGAAAAGGAAGCGCGAACCTATGTAGACGAAATGATGCCGTCCTTTTTTGCACTCTTTTATTTTCACGTCGGCTACTGGCTCGCGCGCCGGTACCTGCGGTCGATGTATGATATTCAAATCGCACAACAACCGCCACCGGGCGCCTATACGGACATTCCAGAGGACGCCAGTATCGTTCTGGTGGGCAACCACCGGTCGAACATGGATGTCGCGGTTCTGAGCTATCTGGCGTCGCGCACCAGTATGGTATCTTTCGCGGCGGGAGAATGGGCCGCAGTGTGGCCGGTAAACCGGATCATGCATATGAGCGGGTCGTATATCATCCGCCGCGAAGCCCAAAGTCGCCTCTACAAAAAGGTACTCGCCCGCTACATCCATATGATGATCGGGGCACATATGCCTCAGGGGATCTTTCTGGAAGGCGGGTTAAGCCGGGATGGTGCTATCCAGCCCGTCAAGCTGGGGCTGATGCGCTATATTCTTGCGGGTCTCGGAAAAGGCGGTACGCGCGATATTGTCTTCATTCCCGTGGCTTTCAACTATGACAGGGTTCCCGAGGACCTGACCTTGCTTGCTCATCAGGATCACGGCTTTGCCAGGAAGTCGAAATTTTACGCACTTAAAAGCACGATTTGGCATTCCTTCGGAGTGAGCGCTCGCCTGCTGCGCATAAGCCGTCGTCGCTATGGACAAGCGGCCGTTAGCTTTGGCCCTGCGCTTTCAGCGAGGGACTGGCTAGCTGAACACGGCGGATCGGTCGAGGCCCTTGATGATGAACAACGCAAGGCAATCGTTGCACCAATAGCGGAATCGATTATCGGACGCATCAGCGATATCATCCCGGTCTTGCCGGTTTCGCTGGTCGCGACGGTAATCCATGAATCCGGCAGCGACATCCTCCAAAAAACGGAAATCAAACAGGGTGTCTTGCGCTTGCTCGAAAGATTGCGCCAACGTAACGTGCCGATGGCGATAGACGAACTGGATGGCGAAACAACCTACCGGAAAGGATTGGATGTTCTTCTGTCGCGTGAAGTTCTTATCCAGGACGAGGGACACTTGTACCGTAACCCGGACAAGAAAGCCCTATTGGCCTATTTCGCCCGCACCATAGCCCACTATTTCGAAGACTTGAGTGAGGAGAATAAAGCCACCGCCCCGCTATATAGTATTCTAACCGTATCAGAGCCGGAAACACCAACCTGAGACGGCTAACGATCTTCTGGCCTTCAGCGTTCGGATCACGACAACACGCAGATTGCTCTTTTTTGCCAATGAATTCCACCAAGAAAAAGTTATTTTCTTTGTATTTTCGAGTGTTGCACAGACTTCCGTTCAAAGTTCACGTCAATCGTATTAACGCAAAGAAAATTAGGGCATTCGACATGCTGTCAGCCATCGCGTGATGGCTTCCTTCTGCGGGTGGTCCGTCGCAAAAGTGGCATAATATGCTTTACCCGTGCTCAGCCGCATGTTGGGCAGTTCTACTAACCATCCATTAGATAAATATGGTTCGGTCAGGTGCGCCCAGGCCAGAGCGACACCTTTACCTTCCGTCGCCGCCTGAAGGATGAAGTGATAGCTTGGCACAGGATGGATTTCGGGCAATTGTTCGCATTTGATCCCAAAAGCACGAAACAGATCTGACCAACTTACCCAGCCAAATTCACCAAAATCTTGTGCTATTAAAGGCAGCGCAGACAAATCACCGGGCTGAACCATCTCTTGCTGCAGCCGGTTCGCGCTCAGCAAAGCAGGTGCGCAGACCGGAAAGACCTCTTCTTCAAAAAGCAAGGACGCATGCATACCGGCCCAGTCGCCTGATCCGAAGCGGATGACGATATCTGCATCGTCGAAATCAGCATCCTGTGGTTGGTCTGACGTATTCAGCCGGATATCCCAACCCGGCAGCAGCGCCCTAAGCGGTTCCATACGTGGAAGTACCCACATATGGGCAAACCCGTGTGTGCAGACGATGGACAGGCGGTCTATTGTCTGCCCGCGCATTAGCGTTTCCACAACAGCGCGGATATGTCCCAATCCTAGCTCAGTCGCCTTAACGAGCTCGTCACCCGCCGGAGTCATTTCGATCCGATTGTGTCGGCGATGAATTAAAGGCGTTCCAATGAAGCTTTCCAGATTGGCGATAAAACGGCTGACAGAAGGCTGCGGCATGCCAAGATGATGTGCTGCTCTGGTAAAGCTTTGCTCGCGTGCTACAGCTTCAAAGACATAAAGAGCTTTCAGGACCGACTGGATGCTTTTGCGTTTATACATATATTTATTATATAATAGTTATGTTTTTATTCCATCTTTATGGCCGGTAGTATTATTTTATAATGTATTAATGATATGACTAACGGAATCCTGATGATGAAACATACAGCACAGAACACATTGGATGTCACTTCGGCTGATGTTCTGGAATTTCCTAATGGCATTCGCATGCTTCAGGCTTGGCAGGATGCTGACGCAACCCGCATGGATGAATTGAAGCAGGTGTTTTTGGATACTGTCGAAGGCAAGTTCGACAGTGATTTCGCGTGGAATGGACCAACAGATGCGATTCATATCGGTGGGTCTATCAACTTGATGACGTTGACCATCATGCATGATCTGTTTGGATATGACTCATCTGAATTCTACAAAGGTAATCCCGAACGGTATGTGCGTACAACACTGATGACTCGGCGTTTATTGGGGATGAATAAGCTGTACCTGAGTTGGCCGGTTTACGCTTTCACAGCCGAGGCCATGGGCCAGCAGACCATGTATCCTGACAAATTTCCTCCGGGGTCGGATCCTGATTTGACGTTGCTCAACCGGGAAAACTGGCAGCAGCCGCGAACACCCGACTTTACCAAGGGTATACCAGCCATAATCGAAGAAATGATCCGAGTTTACGTCAGCTTGACTGGCCTGGAGCCGGTACTTCACCTGTCAGCGCCTTACAGTTTGGCTGCGGATACGTTCGGGCAAGAGCCGCTTCTGGCCGCACTGGTGCGCGAACCTGAGTTCGCAAAAGATTTACTGAGGCATCTGGCCGATACTGTCCATCGCCCATGGATCAACGACTTCATATCCAAATTTCCCAACGGCTGGATCGAATTGTCGGATGCGTCGGGGTCGCCCTTCTTTGTCGGGCCAAGGAATTGCCGTGATATTTCTATAGACGCGATCAGGTATCTTGCAAAGAACGAGCCCTGGGGTGATCGTGTGTATGACGCCAACTATCGTGGCGACTACGTGACTCAGGCGCAGCAGAAAAACCGATGCAACGCACGAAAAGGCGGCACCTCTGCAGCAACGAACCCAGCGGTGACACTGGATGAATTGACTGAGGCCAAACATTCTGTCTGCCGCCACTATGTACAGCGCCTGCACGATGACAGAGTGCCTGTTGACTACTACCGCGACAAGGCGATTGAATGGAACGTGCCGCTTTTTGCGGGTGTGGGTTCATCACAAATTGACCGCAATAGTGTGGCCGATATGGATGCAGCAAAGGCTGATCTGCGCTCAGTTACCCGCTGTGATGTCGACGCAGTGAAAACCGTCGCGCGTACGATACGTGACAACGGGTACAGCATCACAAATCCACCTTGGCCGGGTACGATTTATTTTGAAGATGTCAGCTCAGAATCCAGCATGGAGCTGATCGAAGTAATAGTCCAAACAGCGCTGAATGAAGGGCGCTATTGAGAACGCGACCTGATCGCAGAGCGGACATTGGATTTGCCGCCGAAACCGGGTACTTCGGGCTCAATCCAGTTGATCGCTGCGTGATCAACGGCTTCTGTGCGGGACAATCGTGCCGTTTGCAGCACATACAGGTTTTCTTATCAACCTGCCCTCAGTTCTCATAGCTGGTTATTTTAACCATGTCGGTGCAGGTTTTATTTCCCCTACAGTCGCCCTAAGAGAGTTTTCGACCGAGGGTGCTATGTGTTCTCCAAGTTGGCTTTTCTCAGCGTCCGACAGGATACCAAGGTGGTCGAGAATTGCCAGCAACGCGGCCCCGCGAGGTCGTGCGTTGCCGTCCGCTATCTTCAGTGCAATGCCAAGCCCCTGCGCGGGCAGGGCTGCGACGAGTATGCCTTCGGCACCGGTTTTAGCCAGGACCACGCCCTTGGTTGCAGCAATCAAGGCGCTGACGATTGTGCCATGGCCCGCCGCATGGAGCGGGTTTTGGGCGATAACCGGCATGCAACCGAAAAATTGCACTGGTTCGCTCCGCACTCAGATAGGCAGGATTGCTGAACCGGGCGATGGCATGCTCCAGCCTTGCCAAGGGCATCGTGATCGCCGGAAAGCCGCAGCCGTCGATTCCCACGGGAAATTTTCTCAAGTCTATCTCTGCGAGGTCAGAGAGAATATCTAAGGCGCGCTGTTGCAGAGGGTGCCCGATCAGATGATAGTCGGCGGTTGGTAGTCCGAGATGCAGCGCATTGGTCAGAAAGCCCGCGTGTTTGCCCGAGCAATTGTGATGCGAACGGCGGCCATGCTGGCCCGAGGCCAGAACATGGTTGGCGCTTTCGATATCGTCGGGCAGCACACTGCCACAAGCCAGGTCATCATTGCCAAGCCCCAGACGGTGCAGCCAGGCTTCGACCAGGTTTTGGTGCATCGGCTCGCCCTGGTGTGATGCGCAAGCCAGGGTCAGTTCGGCGTCACTCAGCCCAAACCTGTCACAGGCGCCGCATTCGATCAGATCGATCGCCAGCATTGGTTTCATAGCAGAGCGCGGGAAAACAAGCTGCTCTGGTTCCCCCCAGCTTTCCAGCAGGTTGCCTTTGTGATCGCATACGACCGCCGCGCCGAAATGACGGCTTTCGACGGTTTTATTTCGTGTGACTTCGACAAATAATTCAAAGGACATGTCGCATCTCGGTCACTGGAGTAAAGGGGATTTTGGTCAAAGAATCTGACTGAGGAACATTTTGGTGCGCTCGTGTTGCGGATTGTCGAAAAACTCGATCGGGCCACTTTGCTCGACGATGTCGCCCTCATCCATAAATATCACCTGATCGGCGATGGTCCGCGCGAAGCCCATTTCATGGG